>CAZDLE010000191.1:0-1042 GCA_964506035.1 uncultured Oscillospiraceae bacterium | reverse complement strand
AATTCATTCCATATTCCATTAAAGTCAGGCAATCCGTTTTCTCCAAGACTATCAGAGTCAAAAAGAAAATGGCCTCTATTTTTTATAATGTGTGCAATTGCAAGATAAACAAGACGAATGTCATGAGGCTCATTAGACTCAATAAGCTCTTTCCTTAAATGATATATTGTTTTGTATTTCTCATAATAATTTTTGTCAGTAAAATCAGCATCATTAAAAAGTGAGTAAATTCCGTCTACGGTTTTATCCTCAATTTGGTAGCTACTCTCTTTAAGACGCATGAAAAAAGAAGGGTCAACCTTGCAAATTTCCTTGTCGAAAAGCATTTCAAGGCACTTAATTCTAAATTTACCTCTGTCATTACGCCTTCTATTGCCTCTAAAAACTCGACGCTCCTGAGCAGTGTTGCTCTCATCGAGAAGACGTATTCCCCACATAGCATTGCCCTTAAACTTTAAAATATTGTAGTCTGTGTCGGTAACAGCCCAACCGACAGAATCACTGCCTATATCTAAACCGATATAGTAATCACCAACCTCTTTTATGTTTGCCATAATTTTTTCTCCTTTATTTTAATTTTTTCAGTTTTTTGATTGACATTGATAAAAACATGTGCTATCATAAAGTCATCTCAAACCTTATGAGATTTACACTACAAGTTCAAATAAAGATTTATCCTACTCGTCGCTATGCGACCTCACAGTGTGTGAGTATCCTCTGATTTTCAGGGGATTTTTTTGCTTTTAATTATTTGAACTTTAGCATATCCCTCAATTAGATTTATTGTAGCATATTAGAATATCCTATGCAAGCATTTTAAACACACAGTACAAATTTATGTACCGACAAAAAGAAAAATTTCTATATAAAAGACGATTTGCACCACTTACATTTCTCGTTTTATACAAAACAGCAAACATAATGCAAATCAAAATCCACCGCACAATACAAAGGAGCAATAATGGCTAAAGATAAAATAGTACACGACAGACAAAACGAGGAAGAAAAAGAGCTTAATTTCCGCCGATATGGCATGATATTA
>CAZDLE010000190.1:0-1054 GCA_964506035.1 uncultured Oscillospiraceae bacterium | reverse complement strand
CCGGGTCTGCAAATTTTGGAACAGGTTGCCCGGCTGATGGGCCAGCGCGGCTTTGGCCTGGGCAACATGGATTTGCTGGTGGTGCTGCAGGATGTGCGCTTTGCCAGTTTTGTGCCCCAGATAAAAGAAAACCTTTGCCGCGCCATGGGCTGCACGACTGACTGCCTGAATGTAAAAATTGAGAACGAACAGTGGCTGGGTTACACCGGCAGCACCCAGGGCATCAACGCGCGGGCGGTTTGCCTGCTGCAAAACATATAAGCTTTTCATATGCATGCCACACCTCGGCTTTTCACTGCATATTCTATTAGTGAAAGTCGAGGTGATTTTTATGTCCAAGCCGGTTTTGCTGGTCAATTCAGTTACTTTTGCGCTGAAAGGCCAGGAACTGCTTATGAAATACGGTATTTCTTCCCGCGTGATGCGCAGTGCCGAGTTTAAGGCTATCAGCGGCTGTGGCTATGGCATTGTTCCCTTTGCCGACCCCTTTGTGGCACAAAATATTTTGATGCGCGGCGGCGTAAAAGTGGTGCACATTGTGCAGGGCGGGGTGGAATTATGATCTATTTTGACAACGCAGCCACAAGCTTTCCTAAGCCACCACAGGTAGCCGCTGCCGCTGGCCGTGCGGTGTCACAGCTGGGGGGCAACCCCGGGCGGGGCGGCCACGCTATGGCCATGCAGGCCTCCGAGGCGGTTTACCGGGTACGCAAGCTTGCGGCCGATTTTTTTGGTGCCGAAGGCCCGGAACAGATCGTGTTTACCCAAAACTGCACCCATGCACTAAATCTTGTCATTTTTGGACTGCTGGAGCAGGGGGACCATGTGGTCATTTCAGACCTGGAGCACAACTCGGTTTGGCGGCCGCTGTGTGCCTTGCAGCAACAGGGCAAAATCAGCCTGAGTGTGGTGCAAAGCCAACCTGATGACTGGGCTGCCACACTGCAGGCCTTTGAACAGGCCATTACACCTAAAACAAAGCTGGTGCTGTGCACCCATGCTTCCAATGTAACAGGGCAGGTGCTGCCGGTGGCGCAAATTGCCGACCTTTCCC
>CAZDLE010000189.1:0-1064 GCA_964506035.1 uncultured Oscillospiraceae bacterium | reverse complement strand
ATACATCAAATCTTCATAATACATATTTTATTCCCCCTTGTTAATAATATAGTTATATACATCCTGTAAGACTTCAGATAAGTTCTTTGGATGCTCTGGTCTCATTTCCTCTAATGGTTTCTCTATAAACAATACTGTAAGTTTCTGCCGTTTGTCAATTAATTCTGGGATTTTTGCGGAATCGCCACCCTGTTTCATCCATTCAAATGCATTTTTTGCTTCTGGAGCAAATACATTCCCTACTAATTCATATGCAGCTTGTGAACAGTATACATTGCAAATATTCTTTTTTAAGGTTGTTTCAAAATTCGGATTAACTGGTGCAACATTCTTTAATTCCAGAAAACTTTCATAGATGGAATAATCTGTGCTGTTTCCCAGTAATCTTTCCATAAGTTTCAATGCAGTCATATATAATTTTTCTTTTTCTAAAACCGCATCGGAATCACCGATACACTGTAAGGCTGCGATAGAAATATAATTCATAAATCGTCCGAGGATTGTTTTCACTATATCTATAGCGTCTCTTTTGATAAATGGGTTTGAAAAAGCGGTTTCCATGTTAAGAAGTATTTTTACAGTCTCAGCGAGGTTATCTTTTAACTCAATTGTCTTTTTTATTTTTTCATTAACATGTTCTTTCAGTCCCGGCCAAAGTTCAGAATTATATTCTCGACTCATAAAGAACGAAAACTGTGCCCATATATCCTGATGTTCATACCACGCCGGTGTATATTTTGCATGATCCTTATCAGTTACCGGACGTTTGCTGTATCCGCCCCAGTCTCCAAGTTTTATAAACGGAAGCATATGCTGCCAGCATTGGTTCATTTGTTCACTATACTGTCCATAACGGTGATAACAAAAATCTTCTGCAAGTTTCTCGATGTTTTTTTGTAACGGATTCCACGCATTCGCTGTTAAATATTCCAGCACCATCGGATCACTGTGTGATAATTCCGGCCAAAGAACCATTCCTTTGCAGAACGGGTCTTCCATGGCAATCTTTAATCTTTCATCCGAACGGTCATATGGACCTCTTAATTCACTTTCCGATTCATATG
>CAZDLE010000188.1:0-1089 GCA_964506035.1 uncultured Oscillospiraceae bacterium | reverse complement strand
AGCAAGGACAGAGATTATTTTGAACAAATTAATATAGAAGCATTTCCACGATATGAGCGTTGGGATATGGATGACATTTTTACTTTTGCAAAGCAGACAGATACGGAGGTGTTGGGCGTTTACGACGGGGAAACGCCAATCGGTTTTTCGGTGCTGGTAAAACATACGGAATGTGCATATATTTATTATCTTGCCATAGATAAGAGACAGCGCTCCAAAGGTTATGGAAGTGCGACTCTTCATAAATTAATGGAGGTATATTCGGACTTGCAGTTGATTTTGGATTTTGAAGATCCGACGGAAGAATCCGATAATTGTGAGCAGCGTATCCGACGAAAAGAATTCTATCTTCGGAACGGACTTCACGAAACCGGACATTACACGTTGCTTAACGGGGGACGTTTTGAAGTGGTTTGTAACAAAGGAGAACTGCTGACGGAAGCCTTCGAAGAACTGATTCATATTATGCATGAACACCGGGAAGAATTTCCGGATGTATTGTTGTAAAAAATGCAAATGATTACGAGCCGGGAATTGCCCCGGCTCCTTGTTGTATTATGACATTAATCCAGTTCCAATTCTTCACAAATTTATAGAGAGGATAGACTTTATATAAATTAGCACTTTGAAACCTTGACATATAGCACCTTGTTATGTTACGATTTCAAAGTATTTAAATAAGGAAAACGCAGTGACGAAAAGAGTACATTTTTGAAAGTTTTACAGAGAAATTCCATTTGCTGAGAGGGATAAACGGAAGAAGATGGAAGATGGCTTCTGAGCGGTGTGCTGAGCATTAGTTAGGTACAATGGGTTCGCCCTTTACAGCGAGAGAGTTGTTTTATGAGAGTAAGACAAACTTATGGAGGTTGGTATCGTGAGATACTGATAAAAAGAAGTGGTAACACGGAATTTAGCCCGTCTTCTTATATGGTAGAAGACGCGGCTTTTTTTAATTAGAAAAGGAGTGAAGAAATGGAAAACAAGAAATTTTATATGACAACAGCGATTGCTTATACATCAGGCAAGCCGCATATTGGAAACACATATGAATTTGTTCTTGCAGATGCAATTGCAAGATACAAAAGA
>CAZDLE010000187.1:0-1095 GCA_964506035.1 uncultured Oscillospiraceae bacterium | reverse complement strand
GCGTTTTTGACTTGGTGCAGAGTAGTCACAGCCCTATTCTAACCGCTATCATGACAACCATCACAACCTTAGGCGAAGAAGGTATTATCTTTATCGCTCTCGGTCTTGTGCTTTTTTGCACTAAGAAATATCGCAAAGCCGGAATGGCAGTTATCGTTTCGCTGCTTGTTATGGCCGTTCTCAACAATGTTGTGCTTAAAGATATTTTCGCAAGAGTAAGACCCTTCTACATTTTTGACCTTGACGGACTTCTTGCAGACACGGAAGTTTTCCTTGCAGCGGGCAAAGGCGAAAGATTCGACTATTTTGTTGAAAAGGTTACAGCTTTAATTGAAAAGTACCCCGAATTTGCTCAAAAGTGGTTAGATACATATGAGTTCCCCAACTATGTTGATAAACTCACCAGCTTCTCATTCCCCTCAGGTCACACCTCATCAGCTTTCGCAGCCGGTGTTGCAGTTCTTTGGTACGACAGAAAGATAGGTATCCCCGCAACTATATTTGCCGCAATTATGGGCTTTTCAATAATTTATGTTGAAGTTCACTACTGCTCAGACGTTCTCGCCGGCGCTCTTGTTGGTATTATTTACGCTCTTATCGGTGTGCTTATTGTTAAGTTCACATATCCTCTTGTTGAAAAGCTTCTCGCAGCAATCAAAGAGAAATTACCGAAGAAGGCTAAAGCATAATTTAAGAAAAAAATCAGGTCGCTGTCTTTCGTCAGTGACCTGATAATTTTATATTTCGATTCCCTCGGTTTTGATTTTATCTCTTAAAGACTGAAAGTCTTCTAATGCCAAGGGTTTGTTGCTCTCGTTTCTAAGCAGTGCCGACGGGTGAAAGGTGCCCATAAAAAGAATTCCGCCTTTTTCAAAAAACTGCCCGTGCTGGCTTGTTACTCTAAACTCAGGTGAAATAAGCCTTTGCGCCGCAATTCTGCCAAGGCAGACAATTATTCTCGGTCTGACTATTTTTACCTGCTGTCTTAGGTACTCGATGCACACATCCTGCTCTTGAGGCTTTGGGTCACGGTTGTGAGGGGGTCTGCATTTAACAATATTGGCGATGTAAATGTTGCTGTTTCTGTCAAGGTCA
>CAZDLE010000186.1:0-1120 GCA_964506035.1 uncultured Oscillospiraceae bacterium | reverse complement strand
ACCGTCATCACGGAAAAGGTGTATTTTGCCAGCCCCGTTGCCTACAAAAGCGTAGGTATGGACTACACCGACGATCAACTGCTGTTTGTGTACAACCCCACGCTAAACCAGTGGGCAACGCACAAGGGTATTGACCTGTTAGCTACGGAAAGCTCTCCCGTCACTGCCATGTACGACGGTACCGTTTTGGAAGTGGGCGAAAGCTACGGCATGGGACACTACGTAAAGGTGGATCACGGCGAAAACGTCGTTGCAACCTATGCATCGTTAGCGGACGTGCAAGTGGTAGCTGGGCAAAACGTTGCCAAAGGCGATAAACTTGGTGCAGTTAGCACAACGGCATCCTACGAGTTTAGCGACGGTGCACATCTTCATTTGGAAGTTGCCAAAAACGGCAAACAGGTGGATCCTACCGACTATGTAGAAGGTAAAATCTATCGCGAAATCAAAAGGACCGTTACTGAGTAGTTAAATACGCGTTTGTAATAACAAATTAGGGCAAGGAAAATTCCTTGTCCCTTTTTTAATTGTTCAAAAATCGTCGTTATTTCAACAAAACATTGCAATATTGTGCCTTTTGTTTGCGTTACAATGCAACCATGAACGTGTATATCGAGTACGCCTTTTTAGACAATTTTTCCATGGATTGTTTGATACTCTATCTTGCAACGTCAACGCTAAAATTGTCCGTTAGGTGGCGCAGAATTTTGCTTGGCGCAGTGGTGGGAAGCGTCACGGCATTGCTAACGGCAAACCTTGGCGGTGCGTTTTTGTACATAGCAAAAACTCTTTCGTTGTTACTGACGTGCATCGCAACGGTGGGATTTGGCAAAAAACTATTTTGGCATATTTTGGCAACGTGCGCATATACTTTTGCTTTGGGAGGTGCAGTCGTGGGATTGTTCAACCTGTCGCAAAACAGTTTTGCGGGTGGGGTAATTTACCAAAGCGACGTACCGTTGTTTTGCTACTTTTTTGCAATCTTGATTGTTTTTGTGATTGCAAAATTGCTGATTGTTTATGCCAAGGATGTCAAAAAGATTGTACCCAATCTTGCCAAATGCCAAGTTGTTTTGGACGGCGAGTTTAACGTTACCGCCTTTTACGATAGTGGAAACAC
>CAZDLE010000185.1:0-1122 GCA_964506035.1 uncultured Oscillospiraceae bacterium | reverse complement strand
TTTGGACGGTGTTGTGGTATAATGACACATTCCAATGGAAACTGTATCTGGCGGCGCTTTTGTCAGCGATTCCGCATACAGTGTTGTATTCGATTTCCAATGTGATATTTTTATACTTTTTGGCGAAGCCTTTTGGGGAAAAATTAGAACGGATTAAAATCAAATATGGAATTTAGGGAGCAGATTGCAATTTCATTTGGGCTATGCTAGAATAAAAAAACACAGGATATTTGAAGGAGGCTTTATGAATCAGGTATACGAAAAATTGGTGAAAAGTTATGAGTATTGCAAAAGAAAAATAGAGTTTCAGCCGAAGGTGGCATTGGTACTTGGTTCCGGATTGGGTGGATTTGCAGAAACTATCGATGTGGTAGGTGAGATTTCTTATCACGAAATTGATGGATTTCCGGTTTCGACCGTAGCAGGACACAATGGCAGGTTCTTGTTTGGATATGTGGGAGAAGTACCGGTGGTTCTTATGCAGGGCAGAGTTCACTATTATGAAGGATATACGATGCAGGATGTGGTACTTCCGATTCGTCTGATGAAGCTGATGGGTGCGGAGATTCTCTTTCTTACCAATGCGTCCGGCGGAGTGAATCGTTCCTTTGCGGCAGGAGATTTTATGCTGATTACCGATCAGATTGCTTCGTTTGTGCCATCTCCGTTAATTGGTGCAAATCTGAATGAATTGGGACCGAGATTTCCGGATATGAGTGAGATATATGATAAAAAGTTGCAGGACATCATACGAAGGACTGCAAAGGAAGAAGATATCGAGATTCGAGAGGGTGTGTACCTTCAATTTACGGGACCGAATTATGAGAGTCCGGCGGAAGTTCGTCTGGCAGATAAATTGGGTGCAGATGCAGTTGGAATGAGTACGGCCTGTGAGGCGATTGCAGCCAATCATATGGGTATGAAAATTTGTGGAATTTCCTGCGTGACAAACATGGCTTGCGGAATATCTGAAAATCCGTTGAATCATGCAGAAGTGCAGGAAACTGCCAACCGAAGGGCAAAACTTTTTGAACGTTTGGTTCGTCAGTCGATTTTGAATATGAAGTCATAAAGGGGATAAAAAGATGATACGTTTTAATAGTGATTATTTAGAGGGAACAC
>CAZDLE010000184.1:0-1170 GCA_964506035.1 uncultured Oscillospiraceae bacterium | reverse complement strand
TCTTTCTTCATAATCAATTTTCATTTCGTTCAATGCAAACTGATTCATTTTGGAACTTTCACCGATTCTCTGGTGTCTGAGTGCCACCCGCACTCTTGCCAAAAGTTCATCCGTTCCAAATGGTTTTGTAACATAATCATTTGCCCCGATATCCAAGGCTTCCACTTTGTCTTTTTCGCTGTTTCTTGCAGACAGCACAATAATCGGAACATCTCCCTGCTTTCGTATTTCCTGTATCAGTTCAATGCCATCCATATCCGGCAATCCCAAATCTAAGATAATCAAGTCAGGACAGTAAGAATGATATAGCATTAGTCCGCCGGCACCGTCTTTCGCTTCAATGGTCTGATAGCCATTGGTCGTTAAAATAGCTTTCACAAATGTTTTGATATTATGATCATCTTCAATCAAGAGTACCTTGAATTTATTATTCATGATTTTCCTCCTCTGTTGCAAGGGCAAATCGGAAACAACAGCCGCCCTCTTTCCTATTTTCCACGCTAATTTCTCCGTCGTGCGCTTTTACAATAGAAGCACATACCGAAAGACCGATTCCCATGCTTTTCTTCTGACTGTCAACCGGAGCATCTTTTTTCTCATAATACCCGGTGAAAATATCCTGCAAATGTTCTTTCGCCACACCGCAGCCATCGTCAATAATTTCAAAAATAGCATGATTTTTTATGACAAAAACCCGCAAAATCAGTTTTGTCATGCCATGAGCGTGTTGCACCGCATTCTCTAAAAGATTCACGACGACCTGCTCGACCAAAAGTGCGTCCATCGGAATGATTACAAATTCATCCGGAATCTCCACATGAATTTTCTGATTCGGATATCGCTTTTTAAAACGCATTAAAACAGTGTCAATCAGCTCCTCTAATACAGTCGGCGTTTTATTCAGATGCACGCTTCCGCCATTTACCTTTGTGACCGATAACAGATTTTCTACCATTTCAATCAGCCATTGAGAATCTTCCTGTATCCCTTTTGACAGTTGTAAAATCTGCTCCTTCGATAGTTCGTCATACTGATTCATAATCACAGAACTAGAACCGAATATGGTCGTAAGCGGAGTCCGCAAATCATGAGACACTGCCCTCAGCAGATTAGCCCGCATTTTTTCACGCTCTGTTTCTGCACGCATTTTATCCTGCTGCCTTACCTTTG
>CAZDLE010000183.1:0-1171 GCA_964506035.1 uncultured Oscillospiraceae bacterium | reverse complement strand
TCGGCATCAACACACTCGATACGAATATACTGCTCTCCCCCTTTAAGTGGATAACGCAGTTCGGTCAGCTCGCCGCCTTCGGCGGCATAGCAGCTATACCCTCTGGTGGGGTAGGTGGTCACGTGGATCTCCTTGCAGGGACTACAGTGAAAATAAACTACATTCTCCTCAATGCCCCAGTCCTGAATGGACGGCCCCTGTGAAAAATAGAAGGTCCCTTCCTTCATGCCAGTCAGGAGCGCAGCAGGTGTACACGTTTCCGTCCTCACCATGACCCAGCCGCCGAAGCGGTCACTTTTCGCGGTTTTTCCATGGGTATCATCACAGGCAACGCCCCAAACTCTGCGGCCTTCCTGCAAAAGCAGATCCCAGTACAGGTCTGCCCGTCCGGCATGCATCAGCCGTTCACAGCCGGTGTTAAAGACCTCAATGGCGTGGAACCCTGTCAGCGCTAAAACCTCGGAAGGAGTCATGCGGCTCCAGTGCGGATGCGCCAGGACTACGAACTGCCCGTCATTACGCATCTCGTCCAGGAGTTGCTGATCCGGGATCTCCAGACAGTCATAGCGTCGTACCTCGTGGGAGGGCGTTTCCGCCGCATCCGAGGAAAACAGTCCGAGGACATGAATGCATGCGGTGTTGCATTCCGTGTGGCGGATATCCCGCTCCCAGCCGGGGATCATACAGATGTCCACGTCTTTGCCAAGCTGATGGGAATCGATGACATTATGATCCGTGATCGACAGGAAGTCATAGCCGCGAGCGTAATAATCGCGAATTTGCTGTTCCGGCGGACACAGGCCGTCTGTTCGCGTGGTATGGGAATGGATGTTTCCCTTCCGCCAAATGCCGGTATCGGGAAAAAAAGATCGTTTCATCAGTCAGCTCCTATTATTTTGCGATTGCCTTATCGGGTTTCCGCCAGGCCATCAGGAATGCCACGCCACCAATTGCGAATCCAATCAAACTGGGAAGGTACTGAGGCATCAGGAGCAGGATGCCGCCCACCAGAAGCAGAACCCGGCACAGAATATTCACACGGCTGCGCAGATAGCCTACCGTGCAGATATTGATGAAGAACACACCCAGCATGGCGGTCGCTGCGGCAATCACGATCTGAACAAGGCCGCCCTCCAGCAGTAGGGCAGGATTGTAGCAGAAGGTGTAAGGA
>CAZDLE010000182.1:0-1205 GCA_964506035.1 uncultured Oscillospiraceae bacterium | reverse complement strand
GGCACGTGGAACAACATACGCGCTAACGTTGTCGTCGTCAGTTTTGGACATATTGTAGCTATCAACGGCAACGTCTGCAATATCTTGCTTGCAGTATTCGCAAACGTTGGATTCTTGGAAATTGTGCACGCCGTTTGTTGGAACAACGGTATCTTGGTAGTTATCTCCACAAACTGAACACGTGTGCAACGTGTAGCCTTGCGTGGTGCAAGTGGGATCAACAACTTGGTCGTTATAGTTGTGACCATTTGCGTTGATTGTTTCTGTGTTTATCGTATCACCGCAAACGGAGCAAACTTGGTGCTTACTGCCCGTTGCTGTGCAGGTTGGTTGGGTATCTGTTGTCCACTCGCCTTCGGTGTGACCGCTTTTTGCAACGGTTACCACTCTAACAAGAGAGCAATCTTCGCACTCGTAAAGCACCTTGCCATCCGTTATGCAATTTGCTTGTACCAAAGTGTAGCAAACCTTCCACTTGTGTTCGATCGTTTGAGTAGTGCCGTTGCTGTAGGTGATAACAGTGTTTCCATTTTCATCAAACGCAGTACTAACAATGCTTATGCCTTGCTCGCCTTTATCGCCTTTTTCGCCTTGGGAACCGGTTTCACCTGTATCACCTTTGTCACCTGTGGCTTTAACACCCAAAGACGTCCAAGTTGCACCGTTATCGTAGGAAACGTACCAGTAGTTATCTTCACCAACTTTCAGTTGTGGTGTAGTGCCGTCTGCTCCGTCGTTACCGGCTTCACCTTTATCGCCTTTCTCACCGGTAGCTCCGGTGTCACCCTTTTCACCTTGGTCTCCCTTTGGACCTCTAACGCTTCCGCAGTCTACAACAGAGTCGTTAGTCAAAGTGACAATCAAGTCGCCTTTTTCGTTAACTTGGATGGATTTGATACCAATGCCGTCGGCTCCGGCCTTTCCGTCAATGCCGTCTTTGCCCTTGATGGAATCGATAAAATCCTGCAAGGAGCCGGTGTAACCAAGGCTTTGCGCTTCGGCATAGGCGGTTTCGTAAGTGAAAACACTGCCCCAACCCTTGTTAGGATCGTTAGGTGACATGTCGCAGGCGGTAAGTGCCAAGCAACTTGCAAAGATGATTGTCAACACAGCAAGTAACAATTTCTTTTTCATAGTTTTTTCTCCTTTTATAATAAAAAAAAGTGCGCCAACCGAAGTTAACGCACTAAAAAAAGCAAATTCCG
>CAZDLE010000181.1:0-1220 GCA_964506035.1 uncultured Oscillospiraceae bacterium | reverse complement strand
GTGCAGGGAAATATCATCGTTTGAACAAGATTTTATTTACTGCACAGGGATGCGTTGTCGTGACAGGGCTGATAGCAGGAATCTCCTGTTATATGGCAAGCCCGGTATTGCTCGGATTATACACCAACAGTCCGCAGGTAATCAAAGCGGGTGTAGTACGTTTGGCATATATTTGTATTCCGTATTTCCTATGCGGTATGATGGAGGTTATGGTCGGCTCCCTACGTGGAATGGGATATGCAGTATTCCCGATGATTGTGTCGTTGGTCGGCTCCTGCCTGCTTCGCATTGTGTGGCTGCAGACGGTGTTCCGAATCGACCGGTTCCACACCATTGACACGATTTATACAATTTATCCGATTAGCTGGATTGTGACGGTTTTGGCACATATGATAACGTATGTGATTGTAAAAAAGAAGTTTTTGAAGAAGAAACTTTAGAAAATCTTTCGGATTTTCTAGAGTTTCTTTTTAGAATCCGAGAGTATGATGGCATTACATGAATAAAAGGCATCAAAGAAGGAGAGAAAGATGGAAAAGAATTACCATGTGTTAATTGTGGAAGACGATGCGGAGATTCGAAACGGAATCGAAATCTACTTAAAAAGTCAAGGCTATGAAGTATTTCAGGCACAAGATGGTGTGGAAGGTCTGGAGGTCATTCGAAGAGAAACCATTCATTTGGCAATCGTAGATGTTATGATGCCGAGAATGGACGGAATCCGAATGGTCATGGAACTTCGGAAAACACATCATTTTCCGGTGATTATGCTTTCGGCAAAATCGGAAGAAGTGGATAAGATTATGGGACTGAATATGGGAGCAGATGACTATGTGACCAAGCCGTTTCAACCGTTGGAACTTCTTGCAAGGGTCAATTCCCAACTTCGCAGGTATACCAGATTTTCACAGACAGAGGCAGAATCGGAAGAGAATCAGCATATTTACCGGATTGGCGGTCTGGAACTGAATGAAGATACGGTGGAAGTGCGGGTGGACGGTGAACCGGTGAAAATGACACCTATGGAATTCAAAATCCTTCTTTTGTTAATCAAGTCTCCGGGACGTGTATTCTCCGCAGAGGAAATCTACGAGAGAGTATGGGAAGAACGAGCGATTAACACAGATACCGTTATGGTTCATGTAAGACATATTCGGGAAAAGATAGAAATTGACCCGAAAGAACCAAAATACTTAAAGGTGGTGTGGGGAGTTGGATAC
>CAZDLE010000180.1:0-1225 GCA_964506035.1 uncultured Oscillospiraceae bacterium | reverse complement strand
CATCTGTACAAAATCCTGTTTGTAATTTCGATAATCCCGATAGCTCTTCGCTACCAACGGATTTACCTTTTCCAACGCTCCCTCTACCGCGTTGTGCATCTGCGCTATCTGAATATCTTCGATTCCCATTTTCCGAATCTCATCTTCCACAAACTGACAGATAAAATTCAGTTCTTCCTGCGTGAACTTTATCAATGCACGATTTGCCGACTTATTCACTGCCACAACAATCTTTTGCGCGTTAAAGTCTTCTTTTGTGCCATCTTTTTTGACTACTCTGATCATTCAAATCTTCTCCTTTCGTTTTGTCTACATTTAGTGTTTTAGCCTTATTGTAATCACTATATAATGTGCCTGTGCATTTAATATTATCACTACCATATACGCTCGTCAATATAAATTTACTGAAAAAGTACACAAAAAAAGACTGCTGTTTTCAGCAATCTTTTCCAGTCCTTTATTCATCATCTTCCAACAGATATGGGGTAGCCTGATACACGTAATAATTAATCCAGTTTGTATAAAGATTATTCGCATGCGAACGCCATGTCAGTAGCGGTTTGTTCTCACAATTGTCATCTTTATAATAATTTTTAGGCACTTCAATATCCAGTCCTTTGCTCTTATCCCGCATATATTCATTGTGTAGTGTCACGCGGTCATATTCCGGGTGTCCCATCACAAAAATCTGCTTTCCGTCTTCCGTCATGCATAGGAACACACCTGCCTCCTCAGACTCGGCGAGAATCACCATGTTCGGTATCCTGCGGATATCCTCTGCAAGCACTGTAGTGTGACGGGAATGCGGTGCATAAAACACATCATCGAAGCCGCGAAGCAATGGTGTTTTCCGATTCTGTACCGTATGTTCAAACACGCCAAACATCTTCGCCGGAAGCGGCTTTTTTTCCACTCCGTAATGATAGTAAAGCCCTGCCTGCGCCCCCCAACACAAGTGTAATGTCGAAGTGACGTGGTTTTTGGTCCACTCCATGATTTCTTTCAGTTCTTCCCAATAATCCACATCCTCAAAAGGCATCTGTTCTACCGGTGCTCCCGTAATGATAAATCCGTCAAATTTATGTTTCTTAATATCCTGAAAAGAAACATAAAATTTGTTCAAATGACTGGTAGATGTGTTTTTGGAAACATGGCTTGACACATGAAGGAATACAACATCAACCTGCAATGGTGTATTGGACAACATCCGCAGAATCTGAAGTTC
>CAZDLE010000179.1:0-1258 GCA_964506035.1 uncultured Oscillospiraceae bacterium | reverse complement strand
GGAGAAACAGTTACTGTCCCAAGCGTTTCTTGGAAGGACAAAAGCGGAGAAGTAATCGATGGTGGGTATCAGGTAATGCTGGATCAGGAACCGGTTGCTGTTTCACAGGACACATTTGTAGCAAGCGAATATGGAGATTATTCAGTTGTCTATACAGCAAAAGACAAATTTGATAACCAAACAGAAGAAGAATTAATCATTGCCTGTACAAGACAAATCGAATTGGCAAATTTTGATGACGATTCTAAGGTTTGGGCACAAGGAATGGAAATCACAAAAGAGAACGCTGTAAAAGGAAATTCCTTGAAAGTAGCGTGCAACAATGACTATCAGATGATAGCTGTATATCCGACATATTATGATTTGAGCGGTTTTGATAAGCTGCAGATTACAGTGTATTCAGATGTAGACATGGACGATGCAAACGAAGGATTCTATTTGTTGAATCAAAGATATGAAATTGCAAAAGGAAAAAATATTGTTACGATTGATAAAGAAGAATTAGAAGAACAGTATCCGGAAGGAAGAATCCCTTCTACTGTAAGTGAGTCATATAAGGATATGCAGTTCTTATTTTTCCAAATCAAGTCAGATACCGGAAATGTGTGGATCGACAATTTAATAGGAACGTTTGAAAATTATGCAGCAGACACCGTCGCTCCGGTTATCGATTTAGGTACGAAAGCACCGGGAGATGTTCTGGCTGTTATGGTAGGAGGAAAAATCAATATTCCGGAAGCTACCGTATACGATAACAGTTTGGAAGAAATTACAGTTTCTTGTGTCGTGTTAGAAGGTGAAAGCAATGATATTACAAAACAGGTACAAGCCGGAACATATCGGGTGAAGGCCGGAAAAGAATATCAGATTGTATATACGGCACCTGATTCCGCAGGAAATCAAGGAAAGAAAGTTGTTGAAATAGAATGTATTGACCGAATTGCAGATGCGAAAAAGGATCAATATTATCCAAAGAAACAAAAATATGACGTATTACAAAACTTTGAAAATGGCGGAGTAGACTTCTGTGCAGAAGGTGTGGCACACAGTTATGAAACAGAACACGTGATGGACGGAGTGAAATCAGCAAGCTTTACAACCGATCGTTCCGATGCGGTAGTCGTTATGAAGCTGTTGAAAGATGAAGCACCATTAGAAACAGAGGATTGGAGCAAATATGAATACATCCAAGCTTATGTATATGCTGAAACAGAAGGTGCAAGATTTGATTTCTATTGCAAGATGTACGAATTGGAAT
>CAZDLE010000178.1:0-1376 GCA_964506035.1 uncultured Oscillospiraceae bacterium | reverse complement strand
CTATGTCAATGATGAAGAACTGGTCGTGCTGATTGAAAAGGCAGACGGAGAAGAATGGGAATTAGAGATTGAGAAGGATTATGAGGAAGACCTTGGTATTACATTTGAACAGGGATTGATGGACGAATATCGTTCCTGCAGGAATAAATGCATTTTCTGTTTTATTGACCAAATGCCAAAAGGGATGAGAGAGACTCTTTATTTTAAAGATGACGATTCCCGGTTGTCGTTTTTGCAGGGGAATTATATTACGCTCACCAATATGAGCGACCATGATGTGGAACGTATGGTGCAGTATCATTTGGAGCCGATTAACATTTCTTTTCAGACAACGAATCCCGAGCTTCGCTGTAAGATGCTGAACAATCGGTTTGCGGGTGAGGCTTTGAAAAAGGTGGACAGGCTGTATGAGGGCGGTATTCACATGAACGGGCAGATTGTACTTTGCAAAGGTGTCAATGACGGAGAAGAATTAGAGAGAAGTATTCGGGATTTGACAAAGTACCTTCCGTATTTGCAGAGTGTTTCGGTGGTTCCGGTCGGACTGACGAAGTTTCGAGAGGGACTGTATCCGCTGGAACCGTTTACAAAAGAAGATGCTGAGCATGTGATTGAAACCATAGAGAAGTGGCAGAGGCAGATTTATGCAGAATACGGATTCCACTTCATTCATGCCGGAGATGAGTGGTATATTCTGGCAGAACAGGATATGCCGGAGGAAGAACGGTATGACGGGTATATGCAGTTGGAAAACGGTGTCGGAATGTTGCGTCTGATGCTCAACGAATTTGCAGAAGCCCTTGCGGATTTGGAGGGCGATGACAGAGAGGTTGACGTATCAGTTGCGACCGGAAAATTAGCCTATCCGTATTTGAAACAGATGTTTGAAAGTCTGCAGAGGAAATTTCCAAATGTCCATGTGCATCTGTATTGGATTCGGAATGACTTCTTTGGGGAGAGGATTACCGTAGCCGGCCTGATTACGGGACAGGATCTGATTGCGCAGTTGAAAGGTCAGTATTTGGGGAACAGACTCCTTCTTCCATGCAATATGTTGCGTGACGGCGAGGAAGTATTTTTGGACGATATTACACTGACACAGGTAAAAGAATCTTTACAAGTTGGGGTGGATATTGTAAAATCAAGCGGACAGGAACTTGTGGAAACCATATTAAAAAGTGAAAGATACAAGGAGAATTAGTGATGAGTAAACCAATCGTAGCAATTGTCGGAAGACCGAATGTGGGAAAATCGACATTATTTAATGCGCTGGCGGGTGAAATGATTTCGATTGTGAAAGATACGCCGGGTGTTACAAGAGACAGAATTTATGCAGAAGTATCCTGGCTGAATCGGGACTTTACATTGATTGATAC
>CAZDLE010000177.1:0-1483 GCA_964506035.1 uncultured Oscillospiraceae bacterium | reverse complement strand
TTCAAGAATTGAGTAAATATTCTTTGCAGAAGACACAAAAAGAAACTACCATGTTAAACAAAGAAATTAACGGCGGAATTTTTGATGCAATTAAGAATAATGCTGTATTTAAGATGGAAATTGACAAATCAGGTGGCGGTTATATCGAAGAAGATCGTCGTGTCAATATTTTTGATGATATTCTTATGGAATATTTTAAAAACAGTGTACGTGAAAAGTGTGATGATATTGATCGTGATATTATTGGCGCAATTGAACTTGAGCAACGTTTGAAAGAACGTATTCGTTTGAGAAATGAAAATGGTGGCGATACACAGGTTTTTGAGCAAGTATCTGTTGCAGATGCTCAAAGACATATTGCAGAAGTTGTTGCTATGGGTGCTCGTATAGCGGCTCCGTCAATACAACGTGCTACAAATGAAGAACCTAGAGAAATTAAAGTTTGCGCTTATAATAAAATTCTTTTGGATAACCGTAAATTCCGAGTAAAAGATTTGATCCCTAATGGTGAAGCAGTAGATACTGTTTCAAAATATGAGATTCATTTCTATAATGCTTTGTATAATTTGACGCCAAATAAGTTGAAGAAATTTGCGGCACCATTTGAAACTGAAACGGGAAAGAAGGGTTCGGGAACATATCACAAAGCATATACGGAATATTCACGCTTAATCGGACCGGATTCTACAAAGAATGCTGCCATTTCTACTCATATTGATAAGCGATGGGATTCTATTAAGAGTATGCCGGAATTGGATTTTGATTATCAACAGTTGGTTATTCAGAAAATCCACAAAGCATTTATTTATGGATTGGTTCATCACGCTATTCAACAGAGACCGCTTTCGGCAGTTGCTAATGGTAAAAAAGTTTTCTTATATCGTGATTCAGATAATCGCGACGTGGAATTACAGGTACCTAACGGAACATTATGTGACGAATTTTATGAAATTTTAGATGCATTATATGTGAATGCGAAAGTAGTTGAAGATATTAATCTTATTAAAAATCGTAAAAGAGTGATTAGCGAGGCTAAGAATTGTAATTATGAGAGTACGGAATTTTTCCGTGATATGGCAAAATTTAATTTGTTACATTTACTGGGAGTGGAAAATGCGAAAACTTATGATTCTTGTGATGGAACGCAAAAGAGCTTAGAAGATTTAAAAATTGAAATACAAAGAAATAAAGAGGAACGTTGCAGAAAACAGGAACAGGAAAGAGATTTGGCGGATTTAAGAGACGATGGAAAACGTTATGTAGAAAATGCGACCAGTTTGTTTGCAATACCATTGATGTATTATTGTACGTTACCTAATTCGGGTCGGTACATATCTGAAATTACCGCTATGGTTGATGCAGTAATTGATGTTTTCAGAGAAGAATATTCTAAATGGGAAAAACAGGAAGATGTTAAGTTCGTATTATGCAACCGTCTTACGGATGAATTGACATTATTGAAGAGAAATTATCATTTCTATGT
>CAZDLE010000176.1:0-1516 GCA_964506035.1 uncultured Oscillospiraceae bacterium | reverse complement strand
ACTATTGCAAACGTTGGGACAACGATTGTTGACGAATTATTTCAGGCGAAAGCGCTCGTTTAACTCTATTTCACACTAAAAGCGGCTCGTTTCGCGCGCCACGGCGTTAACATAAAATCGCATTTTCACATCAAAAAGGGACTTGTTATCAAGTCCCCTTCTTTTTTGATGAGTGAGAATTATACTTTTAAGCGCAATTGATGATAAAGTGTTGCAGTTTGACAATTTACCGAATGTTTGATATGTTGTTCGAATGCTTGAAATCGTTTGAATAATTTTAAGCAAAAGTATGTTACTGATGTAGCTGTATCCAATCTTCATATACCAAACTATAGCAATACAAGTCAACCAAGTCGCCAAAATTATCTTGCGTATGATTTTGCAAAATTGTTTCCATTTGCATACCGAGTTTTTGCATTAAATGGATAGATTTTTCAACGTCGATCGTTTCAGCACATATTTTACGCGCTCCCAAGTTCATAAAGGCGTAGTCAATAAGTGCTTTACACGACTCAAAAGCATATCCATGACGCCAAAAATTGCGGTTAAAAATCCACCCAATTTCGTATTCGCCAGCTTGTAGTTGGTTAAATAAAACATAACCAATCAACTTTGCAGTTTTCTTGTGAACGACACCTATTGCACCATTGTTTTTAATGCAAAATGTATGCAAAAACTTCTCCGTTTTATAAATGTCGTAGGCAGGTTCACAATATTTCATAGTTTTTTCGTCGCCGAGAATTTGTTGCAAATCAGCCAAGTCGTCAAATATAAAATTGCGAATAATAGTTCGTTCCGTTTCGATATACATATCAGTAAAATTTGCTTATGTTGTGGTTATTTTTCACATCGCAAACGGTCTATTGGTTGAATGGCTGTCGTTTGCGTTTGTTTGATAGTCAGCTATATTTAACCTTTGTTTTCTGCAAGGATTTTTTGGTAACGTTCCACTTCGCCACGAGCAAGCTGGTCGCAACGCTCGTTCAATTCGACGTCGGCATGCCCTTTTACCTTAACAAAGGTAACCTTGTGACGGTTTGTTTCGTACAGCAATGCGTTCCACAAATCGTTGTTTTTTACCTCTTGCCTTCCGGACGTTTTCCAACCGTTTTTTTGCCAATTGCCGATCCAATCCTTATTGAAAGCGTCGGTGATGTATTGCGAATCGCTGTAAATTTGGCACTCGCAACTTTGGTTCAAGCAGCGCAAAGCCTGTATTACGGCAAAAAGTTCCATGCGATTGTTGGTTGTTTGCTTGTCGTAACCGCTAATTTCCTTTTGAATGCCGTTGTAGATTAGCACCGCTCCCCAACCGCCAATTCCGGGGTTGCCCGAACACGCTCCGTCGGTATAGATTGTTACCTTTTTCATAAATTTTCCTTGTAATTTGTGATTATATTTGTTGACATATTTTGACGTATCTATTATAATATTAAAGCTGACCTTTGGCAAACGTTTTGTGCTCTTTTGTTTAAAGTTACAATGTTTGCAATCGGTTTAGCGCACAACAAAATAC
>CAZDLE010000175.1:0-1549 GCA_964506035.1 uncultured Oscillospiraceae bacterium | reverse complement strand
CGGAAGTTTGACACCTAAAATCGCTGAAAGCCTTGCCAGGCTTTATTTTTTGCGCAAATTTATACTTCTTCTATTGCGTATATTCGTATATTATGGTAAAATAGTTATAGGATTATTTTCTATTTGGAGGACTAATATTATGCGGCTAATGATTGGTAAATCAAAAACTCATACTACATATCATGTGATTCGAGATGTCAAGCGGAATGGCAAACGCAGTACAGAAATCGTAGAAAATCTTGGAAACGAAGCCATGATTCAAGAAAAGTACGGTGTCACTGACGCTGAAGCATGGGCTCGAGCTTATATAGATACGTTGAATCAAGATGAATCTAACAAAAACCATAAGGTTCTAATTCCTTTTGCTACTGACACTCGTATCCCAGTCGGAAAACAATTTTCTTTTAATGCCGGCTACCTTTTCCTGCAAAAGATATACTATCAGCTTGGACTTCCAAGCATCTGCAGAAAAGTAACAAAGAATCATTCTTTTGACTATGACCTGAATTCCATCCTCTCAAGATTGGTGTATGGAAGAATCCTTTATCCATCTTCCAAACTCTCTTGCATGGAACAGTCTAAAAATCTGATTGAGCAGCCAAACTTTGAATTGCACCACATCTATCGCGCTCTCAGTGTTCTTGCAGAAGATTCTGATTACGTACAGGCACAACTGTACAAAAACTCAAAAAAAGTATTAAAACGCAGCACAGGCGTGCTATACTATGACTGCACCAATTACTTCTTTGAAATCGAGCAAGAAGCAGGGCTCAAGCAATACGGTCCAAGTAAGGAACATCGTCCAAACCCAATCGTACAGATGGGCTTGTTCATGGATAAATCCGGTGTTCCACTTGCATTCTGCATCAATAAAGGAAACCAAAACGAACAACTGTCACTCAAACCTTTGGAACAACAGATCCTGCGTGACTTTGAACTCTCGAAGTTCATTGTCTGTACAGACGCTGGTCTTTCATCAGAGGCAAACAGAAAGTTTAACAACTATGGAGAGCGCAGCTTTATTACTACACAATCTATCAAGAAACTAAAAGATGAAACAAAAGCATGGGTTCTTGACCCTACCGGCTGGTCTTTAGAAGGAAGTGATGGAACATTCGATATTTCTAAACTGGAGGATACTCCGGAAAACAGAAAGAAACTCTTTTATAAACAAAAATGGATTGAAAGTTGGGATGAAGAAAGAGATATCGCATTCGACCAAAACCTTATTGTAACTTTCTCTTTGAAATACAAACTGTACCAACAGACCATAAGAAACCATCAGGTGGAACGAGCAATCAAAGCAATGCAAAAACCATCGTCTCTGGATAAGCATTCTCAGACGGATGCGAAGCGTTTCATAACAAAGACAAATGTAACAAACGATGGCGAAATAGCTGAAAACAAAGTATATCAGTTGAACACAGAAGCAATTCAGGAAGAAGCAAAGTATGACGGCTTCTATGCCGTATGCACCAACCTTGACGATGATCCTTGGGATATAGCAAAGATAAATCATGACAGATGGCAAATCGAAGAATCCTTCCGA
>CAZDLE010000174.1:0-1553 GCA_964506035.1 uncultured Oscillospiraceae bacterium | reverse complement strand
TGGAACTTGATTCAATTTTACGCAAACCACTACCAAGCATTCTTTATGCCCTTGTTGGTTGTGGGTTTGGGCGTGTTCCGTCGCCCCCGTTGGAAGGAATTTTCCTACAGTTTGGTGGCGTTCGGCGTCTATTTCTTCTTGATGTTGATTTTGAACTCGTGGTTTAGCAACTACGACGCGTCGGTAGACTACTTCTTCCTTAACAGCGACTTTATCGCCGACAAACTGGGTACCTGGGCGGAAAACACACGCAAAATCGTGTTGGAATTTGATATCGACACGTTGCATTTCAAACTGTATCCGCTGTACCAATCGTTGTTTTTGATTGTCTACTACGCAATGGCGTTTGGCGTATGGTTCGTGTACGAACTGGCATACAACGTGGTTAGCGGTTGGGAAGATATAGGAATTCGCAGTAAAAAAATCCAAGCCGACGTGTTGGCATTGCAAGCACAACTGGACGGCAGAAGCATAGAGGAACCTATTGATATGGAAAGCACAAACAAACTTGTTCTTAAAAACTTTACCAAGCTTTACGGACACTCCGACGTGTACGCCGTAAAGGATGCTAATTTGGAAGTTACCGGTGGCGAGATTTTCGGCTTCCTTGGACCCAACGGCGCAGGTAAATCCACCATTATAAAGAGTATCGTTGGTATTCAAACCATCACCGACGGTAGTATTACCGTTTGCGGATACGACGTTGCAACGCAAAGTGTTCAAGCAAAACGTCAAATCGGTTTCGTTCCCGATCACTATGCTTTGTACGAACGTCTTACCGCCCGCGAATACATCAACTATATTGCCGATTTGTACGGCGTTAGCCAACAAGACCGTGACGAACGCTTGGCAAACTTTATAAAACTGTTTGAGTTTGAAACGGCAATAGATAACCCCATTCGCACCTATTCCCACGGTATGAAACAAAAAGTAACAATCATGTCGGCGCTTATCCACAACCCCAAAGTGTGGATTTTGGACGAACCGCTTACCGGGCTTGACCCCAACAGCATCTATCAAGTTAAGGAATGTATGAAGCGTCACGCTCAACAGGGCAATATCGTGTTTTTCTCTAGCCACATCATCGACGTGGTAGAACGTATTTGCGACAAAATCGCAATTATCCGCAAAGGACAAATCCAATGCGTAAAGGACGTTCATCAAATGGAAGCGGACGGCGAAAGTTTGGAACAATTCTACATGCAAACGATAAACGGCTTTGAAGTGCACCCCATCCAAGTGGGACAGGGCAAAAACAAAGTTGCAACGCAAGTTACAAAGGGGTAGGAAAAAATGATTCATTATTCCAACGTCAAAACGCTTGTAAAAATGCAACTGCAAGACAAAATGGATTTGTCCTTCCTAAAAAACAAGCGTAGTTTGATTTTGACCACAGTTTTGGCAATCCTAAAACCCGTTGTGGTAACGGTTGTGTTCTTTTTGCTGTTTTTGCTATCGGTAAAACTGTCGGTGTTCTCCTTTTCGGGGGTACTGCCCGATACCGTTATAAACGTTATCTTTACCGTGATGCAACTTATGGCAATCGTAACCTG
>CAZDLE010000173.1:0-1562 GCA_964506035.1 uncultured Oscillospiraceae bacterium | reverse complement strand
GAACTGGGCGTAACGTCCCCAATTTTGCGAGTTTACAACAAGTGCGACGTTGTGAAAAATTTGCCTTTTGTGCAAACTGATCGCCCTGCCATTTTTATCTCCGCAAAAACATGCAAGAATATCGACGTACTGCTGGATGCGATTCAACAACGCACTCAAACAGACTATGCAAAAATAACGTTGAAAGTTGAAATTACAGACTACGGCAAATTAGTTACACTGCTAAACAGATACGATGCGAAGTTTACCGCCGATTTTGACGACGTGTATGCAAACGTTATTGCGATCGTTCGCCGTGAGTATGTTGATAGGTTTATGACATACATAGTAATCTAAAAAACGCCAATTCCTGATATAGTAATGGCGTTTTTTCGCATTTTTATCGAACAAATAGTCTAAAATGTATTGCAAAATAACAAAATTTGATGTATAATTAAGTAAAAAAAGTTGTATTGTAGGTGCAATGCGATTGTATTGCCTTATCTACACTATTTTTTAAATACCGTAGTTAGGGTAACACAGCAATCAAATTTGCATATCTAAACGAATCGTACACATTTAATTTTAATATCGACCATTGACGCATTACTAATCTTACTGCACGTTTGATGTTGTTTTTACTAAAAATCCGCAGTAAAAAACAGCTAAGAATCACACCATATATCAAAAAAAAAACAATACAAAAAAAGAGGCTTACCATGAAAAAAGGCGACAACCGTTTGGCGGAAATATTTAACTATCTGCGTGATTATGTTGATAACAATGGCTATCCACCCACTGTTCGTGAAATTGCCGACCGCTTCGATATCAAATCTACGTCCACAGTGCACTACTACTTGGAAAAACTAAAAAACAGCGGTATGATCGACAACGTTTCCGCAAACAAAAAGCGTGCTATCTCCGTTACAAGCAACCGCACGCCTACCAACTACGTAAAGCTTGTTGGTAACGTTAGCGCAGGACAGGGTATTTTGGCAGTAGAAAACGTCGAAGGCGAGTTCCCCTTGCCCAAAGATATGTTTGCAGGCGACGGATTGTTTATGTTGCGCGTTGACGGTGAAAGTATGATAAATGCCGGTATCGACGACGGCGATATGGTGGTTGTGCATCAACAAAACGATGCCGACATTGGCGAGATCGTGCTTGTTTATTGGGAGGAAAAGGCAACAATCAAACGCCTGTCATCCACCCGCCCCAACCTTGTTTTACACCCCGAAAACGATGCAATGGACGATATTATTATTCCTCCCACCGACAACCCCGTTATTTTGGGTAAAGTTGTTGGTTGCATCAAAAAGTTTTAGTCGGCACTACAAATTCCAGCAGTAATTTTGATATTTGCAAGTAGTTGCACGCAAATTTTGTACAGCAAATTATCGCAATACAACTAATTTTCACAACAATTTTGTCAAACGCAAATAAATAGGAAAAAACAATGACTCACAAGGGAACAGTAGTTTTAGAAACTGAAAGATTGCTATTAAGACAGTTTAAAAACGAAGATGCTCAAAAGATGTTTGACAACTGGGCATCAAGCGCAAACGTTACCAAATTTTTAACGT
>CAZDLE010000172.1:0-1575 GCA_964506035.1 uncultured Oscillospiraceae bacterium | reverse complement strand
AAAAAATCGCCTGCACGGTGTTTACCGTTGGGTGCAATTTTCGCTGTCCTTTTTGTCACAACAACTCCCTTGTGCAGAGCAACGTCGAAGACCTTTCCACCGAGCAAATCCTTGCTTTTTTGCGCAAACGCAAGCCCGTGTTAGAAGGTATGTGCCTTACCGGTGGCGAACCACTTTTGCAACCGGACGTTGACGCTTTTCTTGCCGAAGTCAAAAAAATGGGCTATCTTGTAAAGCTTGATACCAATGGTGCCAATCCGCAAAAACTAAAACAACTTGTGCAAGGCGGACTTGTGGACTACGTTGCAATGGACGTCAAAAACAGTTTGGAGCGGTACAACCAAACGGCAGGAGTAAAGGTGGATTTGAACGCGATTTGCCAATCGGTGGACTTTCTAAAAAGTTGCGTTGTGGACTACGAATTTCGCACCACAATAACGGGCAATTTGCACACGGAAAAATCCATCGAACAAATGGGCAAGTGGCTAAAGGGGGCAAAAGTGGTGTATTTGCAACAGTTTGTAGATAGTGGCGACCTTATCGATCCCACAACCACCGGTTGCGACGAACAAACTCTCCAAAAGTACCAATCAATTTTACAAAAATACGTCCCTAACGTGCACCTTCGTGGGGTGTAGCGATTCAATCATATCCACGCTTGTCACCGTTATGTGCAGTTTGCGTAGATACGTGCATACAGTCTAACGTATCAAAACAATTCCAATGATGGTTTTTGATTTTTTACAACGACAATTTGACGTCAATCGTGTACGTATCGTTGCAACGTTTGTCACTGTTATGTGCAGTTTGTGTAGACACGTGCAGACGGTCTAACGTATCAAAACAATTCAAATGATGGTTTTTTTTCTATCAAAACGACCGCTTCTCGCACAAAAATCGTCGATTTTTGTATCATAATCGCGTTTTATCAAAAAGACGCCCAATAGCGAAAAAAATACCGCTTTTATTCACCCAAAATAAAAAAATGGGTATTGACTTTGCTATTTTGGGGTGATATACTAATGTCGTAAAAAGGTTGCAAAGCAACCACAGTTTGATTTCATATCTTAACAAACTCCATCAGAGAAAGAGAAAGGACTCCATCACCTTTCTCTTTTTCTTTGCTTTTTAGACCTTTGTCGGCGGCTGGAATTTTTGCAAAAAAATTCGTTGTTATGTCAAGCATAATTGCACCCTTGTAGCATTTTGTTAGCAAGCGGTTGCAAAAAACTTACAACGTTGTTAGTTTTTGCGTATTTTGTCGTAGCTATGTCTGTCAAAGTCCTATGCCAGATATACTATATCTTGTGTAAAAATGAAAATAAACCACAATATATTGTGTTTTAATTGCACTTTTCCCGTTGACAAAACGGCTACGATTTTGTAGAATAGTAACTGCTCAAACAAAATTGGGCGTCGGCATTTTGCTTTTTTTGTTCCGCTTGTCACGTTTGCAAAGTATGTTGGATGGCGGGCAAAATCAAAATGTGGATTGTAAAAATATAGCTAAGCCCAAGCAGGGCTTTAACGGAGGAATTATGTATAACGTAAGAAAAAGAGATGGCAAAATCGTAC
>CAZDLE010000171.1:0-1581 GCA_964506035.1 uncultured Oscillospiraceae bacterium | reverse complement strand
TGCACGCAAAGTGCCTTTGCTACTCTAATCGCCTTTGTTTTAGCAAAGGTATTTTTATAAGACACGCAATACCGACAAAAATCACAACGTCAGCAAACGACATAGTTGCAACCCATCATTCAAACAATACTTTTCTTGAAAGCACTATTTTTCTTTCAGAATTGGCTAAAAGAAACGGCAATAATTTACAAACAAAATGGCACTTGTTTTTCAACAGGTGCCATAATTCTATAAACTATTTTAATAACCTATCTTTTAGCAAATCGATCGTTTAGCATCAAAAGAAGATTTTTTGTGTCCTCAAAGCTCAAACACTCGTCCGTTTTCGATACGCCAAACGTCGTACCGTCAGTACCGTCCGAAAGGTAACTCTCGATCATAACACCATTAACGTTGACGTCGCAAATTACCGTTTTTGCATTTTCAATTTGGTTGAGAGCGATTTTTTTGCTGTTTGCGTGACTCAAATCTGCCATGACAAAATCGTTTAGACCGAGATTTTGCAAGTCTTGCTTTACCTTTGCAATGGTTTTACTACTGATATTTGGAAGATATTCGCCATCCATTGCACCGCCCCGCAACACAACGTGAGCGAATTTGCATCCGTTTGTTTGCACTTGTGTACCCAAATAAGGGAAAATTGTTGGCAACGACACTGCTTGCAACGACTGGACAAGTTTTTCCACATCACCGTCGGTGGCATTTTTAACACCGCAACAGATATCTAATGAAGAAGAATAAGCACGGTGTAAACTATCTTCACTGCTGCGCGCCCCAACAAAACTGTAACTTACCAGGTCGTCGAAATATTCGAATAACTCGGGGTATAACAATTCGTCCGCAATGGGCAAACCGATTTTTAAACATGCGATCATCATTTTGCGACAAGCAACAATTCCATTTGCGATATCGCACCCGTCTTCACCAAAGCACAACCCCTTGTAGCCCATACCGTTGGAACGTGGTTTTGCCGTGTACACACGCGCAACAACAAGCAAATTTGGACAAAGGTCGGCAACTTGCTTTAACTTGGCAACGTATTGTGCAACAGCAACGGGATCGTCTGCCGAGCAAGGTCCGCAAACAACAACAAATCTCTGTTTTGTTACCAAATTTTGTCGCAAATTTTCGTCGCAAGATAATTTGAAGTTTTGTAGTGCATTGTCTACCGGTAGTTGCAATTTAACTTCGATAGCGGTAGGCAATTTCTTTTGTTGTATAAACATTACTTAACCAACCAAATATTTTGTAATTTCGTCAAGACAATTTTCCGGAACGTACTGTGAAAAATCCTGTCCAAGGCTTGCCAATTCACGCACGAGCGAACTTGATACATGGCGATATTGTTTGCTACCAACCACAAACACAGTTTCACCATCCCAATAGCTTTCGTTAACGTCGCAAAGGTCTATTACCGACTGCAAATCCATTGCATTGCGGATGGATTTTATCATAACTGTTGCACCAACTTGCTTGCAAAAATCCGTCATCATACCTTCGTGTGCGCAAACTTCCACGTTTTTAACGTGCGACAAGGCGCGCTTTAGCATGCCAAGACGGGCATCAACGTCAATTGCATAA
>CAZDLE010000170.1:0-1588 GCA_964506035.1 uncultured Oscillospiraceae bacterium | reverse complement strand
TTTGCAGTTACAATATCGTTTGTGAAGTGGGCGATATGTACAAAGCGGGCAAATCTGCCGAGCAAATGGTTGCTTGGGCAAAGAAAAATGTCAACAAATTTGCCGCATACTTTTTTGCCAACGACCTAAAGTTCTTCCGTAAGAGTGGTCGTGTAAACGGCATGACGGCGGTTATGGGCAACCTTATAGGTATCCGTCCCATATTGAATATGAGTGCCGATGGTATGATGACCAATGTTGACAAAGCTACAGGCAAACAAAAAACGCTAAAACGCATTATGCAAATTATAGAAGATTTGCAGGAAGATATCTACGACCATCGTGTAGTTATTGGCCACTCCGACGACCTTGCTTCCGCCGAGCAACTCAAGAAAATGTTGGTGGAACGTTTTGGCGAAAAACTCAACATCGAAATCGTTGTCGTTAACCCAACGGCAGGTAGCCACTGCGGACCTAACGGCGCCGGCGTTTGCTTCTTTGCAAAACACAGGTAATGATCTTGTTTGACGTTTGATATTTAGCAAATTGTAGTAAAATTGAGCATTATTCTTTAATTAGACGTGCAATTGGATGTGCAAAATTGTTAAAGTGTTTTTGTTGCCAAAACGTTGCAGCGAAAAAAGTAAACTGCAAACGTCTTTAGAACTCACAATTCGATTTTATTTGCTGTTCGACGTCTTATGTCTTGCTAACGTTTGTCCGTTAGGTTGATCTGTGGACGTCTACAAAAATATTTGCAAAGTTTATCAAAAAATATACTAAAAGTGGTGTTAAATCGGTTGACTTTAGCGCCTCCTTTTGTTATAATACCCTTGCAATTCAAGAAGAAATACCATTTCTCACTGCCGTGCAACGCGCGTCAGTTATCCAAATAGTTACTACTTTGTGCCAACTTGGTGCAAATTCTGTTTGTGTGGTATTTTCTTGATGCCACACTTTTTTATTGTCTAACAGGAGGACACTACTATTAAAGAGCTTCAGATCAACACGCAAATTCGTGATAAGGAAGTACGCCTTATCGGTAGCGATGGACAACAACTCGGCATTGTATCGGCATACGAAGCACAAAAGATGGCAGACGACTTGGAACTTGATTTGGTAAAAATCTCACCCAACTCCGTACCGCCTGTATGCAAAATTATGGATTACTCCAAATACAAGTACGAGCAAACCAAGCGTGAAAAGGAAATGAAACGCAATCAAAAGGTTATCGAAGTCAAGGAAGTTTGGCTCTCCATGACCATCGACGTTGGCGATTTAAACACAAAAGCCAACATCGCTCGCAAATTTTTGCAAGACGGCAACAAAGTTAAAGCAACCATCCGCATGCGAGGCCGTCAACAAGCGTACGCAAGCCAAGGTGTGGAAGTAATGAAACGCTTTGCCGAAATACTAAAGGACGTTGCAAAAATTGATAAACAGCCTACAACGGAAGGCAGAAACATCTCTATGTTTCTTGTTCCGTTAAATTAAATATCTGTACACTATAGGAGGGTAAATATATGCCTAAACAAAAATCTCATAGCGCATCTAAAAAAAGATTTGTCGTTTTAAAATCCGGCAAAGTTAAACGCGCACAATGCAACAA
>CAZDLE010000169.1:0-1601 GCA_964506035.1 uncultured Oscillospiraceae bacterium | reverse complement strand
TGATGTTTTCCACTATGTCACGATTGGACGTTGTTCGCAACGACAACATGCAACGCGCCATGGACTATTCTTGGCAAGACGCTGTTCAGGAAGATTTTGCTCACGACTTTTCCGACGTGGTGCTGGTTGTGTACGACGACGGCGAAATTGTTAAGATGCTTGCAGGCGAAAATATCGAAAACGAATTTATTCAGCTGATTTTTAGTAATCTTTCGCAAATTGTCAAGTCTAACAAAAGCTACAACTATTCTTCTTTGCGACTGCAGTATTCCAAAAAGAACATTGCGCCGGGCGTAACCAAAGTTGTGTTTTACGACCCAAGCAACGTCCAAAGCGGAAGACTTGCGCTAATTTCCTACTCAATCGTCACGCTGATTGTGGTAATGCTTAGTTATTCCGTTATCAGCACAACGCTGGCACAATCGGCAATTTCCCCCATCGAAGAAAGCTGGAAAAAACAACGCCAATTTGTTGCGGATGCCTCTCACGAACTAAAAACGCCACTGTCCGTTATCATGGCAAATACGGAAATTATCGCATCCCACCCGGACGACACCGTCCAAAGCCAAATGAAATGGATAAACAACACCCTTGAAGAATCAAAACGTATGGCTACGTTGGTGCAAGACTTGTTGTTTTTGGCAAAAAGTGACGACGGTGCCAAGGTGGAAATGTCTCCCACCAACCTTTCCGAGTGCGTGCAATCCTGCGTGCTTACCAGCGAGGCGCTTTTCTACGAAAACAACAAAATCTTCGATAGCCAAATTGATGCGGACGTTCACGTGGAAGGCAACGAAGGTCAACTTAAGCAACTTGTAACAATACTTTTAGATAACGCCAACAAATACGCCATAGGCGACGGAAATATCAAACTAACGCTAACGTCCACCAATCGCAACGCCGTTTTGAGCGTCACCAACGATAGCAACGAAGTCAGCAACGAACAAATCATGCATATTTTTGATAGATTTTACACCATGGACACTTCGCGCAACAAAAACCACGGTGGCAACGGCTTGGGATTGTCCATTGCCGAGCGTATCGTTCAGTCGCATGGCGGAAATATCGTTGCCGAGTACCAAAACGGCAAAATGACCTTTAGGGCAACAATTCCCTTGCTCCGTCACAAGCGTAACACCAAAGCGTAGATAAACGTTAGGTAAAATTTGCAAAAGATTGTTGGTATACTAAAAAGATTTTCGGTAATAACGATTGCCGAACACAACGATTGAATAGCAGTGCCAATCACAAAAGAGTATCACCGATTTTGCAACAGACTACGGCGCAACACGGACAAGTTGCTTGCAATGGCGAAAAAACATACCGCCACAATGGGTAACACAAACATAATCCAATTTGTGGATACGTCGAAAGCTACGGCAAACATCCTATAACAAGAGTTCAACAAAACGATACTTCGTGTGATAAACAGCACAAAAACTAACTAAAAAATCACAAAAGAGAACGATATCCATATCAATTTTGCATATCAACAAAAAATACGTCACGACTTACAATTTGTCGTGATGTTTTTTGTTTTTTAAGTGTACAAAACCGATATAGTGTGATATAATTCTTTAGTAAGTATTTATATATATAAC
>CAZDLE010000168.1:0-1618 GCA_964506035.1 uncultured Oscillospiraceae bacterium | reverse complement strand
AACGACGGATTATGCTTTCAGATTGCATTGAATTACGGAAGTCGTGATGAGATGGTTCGCGCTATGAGAAGGATGTGTGCAGACTGTGTGGATGGAAAAGTGAAGCCGGAGGAGATTGACGAGGCTCTGTTTGAGAGGTATTTGGATACGCAGGATATACCGGATCCGGATTTGATGATTCGTACAAGTGGAGAGCAGAGATTATCCAACTATTTACTGTGGCAGCTTGCTTACAGCGAATTTTATTTCACAGACGTGCTGTGGCCGGATTTTACGAAGGAAGATTTGGAACAGGCGATTGCATACTATAACGGAAGAGACAGACGTTTTGGCGGTGTGAAGGAAGGAGAAACAAATGTTTAAGACAAGATTGTTAAGTGGAATACTGCTGATAATCATTGCACTGGCAACGATTATGACAGGCGGAGATGTGTTGTTTGCAACATTGTTGATGATTAGCTTTATCGGAATGACGGAGATTTATAAGGTGCTGGATATCAGTGGAACAGTTTTGGGTATCGTAGGATATGTAGCGGCAGTGGGATATTATTTCCTGATTCGTTTTGAACGGGCAGATTTGGTGACCATGCTTACTATTGGATTTTTAATGCTGATTATGCTGATTTATGTGTTTGCGTATCCGAAATATCGCTCGGAACAGGTTATGTTAGCATTCTTTGGGTTGTTTTACGTGGCGTTTATGCTTTCTTATGTGTATCAGATCAGAATGTTGCCACAGGGTGCGTTCTTAGTATGGCTGGTATTTTTGTGCTCCTGGGGATGTGATACTTGTGCATACTGTGTGGGAATGTTATTTGGCAAACATAAAATGGCACCGAAACTCAGTCCGAAAAAATCAGTGGAAGGTGCAGTTGGTGGCGTAGCAGGTGCTATGTTGCTAGGCGCACTGTATGCTCTATTGGTCAATCATTTTGGTGCAGGCGAAAGTGCAGATGCCCTGCAATATGCAATCATCTGTGGCGTAGGCGCACTGATTTCCATGGTGGGAGATTTGGCGGCATCTGCCATTAAGAGAAACCATGACATCAAGGATTATGGCAATCTGATTCCGGGACATGGCGGTATTTTAGACCGGTTTGACAGTGTGATTTTTACGGCACCGATTATCTATTACATGGCAGTGCTGTTAGGCTAGGAGAAAAGTTTCATGAAGAAAATAGCAATTTTAGGTTCGACAGGCTCCATAGGGACACAAACTTTGGAGGTTGTAAGAGAAAACGGAGATATAGAAGTCTTAGGACTTGCAGCCGGGAATAATATTACATTACTGGAGAAGCAGATTCGAGAATTCCGGCCACAGGTGGCGGCTGTATGGACGGAAGAAAAAGCCCGGGAACTGCGGGATAAGGTTCAGGATATTCCGGTGAAAATTGTGTCCGGAATGGAAGGCCTGATTGAGGTGTCAGTCTTGGAAGGTACCGAGATTTTGGTGACTGCCATTGTAGGAATGATTGGGATTCGTCCGACCATTGAAGCAATCAAGGCCGGGAAAGACATTGCACTGGCGAATAAGGAAACGTTGGTGACGGCAGGACATATTATTATGCCGCTTGCAAAAGAATATCAGGTAGCCATTCTTCCGGTAGACAGTGAACAC
>CAZDLE010000167.1:0-1653 GCA_964506035.1 uncultured Oscillospiraceae bacterium | reverse complement strand
AAGTTGTTTTTGGTCTGTATCCAGATTTAGCATGCCAAGAATGGTTTTGTCCTTTTCGGCAAGCTTCAATCCCACCCAACGACCGTTTTCCGTATGTGGTAGCAGTGGTTGCAACTTTGCAACGGCATCTTCCACTTGACTGCTGTAGGTAAAGTGCGTTTTAGGTTGGTAGTTACCTGCAATGCAGTAGTCCATTAGTTGTTCTATGCCTTGGTTCTTTGCGGCGGAAATTGCAAAAAACGTGCAACCAAAGTACTCTTCCAGCATATCCTTATTTATATATATGCCTTTTGCCTTGGCTTCGTCCTGCATGTTTAGTGCGACCACCACGGGAACGTCCAATTCCATTAGTTGGCTTGTCAAAAACAGGTTGCGCTCCAAGTTGGTGGAGTCCACAATGTTTATTACCAAATCCGGCTTGCCTTCCATAAGATATTTGTGGGCAATTTGCTCGTCGATGGTAAAGGGCGAAAGGGAGTAGATTCCCGGGGTGTCCACGATGGCAACGGATCCGTCCTTTTTGTAACTGCCCAGCTTTTGTTCGACGGTTACGCCCGGCCAGTTGCCTACCTTTTGGTTACTACCCGTCAAAATGTTGAACAAGGTGGTTTTTCCGCTGTTGGGATTTCCGCACAGAGCGATAGTCAATTTGGACGGGGTGGTGGGAACTACCGTTTGTGTTTTGCAACAATCACTCATCTTGCACCTCCACCACGGAAAAGTGTTCCGCTTCCGTTGCGCGTATACACAGGCAGTAGCCACGCACGCTAATTTCGATTGGGTCTCCCAGCGGAGCCTTTTTTACAATGGTAACAACGGTATCTTTTACCAAACCCATCTCGCCAAGGCGCGTTTTGATATCCGGCAAAAGTTGGCAGTTTACAATTTTGTACCGACGTCCAACCTCGCCTTTATGCAATGGCAAAATTTGTTGAAAAATTTTGTCATTTTTTTGTGAAAAATCATTTGACATTTTCTTCCCCTTATAGTATTATAGACAAGCTTTCGTCTGCACGAGCGTGTACAACGATACAACGCAAAGGCAGGTTACTTGTACATATACTATGATGTATTAGTAGAAAGTATTATATCACGATGCCGAGTACTTCTCAAGTTTTTGACGGTACTAAGACGGATGTTTTTTGATATTTTTTGATGACGATTTTGCCCGCAAAACGGTCGCAAAAAAATCTAAAAAAAGTTTAAAAAAACTTTCAAAAAAGTGCTAAAAAACAGTTGACAGTCTATTGGCGTTATGGTAGAATAAGTAAGCTGTCACGAAGAGACGGCGCCACTGATGTGGCAGAAAGGAACATTGACAACTGCATAAAACAATATAAAGTTTAGAGTAAAATATTAATCGAGTGTTAATATGCAAAATCAAACAAAACGATTTTTGCTGCAATGACGCAGAGTTAATAAGAGTAATTTTATTCAAGGATCTAAAATGTTGCATGCGAAAGCATGCGTATCGTAATTATACGATCAAGCTACGAAGAGCGTATGGAGGATGCCTTGGCACTAAGCGCCGAAGAAGGACGTGACAAGCTGCGATAAGCTACGGGGAACTGCAAATAAGTGTTGATCCGTAGATTTCCGAATGAGGAAACTCACTGCATAGAAGATGCAGTATCTTCACACGAATACATAGTG
>CAZDLE010000166.1:0-1662 GCA_964506035.1 uncultured Oscillospiraceae bacterium | reverse complement strand
ATGCAAAGTGGTATTATACCGGTAGGTAGGTGTTTGCCCAATCTACAAGAGAGGTGTAGTAGTTGCCAAGATGAGCAGACAAAAAACTGTCGCTTTCCATAACTAGTACCGCCTCCTCCCTGCGCCAGTTGGCAAAATACTGCTTGCAATAGTGATATTTTTCGGAAATTTTTTGCGATTCCACACCACTTTCGCCAAGTTCAGCATACAGTTGCGAAGCTTTTAGCGCACGGTCGTACTCCGCTTGACGGGCATACTCTAACGCTTTTTGACAACTTGCTTGGTACTTCGTTTCCTTTTCGTCCAAGGATTGGTTGTACTTTACAATGCGTTCCTCCTCCTTTTGTTCCTTATCGCACAGTTCTCGGTAGCGTTTGGCAACGTTTGCCTGAAGTTCTGTTTGCAGTGCTTCCGCACCCGCCGTGTGCCGTTCTTCCAAATCGGCAAGTTGTTCGTCCACCTGTGTTTGAAGGTTATCGAAATGGGTGTTGGTTTCGGCAACTTGGTTGTTGTAGTCGTCAAGTGCTTGTTGATTTTTTGTGGTTACAACGGAGGAGAAGATAAGTCCGTTGTTGATAAGCTTGCGACGCAAATTGGCAACGTTGACGTTGTATTTGTCCAGCAGATCCACCAATTTTTTGCGGAGGGATTCCGAAAGGTTAAGTTTTTTTGCATCCAAGGTTTGTTTGGAGCGTAAATAACCCTGTTCGAAAATTCGCAGTTTGGTTTGGTGGGCGGGATTGACGTACGCCTGTGCAAGTTCCATAAGCTGTTGCTCCGTTTTGGCAACGTATTGCAATGGTTGCAAGTCCAAGGTGGGAGGTAGCTCTAGTTTGGGCTCCTGATAGTTTAAAGAATACTTGCGGTCAATTTCCAAAATAGTAACTTTTAGCTCCTCGAACTTTGCAAGAAGTTCTTGGGCACGTTCGGTAGTGATACTCATAGGCAAACCTCACTTGGGCGTGCGGTAATGTACAACCTTTTTACGCTCATTTTGCCATCACGTGAGTGCAATTCTACCGTGATGTTTTTGCCGTGTCCTACAATTAGCAAGCTTTGCAACTCGTTTTTGCCCTTTAGGTGGTAGATGCGTCGTGCGTCGGACAAAACGTGCACATCCACGTCCGTTGCGGTTTGCACCAACAATCTGTGCAGATGTTTTACGGTGTGTTTTCCGTCGAAATCGATGGGTTGACTTTGCCAAAAACAGTTTGTTGGTTCTTCCAAAAGTTGGTAGCCGTTTGTACCGTCGGAAAGGCACAAATTGTAGCCGTCGCTAATTACGTTTTGTGCTTTGACGTGATGTATGCACACCACCTTGCCACTGTGCGGATTGTAGGCAAGGGCAACGTTTGCGCCCTCCTTTGTGCCAAACACGTAGTACAAACCACGATGAATGGTTGCGCAAGTGGGCAAAACGTCCGTTTGCGTTACCACTTTGACTGTTGCGTTTTGCAATGACAGTATCTTGCCGTCGGCAACAAACAAAATTCGGTTGCCATAGGCGCACACCGTTTGAGAAATTACGTCGCCTACGTTTGCCGATAACTGCGTTACCGTAAAATGACTTTCGTCGCCATCGGGGTGCAATTTGTACACGTGTTTGCCAATGGCAAAAAGTTCGCCGTTGGAAACAAGCGTGTGGCAGGGGCAAGGCAGGTC
>CAZDLE010000165.1:0-1668 GCA_964506035.1 uncultured Oscillospiraceae bacterium | reverse complement strand
GGAGCCATGCGTGATGTGCCTTGGCGCCTGCTACAATGCAAGGATATCCAACCTGTACTTTGGTGCCTACGACGTTAGCGGAGCAGGATGCATACACCTTGCAGAGCATATCGGTAACACGCTAAACCACAATTTGAACGTTCAAGGCGGAATTTGCAATGAACAATGTTCGCAAATTCTAACCGACTACTTTAAGTCTAAACGTGCGTAAGCCGTGTACGTCAAAAAGAATGCACTCTTGCAACGCAAACGAACATACAAATTGGCATTTTACACTACTGTTGTACATATAAGGGTACCGTTTGTTGCGTATTATACAAACGTTTTGCCCGTTGCAGTTTATTACGCTGTGTTTTGTGCGTTGCATTGTTTTTGTTGGCGGATATTACTTTTGTAGTTGACAAACCACGTCCTGTTGTGGTATATATACCACGAAATAAATATTTTGCCCTACGTAAAAATCTTTGTAAAATTTGGTTGTAAAATATTGCAAGATTGACGTTTCGCAAGAAAAGTATCGTTTTGCCAAAGTTGGTAAATACTATTTAAGAGAGGTGTTTTATGAGAAAAATTGCAGAAAAAGTTGCACTTGTGGCGCAAATTTGCGTGGCAGTTGTGTTTGTTATCGTGGCAATGCTGTACGCTTTGGGGGTTGTTCCGCAAATCGAACTGCAAAACAACGCCGTTGTGGTTGTTGTGATGATAGTTTTGGCGGTAATTTTTGTAGGAACGTCCGTCTACCTGCTGTATATGAACTTTTCCGAATTGCAAAACATCAAACGTGTGCTACTTTATGCCGACAGCAAATGCGCAACCTCGGCAAGTTTAAAAGTGGTAAACAAAATTGCACGTAGCTGTGCAGATAAAATCGACGGCGTACACATCAAAAAAACAAAAATCCGTGCCGACGAAAAGAAAGGATACGTTGCAACCTTTTCCGTACAGGTATCGGCAGAATCGGTAACGCCCGTGCTGGAACAACTGCGCTGTTTGATTGAAGACAGTTTTAAAGATACGTTGGGACTTGTGTTCAACACCATTGCCTTTGAAGTTGTTAAACTAACAAGCAAGCCAACAACAAACGTAGACCAAGCAAAGAAACGTGCGCAAGCCGTTACCGAAAGTGACGACCAAGCACCAACCGAACCACAAACGGATGCAGACCAAGTTGAAACGGACGAAACTGCCGTTACTACAAGTGACGTTGCGGAAGAACCTGCCGAAACGGCGACGGACGCAAAGGAACCTGCCAACGTGTAATCCCCCGCAACCGCAGGTTAAAAGGATTTTGTTGCACAATCTTACAATTACAAAATAGCAAAAATAACATGACCGCTTTAAGTTTTTAAGGCGGTTGTTTGTTTTCTCGATAAAAAACAAGGTGTATCTCGCAGATTGAGATACACCTTTTTGTTTTGTGTTTGCACGTCCCTTAGACGCTAAATTATACTTTTTTGGTGCTACGCTTTTGTGAGTTTGTGCTGTCCTTTAGCAAGCGAAAAATCACAAAAACGCACTACCGTTGTTAAAATTTTGCGACGTGGTGGTTGAACGATACCGTTGCTAAAAAACCATCCGCATTTATTTTGGCAAGGTAAAAACACTAAATAACGGCGATTTTGCCAAGGACGGCTTTGTGGGGACCGCGGTAGCCGTTGTGAGTTACAA
>CAZDLE010000164.1:0-1674 GCA_964506035.1 uncultured Oscillospiraceae bacterium | reverse complement strand
ATCCAACACGAAACACGGATATTGACGTGTCATAAGGTAGCCTTTGTACGCTTGCATAATTGCTGCAGCAATGCGTGTGTCGTTTACGAAACGTCCGTTTATCGATAGAGTTTGCCAGTTTTTGTTGGGTTTTGTAAAGGTTGTGTCGCCAACGTAACCACGAATTTCCATAAATTCCCATTCGTCGTTTACAGGTAGACACTTTTCCAAAACATCCGCATCATACACGGCAAAAATAGCACTTTCCAAGTCTTTACCGGGGCTTTTGTACACAAGTTTGCCATCAAGATTGTAGGAAATTTGCAATTTTGGATTGGTCAAAATTAGCTTTGCTACAAATTTTGAAATTTCCGATCCTTCACGTGCGGGTGATTTGAGGAACTTTTTGCGAGCAGGCATGTTGTAGAACAAATCACGAACTACAATTTTTGTTCCAAGGTTTGCCGAAACGTACATACGTGAAATTACTTCGCCATTTTCTACCTCTACGCAAAGTGCCGCTTCCGTTTCCGAAGTGCGAGTTGTAAGTTTAATTTTAGATACCGCTGCAATGCTTGCCAATGCTTCACCACGGAATCCCAACGTTTGCAAATAGTACAATTCGTCGATTTCTGTCAATTTGCTCGTTGCGTGCTCCATAAAGGCGTTGGGGATATCTTCGTATTCGATACCACAGCCGTTATCCGACACGGATATGGAGGTAAATCCACCGCCGACAACGTCTATCACGATGTTGGTTGCACCCGCATCAATACTGTTTTCTACAAGTTCTTTAACAACGCCAACAGGGTTTTCGATAACTTCGCCTGCGGCAATTTTGTTGTAAATTTCCGGAGATAAAACTCTAATTCTGCTCATTGTTGTTTACCTTGTTTACAAGAGTGTTAAGTATATCAAAGGCTTCGATGGGGGAAACTCGGTTGATGTTGATATCCGAAAGAATGGAAACCACTTCGCTTGCCACCTTGTTTTTGTTTTTACTTGTTACTTGAGTTTGTACGTTTGCGATATTATAGTCGATACTGCTGTTTTCCAGCATCTGCACTATTTCTCGTGCACGATCGCATACCTCGGCAGGAACGCCTGCTAACGACGCAACTTCGATACCGAAGCTTTTGTTTGTGCCTCCACGAACAATTTTGTGCAAAAACACAATCGAACCGTTAAATTCTTTTACGGTGATACGATAGTTCTTTACACCGTCCACACGACCTTCCAAATCGGTAAGCTCGTGATAATGTGTTGCAAAAAGTGTTTTTGCGTGAATTTTACTAGATACGTATTCCATAACGGCCCATGCGATAGAAAGACCGTCGAATGTGGACGTGCCACGGCCGACTTCGTCCAAGATGATAAGGCTGTTTGGCGTTGCATTGTTCAAGATGTTGGCAACTTCCACCATTTCTACCATAAAGGTACTTTGATTGAATGCCAAGTCGTCGCTTGCGCCAACACGTGTAAAAATTTTGTCCACGATGGGGATTTCTGCACTACTTGCCGGCACAAAGGAACCTACGTGCGCCATTAAGGTGATTAGTGCAACTTGGCGCATAAATGTACTTTTACCTGCCATGTTAGGACCGGTAATAATCATTGTGCGATTATCTTTGGTATCCAACAAAACGTCGTTAGTAATAAAGTTATCACGCTTGATGTACGCTTCCACAATAGGAT
>CAZDLE010000163.1:0-1679 GCA_964506035.1 uncultured Oscillospiraceae bacterium | reverse complement strand
TCTGCAAAATGCAGTTTGCCGAACGGGGGAGTTCGGTATGCCGAATGGTTACGGCTGGGGGGGGGACAAGTTGCCGTTGTTTACGGCGGTTTTTGTTGAAAAAATGAATAAGTGTATCTGCACAAGGCAGGTTATTCCGTTGGGGGATTACTGTTTGTGGGAAAGTCTTTCCACAGTCAATTTAAATGCTTGCTTTAGTACGGTCATTTGTGCATTTAGGTAGAAATCGTCCTCGAAAAGAGCATAGTGGACGCTGGCACGAATAAGAATAAAGATAAAGGACAATATCAACTGTTGGGGAATACCAATTTTGGGTTCTAGTTGCTTGGCGTACTCGGCATAGCGTTGGTTTACGCCTTGGAAAAACCGCTTGCCGTGCTCGATGTACTTTGGGTTTGTGTAAATTTGGTACATCAAACGGTACTTTTTGCCGTGTTGCTCCGCCGTCCAATGGGGGATTTTGTCGATGTAGTCGTAGACTTCCTCCACTGTGTTGGGTGCAAGCGACATAAAATCGTTTTCGACCTTGCTCATGCAGTGCTCTGTGGCTTGGATGATTAGGTCGTCGAGGTTTTCGAAATAGTTGTAGATGCAACCGGATGCCATTCCGCAGGCTTTTCCCAAGCCTTTGATGCCGACGTTGTTAAGTCCAAGTTCGGCGTAGCAATCGAAGCATTTTTCCATAATTTCGATTTTGCGATGTTCGTGTTGTACTTCGTTTAAAATTCTCATAGGTGTTACCGCCTTTGCGTTATAGTTTCTCGCTCAACAGCCATTGCACCACCGTTTGCGTACCGTTGGTTGCCCACAACGTGGCATTGACGCCACAACCATTTGCCTGATGGATTGCGTTTTGCACGCAAGCAAGTGGTTTGTTGCAAAAACCTACGATTGAGCAACCGTTTGTCGTTGGTGATTGTCCCTTTTGGCGTGGCGTTTTGCGTTTGCAATCTACCACGAAAAGTAACAGTATAAATAGTTGATTGAACAATCAAAGTATACTATATTTTTGGCTATTATGCAACAGTTTTTTTATATGTTTTTTGGAGAAAATTTGATACTTTTTTTGCGGTTTGTGGAGGATTGTAGCGTTTGGTGCCGACGTGACGTATTTGGTAACACGATAGGTAATTACATCATGCGGAAAGCAACACCAATATATTAACAAAACCGCAAATTGTTTACGTTAAATAACCAAAGTGCCGACGTGATATTGTGCGTTACGTTGTTTTGAGGTGGGTAGATTGCTCCCGTCGTTGTTGTCACAAACACAACTAAAAATGGATTGTTTGTTATTGCCAAATAAGTGCCAACGTTGGGGGCGTTTTAGAGCAGGCGTTGCAAATTTTGCAATACGTTGTGCTTTTTTTGTGAAATTTGCAAAGTTAAGACAAAAAAAAACGACCTTATAGATTTTGTCTACAAGGTCGCAATTTTGTTTTTGTTGATGTGTTTGTTGCACTATTGTTTGACGATTTATTTCTAATGACATATCAAAATATATATTTTGTGAGTGCTTGCAAAATTAAGACAAAAAAACGACCTTATAGATTTTGTCTACAAGGTCGTGATTTTGTTTTTGTTGATGTGTTTGCTACACTATTGTTTTGCCTATATCGGCAACGTTAGTCCATCAAATCGTAGTTGTTTCCAAGCGGAAATCGTTATCGGCTAAAAAT
>CAZDLE010000162.1:537-1694 GCA_964506035.1 uncultured Oscillospiraceae bacterium | reverse complement strand
GTAATAACTCCCCACAACGTTGCCGATGCGGATTTTTCTATTTTTACGTTAACAAACTGACCAATTAGCGACTTATCGCCTTGGAAATTGACAAGTCTGCCACTTTCGGTACGACCACAAACAACGTTTTGATACTTGTCGTTTGTGCCTTCCACCAAAACTTCGTACACTTTGCCAGTCATTTGCTTGCTGATTTCCTTTGTTACCTTGTTTTGGCAAGCAATCAATCTTGTGATACGATCCTTTTTGACGTCGTCGGGGATTTGGTCGGGCATGGTGTCGGCAGGGGTACCCTTTCTGCGTGAGTACACAAAACAAAACGCCGAACTAAACTTTGCTTGCTGAACAAGATCCAACGTGTCCAAAAAGTCTTGCTCAGTCTCACCCGGGAAACCAATCATAATATCCGTGGTTATGCCAACGTCGGGAAGTTTGGATTTTATCATATTGATACAATCAAGATACTTCTCTCGAGTGTAACGGCGGTTCATACGGCGCAAGATTTCCGTACTACCGCTTTGTACAGGCAAGTGAATATTGTTGCAGATGTTTGGGTACGTAGCAACGGCATCAATAACCTCTTCGGACAAATCCTTTGGATGGGACGTCATAAAGCGCAAACGGAATTTTCCTTCAATCCTTCCCAAACGGTGCAACAGTTTTGCAAAATTTTCGCCATTGGGCAAATCCTTACCGTAGGAATTGACGTTTTGTCCGAGCAAGGTGATTTCCTTGTAGCCATCAGCAACAAGTTGCTCCACTTCCTTTACGATATCGTCCATTTGACGACTGCGCTCACGTCCGCGAACGTACGGCACGATACAATAGGTACAAAAATTGTTGCAACCATAGTTGATATTTACCCACGCATTGGGAAAACTGGTGCGCAACTGACTAAAATCTTCTTCTTGATAGGTGCAAAAATCCGTATTGGTGTATCTGTGCTTATTTTGTGCTTGCAAAATGGCACTTTTAAGTTCAGCAAGGTTGGACGTGCCCAAAATAATGTCCACGTAGGGAAAGCTCTCGCGGATTTTTTGCGGTACGCCGTCTTGTTGCGACATACATCCGCACACAACGATTATCATATCCTTGTTGGCGCGCACGATACAATAGGTACAAAAATTGTTGCAACCATAGTTGATATTTACCCACGC
>CAZDLE010000162.1:0-437 GCA_964506035.1 uncultured Oscillospiraceae bacterium | reverse complement strand
TTTGCGGTACGCCGTCTTGTTGCGACATACATCCGCACACAACGATTATCATATCTTTGTTGGCACGTTTTATCTTCTTTAGTTGACCGATATGTCCGTAGATTTTTTGTTCGGACGTTTCACGAATACAACAGGTATTAAACACCACCACGTCGGCGTTTTTTACGTCGTCGCACGCAACGTAGCCCATTTCCTGCAAAATTCCTGCAATCTTTTCCGAATCGTGGACGTTCATTTGACATCCGTAGGTATGTATAAAGTAGTTCAAATTTTCCTCCAAAACCATCGTGATGGTTGCAACTAAAGGTAAGATAATACAAAAACGTTATAAGGGGCACGTTTGCAAACCGCATCAAAATCTTCCACGTTGTCAACATGGATAACGACGTACATTTGCACCACGCCCATTTTATCACTGCATACTACCACATATAGTT
>CAZDLE010000161.1:0-1701 GCA_964506035.1 uncultured Oscillospiraceae bacterium | reverse complement strand
CAACAAAAACGTGCTTTGTCGCCCAGTGGCACTTTATGCAAAAAGCGTAACAAAATTGTGTGTTGAGGAGGTATTTTTACAAACAAAACAACGTACCAAGCGTACGCTATCGTTGCCAAACCGTTTGCAACGCACCCCAAAAAAGGAGATATTGTTTTGACTACGGCAAGGCAAACAAACAGTGTGCAATATACCACAAACACTGCGCTGATTGCACAAAAAATCAACATACGTTTGCGTTTTTTTGTGTTAAGTTGTTCTGTTACACGATGGTCGTAAATTTGTGTAAATTTCATTTGAAACTTCCGTTTTATGCAAAAGAGTTGCAAAGCGGTTAGAAAAATCGGTGTTTTGCACACAATACACTTTTCCAAACCGCACATGCAACTCTTTTATGCTACAAATTGTTAGTCAACATCGACTCCCAACGAAGAAAGTTTTGCTTTTACTTCGTCGAGGTTATCTGTGATAGAATAGTTGCGGAATCTTGTGTAAGAGTCGTAAGTTAAGAAGGAAATTCCGCATGCGCTGTTATCGAGATCGGAGAAACCGCTCATTTCGCCGTGAGTTAGGTCGAATGCCAAAACGTCGTTTACAAACAACCAAACCTTGCCACCAATGCGGGCAATTGCAAGTTTTGTATAGCCTGTTCCGGTGTAGTTTAACGTGCCAACGTTCTTCAATCGAGCGTCGTAGTCCGACCACTTGTAGTCTCCACCGTCGGCGGCACTTTCTACCCAACCAACTTTTTGACCGGTGTAACCTTCCAAACAGTCGATGTTAAAGAAGGCGAAGTACTTGTTTTTAGCGTTCATTTTTAGACCGATTTTGGGGTACTTGTTGCCTTTGAAAGGAATTGTGTGATCCAAAACGGACAATTCTGCTTCGACGTAGAGTGTTGTAGACACAACGTCCTTAAAGAACAATTCTTGGCTATCGCCACACCATGTTTTTTCTACGTAGGCATTTTCCGTACCGTCGTCGTGGCTTAGATCGTAGCCGTAGCTACTGGTAAAGTCGCCTGCATTACCAAAGGTGCGACTTTCGTACACGGGCAACGGGTTACCGAAAGTCGGTTCTTCGTAGGTGTACTCAACAAACTTTGTTACTGCTTTAGGGTTACTAACTTCCTTACCCAAAACCATAATTTCGTTTATTGCATAGACGGTATCTTTGTCGGCATTGATGGTAATTTCAATTTTGTTTACAGGCAGTTCGTCAAACTCGGCAATGATGTTTGCGCCGGGATACACAATTTCCGAGAAGGTATCGGTGTTCCATTCGGTGTCGAACAAAACGTTTTTGATGGTAGCAACGTCAGTTGTGTCGTCGCCTGTTTTGTAGTGAAGTTTGATGCTGTTGATACCCCAAAATGCTTTATCGTAGTCGGTGCTGTTGTAAAGCAAGATGGAGCGTGCATTGATAAACTTGTCGAATTCCAGCGTGATAACGGTATTACCACCGCTTGTTTCAAATTCCTTTACGGGATCGATTGCGTGGATTTTGATTTGACCGTCAGTCAAGTAGTCCACATTACTTTCTTCCGCAACGTTGTTTACCGTAACCGTTGCTTTGGGTGCAAGGTTTTCGTAACCGGAAATTTCCGATGGCAACGGTTGATAGGAATATGTCGGGCCGTTTGCGTGAAGCACCGTTTCGCCCTTGCTGTTTTCCACAAAGGAGATTGTATCTACTGCAAGT
>CAZDLE010000160.1:0-1706 GCA_964506035.1 uncultured Oscillospiraceae bacterium | reverse complement strand
CCGTTGTTACAGTCCAGAAGGAACTGTCTGCAAGAACGGGCAACACCATCGTTTCGTCGTCGTTACAGCCGGAGCAGGTGCGTTTTGCCGAACCAGGGGTGGTTTCGGTTGCTTTGGTAACGATAGACCATAAACCAAAGGTATGTTCGCCTGCAGGGATTTCCGCAACGATGGAAAGTTCTGTTTCTGCATTGGTGTAAGTTTTGCTACCAGCACTTTCGTGCGTAGCGTCTACTGTGTTTACCGTCCAAAATGCGGTATCGGTAAGAGCGGGAAGTTCTCGTGTGGTGGTTTCGCCGCAGATACACGTACCGGTTGCCGATCCTTTAGCTGTTTCGGTAGATTTTGTATCTATTGCCCACTTGTAGGTGTGAACGTGTTGTTCGCAAGCAACAAGAGACAAACATGCTAAAGCGACAAGCAACAATACGATAAGTAATTTGCTTTTCTTCATAGTTTTTTGTACTCCCTAAAAAGATTTTATACCATAGCATTACCAACCAAACATTGCACCAAAAGACGTTTTGCCTTTGACGTGTTGAAAGGCGGTTTTGCCAAATATAACTAAACAAAAAATGGGCATTGCAACATTGCAGATACACAACTCACAATAACAATCTCCGCAAAAATAGTAACAATTACCCTTTACCAAATAAAAAGTTTTAAGTTAATGGCTCACTCTAATGCGGAAGACGGCAACAAAAAAACCTTGGTTTGTGTCGACGGAAATATCGAAACAAAAACCACTTCCCATTTTATACAAAAAATATACTACTTTGGTTTTGTCATGTCAACTATTTGACGTAGATTATATCAAAAAAAATGTCGAAAAAAATCGTTATTTAAGTAAAAAAATGAGCTTGACGGACGTCAAACTCATTTTTGGCATATTGTTGATTTTGTTTGTTAATTTGCAGTTGCAAAACACGGCTAACAACCAATTCGGCCGATAAAAAGTGTATCGGCATGGCAGCAAGCAGGTTACTCTGCCGTGAAGGTTGTGCCTACGGCAAAATATCCGTGTTGCTCGGAAGTGAGGCCTGTTGTTGTGCAAACGATTTTGTCCAACATGATAACGTCGTTGATGGTAAAGGAGAATTGAACATCCCCTGCCGTTATCGTGATAACGTTAAGTTGGATTGTGTAGATTGCGCCCACCGTGTTGTAGGCAGGTTTGTACGTCTCGCCGCAGTTGTCGATAAGCTCGTCGTCGTGAGAATCGCAAACTGACGTGATATCGACTGTGCCGTCATCTCGGAACAAGAACGTTGTCGTTGCGCTGTAGATGGTAACTTCGCAGAAGAAGGTGCTTGTTGCGGAGTATTTGACGCCTGCAAGAGTGTTGTAGTTTAGCTCTAACGGATAAACCGCAAACGTGCCGTTTGCCGTGTTGATTTGGTAAAGACGAATTTCGCCATCCACAAACAACATCACGGTGTTGCGTGATTGATTGTTACAATCGTAAGCAGTTTCGTTATAGGTTGCCACACCAAAACCGTCCAACGACAAGGTGTTGCCTAGACCATCGACGTAGTTGCCACGGGTAGAATCGGCAACTGCAAGTCCGTTGGTGTAGTTACCGTTGCTAAGCAGTTTTACTACAAGTTGTTGTGCAGAGGTTGTAACGGCCAATTCGCCATTGCCAATATCTTGCACGTCCACAATTTCGCACGTGCCGTAGCGTGAGGTAGAGTACAACCACACGT
>CAZDLE010000159.1:0-1800 GCA_964506035.1 uncultured Oscillospiraceae bacterium | reverse complement strand
TGTGCGTAGTGACAACGTTAGTGCCAAACTCTACAGCAAGGTCGATAATTCTTTTTGTTTTTTCCACACGCAGGGCGTTGTCTTCCTCCCTTTCAAAACCAAAACCACCCATATCTCCACACAAAGCAGAAACAACCAAGCCGTTGTCGGCAAGAAGTTTTTTGTAGGTTTCTTTTTGTTGCGCCGTGAGTGTTTCGGCGGAAAACTCGCCTGTGGTTGCATAGATTTGCACACCTTGCGTTCCAAGTGAGGAAGCAAGTTGCACACTTTGTGTTAGCGGTTTTTTAAAGCAATCGGTAATTACGCCAATCTTCATAGATAAACCTCCATTTAGATACCTTGTTAATGTACAAACGTCACGTTTTTGTTGATACGTATGCAAAAATTTGTGACAATTTGCCTATGGGCGCATCTTGCCCAAGTCGTACAGTTGCATTATCAATCGGTGCGAACGCAACGCTTCTTCGCCACTGATTTCCGGCTGAACGTCGTTTAGTACTGCATCGTAGAATTGCGAAATTTGGCTACCATGCCAATGTCCCCAGTAGGACTTTGCGCCTTCGATAATCCTGATGTTGTGTCCGTCGTGAACCTCCTCGACGGTGCCGTCGTTATACTTGATAACGGCATCGGTATAGCCGAAAACAACTTTGCCCTTTTCGCAATAGAGTTTTATTTCGATAGGTTCGTCGTCGCCGTAGTTGTTCATGCAATAAAAACCATAGCGAACGCCGTTTTTGTATGTGATAAGTCCGTCGGCGCTATCCTCAACTTTTACAATACGATGTCCACGATTTGCCATGGATACCGAAACGCTTTCCACAGGAGAATCGACAATCCAGTTGACCAAATCGATGGAGTGTATTGCTTGGTCGATAATAACGCCGCCGCCTTCCTTATCCCAAGTGCCTTTCCAGTCACTTTCGAGGTAATAACTATCTGGACGTGTCCAAGTAAGAACGGAAGATGCCGTTATGATTTTACCAAGTTTGCCGGAGGTAACAGCATTTTTTACCAGTTGGGCAGATTGATTGTAGCGACATTGCAAAATTACACCGAACTTTTTGCCCGTGCGTTTTGCAGTTTCCACTGCCATTTCTGCCGCTTGTAAGCTGATATCCATGGGTTTTTCCGTTAGAACGTTAACGCCATGTTCCATGCAATAGCAGGCAATTTGGGAGTGCAAATAGTGAGGCAAGCACAAATGAACGACGTCCAACTGTTCATTTTGTAACATTTCCTGATAGGAAACGTATGCACGTGCGCCGTATTTTTGCGCAGCGGCAATAGCTCTGTCCTCCTTGATATCGCAACAAGCAACCAGCTGTGCGTTGGCAATTTCGTTGATGGAATCGAGATGCATAACGGAAATACGTCCACAACCGATAACGGCAACTTTTAGTTTTTTCATAGAATAATCCAGTCCTTTGCGTCTTTTGCCTTGATAAATGCTTCACGCAGTTTCATTACTTCCAAGGTTTGTGCGCCGTCAAAAGGTACTTCGCCCGTTTGGAAGAAACGCACCATATCCAATATGAGCCAATGGAAGTAGTCGGAGTTTACAACGACGTCGGTAGTTGCACCGTTGTTTGTTGCACTAAACGTGACGGGTACAATTTGGTTTTCGTAGTAGTTTATAACGGAAACGCTGCCGTTTGAGTATTCCACAGTAAATGCGTAGTGGTTATCTACCTTGTTGCAACAAACTCTTTTTGCGCCGGTGCCAACAAGTTTTACCAACATTTCGGTGGGATGAATTACGTATTCTTCCAGACTTCTGCCACCAAAAGTTACGTTTGC
>CAZDLE010000158.1:0-1820 GCA_964506035.1 uncultured Oscillospiraceae bacterium | reverse complement strand
CTTCAAGTGTGGGGGAACAAAAATGTCGAACTTGCAATTTCAAAACGTAACCTATTTTGCAAAGCAATTTATTGGAAAAATGCAAACAACCGTAAACGTGCGCATATCCGTCAAAAAGGAAATTGCCGACGTGCTTTCCGTCGGTTCGGAAAGTGCGATAATTTCCTACGAGCCAACAAACGACAGTGCATCATTCTATGGTAAAACGCACATCAAATTTTTGTATGACGACGGTACTGGTTTGGTAAGCTCCAACTACAATGCCGATTTTACCGCCGACATTCAAAGCGAATTGCTAAACACCGATTCGAAACTTATTTTCGACGTAGTCACCGTCGATACCAAAGTAGATACCAACGCAAACACTGCAATGCTGGCAATACTTTTGGAAATTTCTGTTTTTGGTTATGCGCCTAATGCTGTTGATTGTTTGGTGAGTGGCGAAAATTTGTTTACACGCAAACAAACAATTTCGCTTTTGCAAGGCGTAGAAACGTCGCAAATTCCCTTCGTTATTGACGAGGAACTTACCGCAACCCAACCTATCGAGTCCGTGTTACTTGCAGAAAGCGGTGTGTGCCTTTCCGACTACTATTTTGCCGATGGTGTTTTGCACGTAAAGGGTGTTTCAACAGTACGCCTAACGTACACAAGCGATGGTGCAATTTATACCGACAGTTTACCTTTCGATTTCGAACGGGAAGTGGATGTTGCGCCAATTGTTCCCAACAATTTGCAAGTGTTTGTGTCCGTCCGTTCCACAAAGGTTCGTTTAGATATCACGCAAGAGGGCAACAAGGTTTTCTTGGCAGATATCACCTGTAACTTGCAATTGGAAAACTCTACCGTCAGCAACGTCGAAACTATCACCGATTGTTATGGCGCCGATTGCGATTTTTCGTTGGTAAAACAACCAATCACAACAACGTTGCCGTTGCCTACCATTTGTGTGGAGCGTACCTTTTCTTGCAATCTTCCCAAGGAGGGAGATAAAAAACTGCAAACAGCGGTTAACGTTAGCGCAGAAGTAACAAAATGTAGTGCAGGCTCAAAGTGTTTTATCGTGGATGGTATTGTGTATGCAACTGCAATCTACAACGCCGAACAGCACGAAAGTGAGGTGTTGGAAATTCCCTTCTCACAAAAGGTGGATGCGCCCGAAGTAGACGTGGATTGCTCAATCGTTGCCAATACAGTTGTAACAAACTTTGTTCTGCAAGATGCCGACACTCTTGTAGCAAACGTAACTCTGTGTATCCGTGCAAACTGTTCGCATGATGTGTCCTATCAAATTATCACCTCTGCCGAAAGTGTCCCGTTCGACAAAACCAACTTGCCCGCATTGGAAATTTTCCTTGCGCACAAGGGCGAAACCCTTTGGGAACTTGCCAAAAGTTTGCACATGTCTACGGGCGACATTATGTCCACAAATCCGCAGTTAACCGATCCGCTGTCCGGCGATGCACGTATAGTTATTTTTAACAAAATTTAGTCTAACAGAAGCAAAGCCCTTCAATGACGAAGGGCTTTTTGCATTTTTGCAATACTATCAAAAGGCTTTTCAACGTGTGCTTTTTGTGATATAATCTAATTATGAAAGTTAAGGTATATGCAAAACTAAATCTATCCTTAAACGTTTTTCCCAAGCAGGGCAACTTTCATCCAATTGATAGTGTTGTCACGTCGATAAATTTATTCGATCAAGTGGAGGTTGTTGCGCGCAAGGACAAAAAAATTGTTGTTAAAGGATTTATGCCCACCAAGGAAAACATTGCCTACAAAACAGCCGTTGCGTTTATGTCGCAATTCGATACAAACGG
>CAZDLE010000157.1:0-1830 GCA_964506035.1 uncultured Oscillospiraceae bacterium | reverse complement strand
GTCAAAATACTTGCGATGTCTATCTTGACACTGTTTAGCGCAAGAGGGTTAGAAAGTTGACCAGTTGCATGAGACAAACGCAAATTGAACAATTCCTTTTTCAATTCGGCGAGCTTAGCAACCAATTCTTCATTATTAAGTTCGCGCACATTATTTGCTTTCATCTGTGTCCACCTCAACTTCTTTCTTCACAAATTTGCACTTTACGGGCAATTTGTGGCTTGCAAGACGCAATGCTTCGCGAGCGATATCTTCGGGAACGCCTGCGATTTCGAACATTACTCTGCCTGGTTTTACTACTGCTACCCAATACTCGGGAGAACCTTTACCAGATCCCATGCGAGTTTCTGCGGGTTTCTTTGTTACTGGTTTGTGGGGGAAGATGTCCGTCCATACTTGTCCACCACGCTTGATGAAACGTGTCATTGCAACACGGGCAGCTTCGATTTGGTTGGATGTGATCCAAGCGCATTCCAAAGCTTGAAGACCAAAATCGCCGTAGGCAACTTTGTTACCCTTGTGAGCTTCGCCTTTCATTCTACCACGGAATTGACGACGATGCTTAACTCTTTTAGGCATTAACATTATTCAGTTACCTCCTTTTTTACAGTCTTCTTTTTCTTAGGAAGAACTTCTCCGCGGTAAACCCAAACTTTAACGCCGATGATACCGAAAGTTGTCAATGCTTCTGCAAAGCCGTAGTCGATATCTGCACGCAAAGTGTGAAGAGGAATACTTCCTTCGTGATATTGTTCGCAACGAGCAATTTCTGCACCGTCAAGACGACCAGCTACCATAGTTTTGATACCTTTTGCGCCGGAACGGATTGCTCTGCCCATGCATTGACGCATAGCTCTACGGAAGGAAACACGCTTTTCAAGTTGAGCAGCGATACCCTCTGCAACGAGTTGTGCATCCATATCTGGACGTTTAACTTCGATAATGTTGATTGTTACAACAGCATCTTTAGCGATTTTTTGAACTTCGGCTTTGATTTCTTCTGCACCGGCACCGGCTTTACCAATCAAAACACCGGGACGACCTGTGTGGATATCTACGATAACCTTGCCTTCTGCTCTTTCTACTACAATCTTGGAAATACCAGCTTGATAGTACTTTTCTTTGAGGAAAGTTCTGATAGTATCGTCTTCTTTGATGAATTTTGCGAAATTCTTTTTGTCTGCAATCCATTTTGCATCCCAATCTTGAATAACGCCTACACGCAAACCGTGTGGATTAACTTTTTGTCCCATTTATCTTTCCTCCCTTTACGCCATTTCGTCCAAGATCACCGTGATGTGACTTGTTCTCTTCAAGATGGAGTAACCTCTACCACGAGATACAGGTTGCATTCTCTTGAGTGTTGGACCTTGGTCTGCAAAGCACTCTGCAACGTAAAGTGTGTCTTTGTTCATACCGAGATTTACTTCTGCGTTAGCTGCAGCACTGTTAAGGCACTTCAAAACAGGTTCTGCTGCCGCCTTACTTGTTGTTTTCAAAATCGCAACGGCATCCTTGTAGCTCTTGCCACGGATAAGATCCAAAACAATGTGAACCTTACCAGGAGCAATGCGGATGTACTTAGCGATTGCCTTGGGGCGTCTGTCCTTACGTTCAGCGCGTACAAGGGCTTTTGCTTTACTTCTTGTAGCCATCGTTATTCCTCCTATTTGCCACCGCTAGTTTTGCTACCAGCGTGTCCTTTGAAAGTTCTTGTTGGAGCAAATTCGCCCAACTTCAAACCAACCATGTCTTCCGTGATGTATACGGGAACATGTTTTCTTCCATCGTGCACTGCAATTGTGTGTCCTACGAAATCGGGGAAGATTG
>CAZDLE010000156.1:0-1874 GCA_964506035.1 uncultured Oscillospiraceae bacterium | reverse complement strand
GGGTTAGGGAGTGGGTTCGTATAAAAATAACTTTGTACGTTATCGATTCTTTGGGGCAGGACTCCTAACGAATCTTTTTCCTCTTGGGAAAGTTGATTGTAGGCATCCGCGGCTGCTTGCATGTCGACGTACGTTTTGTATTTGTCGGAATACCCCATGTTGCTAATTGCTGTTTTTCGGGAAGTGCATTGATCATATCACGGACAACATCCACCTGCGAAGTTGTTGTGGCCTCGGCAGAGGAAGTGTTTGTTGACTCGGGGGTATCGTCGGCATAAACAGTTAAGCAAAGTGCCAGCGAAACAATCAAACAAATTGTAAGAATACACGTTAATATGAGTTTTTTCATACGTTACCTCCCTAAAAATAGTATTTTGTGCTAGCACCACTGCAATTAGGCAATTTGAGAAGTTTTTGGTACTTTGAATATGCATTCACTTGGAGTACATACGTGCAGCACAACGATACTTTTGTTGCAGCAAAGCAAAAGGTTGTTATATTGTAATTTACTTGTATATCGACAAAATTGTGACTGCTTTTGCACCAAATTATAATTGACTTATTGATTAATTAAATTGTATCACTCTTGGCATAAAAATACAAGGCTTTTGCGCCCTTTAGTTGTAATATTTAAATTCCATTGAAAAAAAGAAAGAATGCCCAGCAAAAAATGGGTATAAGTAGAAATTTTTCTAATTTACATCTTAAGAAGTAAAAAAACCATACTCAAGAGTTATTAGCTCAAGTGTATGGGTTTTTATCTATTTTATTTATTTGATTGCAAAAAATCCGTTGATAAATGCATTAGGGAACATAAATTGCTTTTCTTCGTTTTGTCCGTCAATAATGAAAGCAACTCTCAAATATTTATTGTGTTTATCCATCCAAGCAATTTTGCCGTCGCCAAAGTTTTTTTGATTTACATTAGTTCCCATGGTAACACGTGCAAGTATCGTAGTTCAACAGGTTTACCCTCAACTTTAGGCGTTGTGCGGATAGATGTTTGATGCGAGTCTTTTGCCGCCAAACATGATTTTTAGTGACGATTTAATCAAAGTGTTTATCAACGTCCACCATAGTGTGCGGTTCGGTAACCAACGGTTGTGTTACAATTGCAGTTCGTATAGTATCAAAAACACCACCGATACTGCGACAAATATTGTCCCAACGACAATCAAAGCCCCAAAATCGTGTTTTTTATCTTTTTGTGCTTCGTTATAGTCGTAGAAAGTGCGATATTTCACCTTCGTCATGTCACGTTTTAACAAATCGAACAACTTTATTACAGCAAACCTAAGCATATTGAATGCTCCGCCGTTGCTCATAAGAATAAGCAGTCCCAACGAAAGCGCAATTACGCCCGGAACGAAGAACGAGTCGCACATGTCGAGATATATGGTCACCAGATTGGTTTGCGAAAACGTTTCTCTGCTCAACAGCAACAGTAACGTTACCAACGCACAAACGGCCGCAGTTATTATATAGCTTAATTTCTTTTTCATTTCTTCCACTTCTATGACAAACGATTTTTTTAAATAGAGTTTACTTGGCGCAGCGACGCCATTCAAAACAAATTTTGTTGCATTGTGTGCGTTTTTTTGTGCAATACTATGCTAAACGCTCCGCCAACAACGTTTGACATTAAATATTTTTTCTTTTAGAAAAGCCTTTTGTTGAGCAAAAGGCTTTTTATTGTTATTTTGCGTTTTTATCCAACTCTGCAATTTCTAGTTTGTATTGTTCAAATTCTTTGTCGTTGCAGTAGATAAAGTGACCGGGCACAATTTCTTGCATGTAGGGGCCTTGTTCCGAATAATCATGAGCGGCAACGGGGTTGTAAGTGATACGTTTGCGTTGCTTTTCGAAATGCGGAT
>CAZDLE010000155.1:0-1876 GCA_964506035.1 uncultured Oscillospiraceae bacterium | reverse complement strand
ACCGGCAGGACTGTCGTAAAAAACAAATTACGCACTAAAACATTTTTAGTTGTACTGCTTCTTTTGTGGTACCTATCATATATAAGTTCTACTATCATTTCTTTTTCGGGCTTAAATCTGTGTTTACAATCGGCGGGTTTTGTGGTACAATAGGGGCAGTATAATGCGAGTTTGTGCTCGCAAAGGAAGGGTAGCTAAATGGCACTTAACCAACTTACAACACCATGGAGCGAAAGCGTTAGCAAAAAACCGTGGCAGGAGTATCCTCGTCCACAATTCGTGCGCAAAAGTTACGTAAATTTGAACGGTCTGTGGGACTACGCCATAACCAAAAACGAATACTTCCCCGCAAACTATCATGGCAAAATTTTGGTACCGTTTTCGCCGGAATGTTCCTTGTCCGGAGTGAACCGTCAACTAAAACCGGACGAATATTTGTTTTATCGCCGTACGTTTAGTTTGACAAAAAGTTTTGTAAAGGATATTGTTTTGCTAAACTTTGGTGCCGTGGATTGCATCTGCGACGTGTTTGTAAACGGAAAAAACGTTTGCCACCACGTGGGAGGTTACAACAGTTTTAGTGCAGACATAACCTGCGCATTGATCGATGGTGAAAATATACTTATCGTGCGTGTGCAAGACTTTACCGATACCTCCTTCCACACAAACGGAAAGCAATCCTCCCACCGCAATGGTATGTGGTACACGCCTCAAAGCGGAATTTGGCAAACGGTATGGCTGGAAAGCGTACCGCGTGAATACATCCAAAGTGTAAAAATAATTCCCGACTACGACAATGCCCGTGTGGAAATTTTGCCCGACTGCTCCACTGTGGAAAACGTAACCTGCGTGGTTTTGGATGGAGAAAAGGAAATTGCCAAGGCAGACGGCAGGGAAAAAATTGTCGTACAACTACCCGACGATTTTAAAAGTTGGTCACCGAACAATCCGTTTTTGTACAATCTTAAACTTATAACTCGCCGAGACGAGGTTATGTGCTACTTTGGTATGCGCAAATTTGGTTGCCAACGTTTTGGCAAATATATGCGTCTAACGTTGAACAATCAACCCATATTCCACAACGGATTGCTTGATCAAGGCTACTGGCCGGACGGTTTGTACACCGCCCCCAACGACGAAGCTTTGGCGTTTGACATCCAAAAAATGAAAGAGCTTGGCTTCAATATGTTGCGCAAGCACATCAAGGTGGAACCGATGCGCTGGTACTACCACTGCGACAGACTTGGTATGCTTGTTTGGCAAGACATGCCCAGCGGTGGCACAAAACAAAACAAATGGCTAACTTTGGTTGTGCCCAATATCGGCATTGACAAAATTAGCGACAAAAACCACACGCTGTTTTCCCGCAAGGCGGAGCAAAGTCGTGAACAATTTTGGACGGAGTACAAGCAGATGCTCAACCAACTGTACAACTGCGTTAGCATTGCAACGTGGGTGCCCTTTAACGAAGGTTGGGGACAATTTGATGCCAATCAAGTTGCACAATGGACAAAACAATTCGATCCAACCCGAACCGTCGATCACGCAAGCGGATGGCACGATCAGGGTGGCGGTGACGTAAAAAGCATGCACGTATACCTAAAATCCGTACGTATCAAGCGTGACAAAAAACGTGTTGTGTGCTTGACGGAGTACGGCGGATACGTCTACAAAGATATACAGCACAGCTTCAATCCCGACCACACCTACAGCTACAAAACGTTCGACACGCAACAAAAGTTTAACCAAGGACTCAAAAAACTGTTTCAACGTGACGTTATAAGGCTTATACCTAAGGGACTTTCTGCAGCGGTGTACACGCAAGTTAGCGACGTAGAGGACGAAGTAAACGGCATCTACACCTACGACCGACAGG
>CAZDLE010000154.1:0-1968 GCA_964506035.1 uncultured Oscillospiraceae bacterium | reverse complement strand
GTTTCCATTAGATTGTTACCTCCACCAAATGAGTTATTGCAGGAATACTATCTCCTTGAAATGATGTCGTAGGACTCATCAAAGCGCCCGTACCTGCAAACAAAATCTTTTTGTATTCGCCACGTCTAAATTTGCTCAAAATTGTGCTATTAAACACCAACGCCGTACATGCGGCACCACTTCCACCCTGATAGGTTTGTTGTTCTTCCCAAAACAGCGAAGCGCCGCAGTCCTTTAGCTTGGCGGAAACATCATAACCCTGTTGCGCCATCAAGTCCACCAAAATAGACATTCCAAGTTTACCCAAATCGCCTGTGTAGATTGCGTCGTAGTCGTTAACGTTGCCCTTTGTGTCGTAAAGAAATTGACAAATGGTATCACATGCCGATGGCGCCATCGCTGCGCCCATGTTATTGGCATCCAAAATACCAAAATCCACAACTCTCCCTATCGTTGCACAACTTATCTTTACGCTTTGATGTTGTTTGGAGGACGATAGTAGGCTTGCGCCCACGCCTGTTGCCGTCCACTGAGTGACAGGAGAACGCAAAACGCCCAGCTCCAATGGGTATCGATACTGCCTTTCTGCTGTGGAAAAGTGACTACCTGCCACGCAAACAACCTTTTCCAACCCGTTGTTTAGCATACCACTACCAACAATCAAGCTTTCTACAAAGGTTGCGCATGCATTGTATAATCCTAAAAATCCTGCATGCGTTTTTCGTGCAGCAAAGGAAACGGAAATTATTTGATTGAGCAAATCGCCACCGATTATCGCATCAATCTCTTGATGAACACAGTTGCATTTTCCTATAACACCATCGATTGCGTGTTCAAACATCTTGCGTTCGGCACGTTCGAAGGTATCTTGCCCGAACATATCATCCTGCAATGCAACGTCAAACGTACCACGAAACTTTCCATGATTTTCCTTTGGACCTGCAACAGTGTAGCCATCTACGACGTAGGCATTGGAAAAGGTTAACGTCCTGCCCTTGTAGTAGTCCATCACACACCTCCAAACATCAGTGTTAACAGCGCAATTATCACCGAAACAGTAACGCCATTGACGATAACCGGCCCTGCAACCAAAAACATCTTTGCGCCAACGCCGTAGATGTAGCCTTCGGCACGGAACTCCAACGCAGGCGAAACCACAGCATTGGAAAATCCTGTTATGGGGATTGTGGAACCGGCACCTGCAAAACGCCCGATAACGTCGTAAACGCCAAAACCGGTCATCATTGCAGCTATTAGCACCAACGTGCCCGACGCCAAAATGGATGCATCTTGTTTATCGAACCAAATGCTGTACAACATGATAAATCCTTGCCCTATCGCGCAAATGGTCCCACCGATAACAAACGCCCAAAACATATTTTTCCAATGGGAACTTTTGGGCATCTTCTCAAAAACATAAGACTTGTAGTTATCTTTTGTGATTTGTTGATTGCTTTGCATTTTTACCTCACCATTGAAGTTATATTCTATACGATAGGCTATCAAACTGCAGCTTTTGCCTTCGATAGTTTTTTTTAAGAGTATCATTTTTGACACACATACTTTCATTTTGACGCTTAAAGTACGCAAAATAAAGTTGCGTCAATCGGCATAGGCGCCCTTGTTTTGGGAAGTTTGCGGAACATCAATGTTGTTTTTGTCTTCAAAAACAGTTGGAAAGTAACTTTCCCGCTCGTCACTGTTGCTACCGAATTTTTTAGTTTGTGGACTTTTCATACCCAAATTGTTGCCAAGTAAATGAGATTTATACGATATAATGCACAATAAATATTGTCACAACAGATTAGTATTTTTTGACTACGACAGCGCAACAAAGCGACGGCTGTTCAAGATTACAATGCAAAATGAGATAAAAAAAAGATGCAATTACAATAAAATTGCATCTTCTTTATCGAAGGGAAGAACAACAAGATAAAGGTACTAAAACGTAATGCCTACGGAGTGCGA
>CAZDLE010000153.1:0-1971 GCA_964506035.1 uncultured Oscillospiraceae bacterium | reverse complement strand
ATATAATATATAACTTAACAATAAATAATAGGCGATTTGACAGCTGCAGTGTTGCAAAATTTCAAACTGTAGATGGTGCAAACTTCACGGCAGAACCGTTAGACGAGGGTTGATGCGTTGCAAAATTTCAAACTGTAAATGATGTTTAATTGAATATCTAACAAAAAAGTGCGTATCGTTTTTGATACGCACTTCGTATTTTTAATAGTTGTTTTGTCTTTTTGTGTTTTGTGACGTTTGTTTTTGTTGTTTTGTTTGGCAACGTCTATTTAGACGTTCTATTTTCTTTGGTTCTACGTCAAACGTCGTGTAAAGTTTTGATTCAACGTTTATTTTCTGTCGTCGCGTGTGCAGGTAGCGTTGTGTGGACAGTGGTCACATTCGCAACTACATCCGCGCTTGTTTATCATGTAGCGTATTGCAAAGTACAGTGCAAAGGCAACTACAATTAAACTTACTGCCACGACAAATTCCGTCGTGTAGTTTTTGGCCAGCGTTCCCAGTTGGTAGATTGCAAGGCTAACCACGTATGCCGTAACAACTTGGAAGCCTGCCGATTTAAGTCCGTTTTTCCAGTTGCCTTGTTCGGTAAAACTTGCCGATATCGCTGCAACACAGGGTACTGTTAGAAGATTGTACACAACAAAACTGTACGCGCCCAAGCCGGAAATTGTTCCGCCAAGTCCTTGTGGTAACAAAATTTCCAAGGTGGAAACAACAACTTCCTTTGCTGCAATGCCCGTTAACGTTGCAACGGAGTACTGCCAACCGCAACCGCCGTCGTTAAATCCCAGTGGTGCAAATATTGGGGCGATAAGTTTGCCGATACCTGCAAGGATGCTGTCGTTTGCGTCGGCAACAAATTGAAGACGGAAGTTGAAGCTTTGCACCAGCCACAAAATTACCGAAGCGGTAAAGATTATCGTGCCTGCCTTGATCAAAAATGCCTTTCCGCGTTCCCACATTTGTTTTAACACGTTGGTGGGGGTTGGTGCGCGGTAGGTGGGTAGTTCCATAATGAAAGTGTCGCTTGCATTTGTCTTTTTGCGGTTAAACACCTTCATGATAAGTCCGCCAAGTATCACTGCCAGTATGCTCAAAAAGTAAAAACTTATGGCAAACAAGGCATTTCCGTTTAGGATGTAGGTTGTAAAGGAGGATATAATTGCCAACTTTGCCGAACAAGGCATAAATGGCGTCAAAGTGATGGTGGTGTTGCGTTCGTTGATGTTTTTGATTGTGCGCGTAGCCATAATAGCCGGTACACTGCAACCACAACCCAAAATCATACTGACGAAACTGCGACCGCCAAGACCTATTTTGTTTAGCATTTTGTCGGTGATAAATGCAATGCGCGACATATATCCGCTTGCTTCCAAAATGGCGATAAATCCAAACAGTAGCATTATCTGCGGAACAAATCCAACAACGCCCATAACGCCTGCAATAATTCCGTCCACCAACAGCGAACGCAACCACTCGGCGTTGGCGTGCTCGAACAATCCGTTTACGACGTCCTGCATCCAAGGCGTAAGTCGTTCGTTGATTAGGTCTGTCAAAAATCCACCCAGCGTACCTATCGACACAACAAACACCAAGCTCATTATCAGTGCAAAGATGGGAAACGCCAACCACTTGTTTAGTACGATTTTGTCAATTTTTTCCGTAACGCGTTGCGCACGTTCGGCGGTGACGCCTTTTGTATCGATTGTTTGCGCCTTTTTTACAATTGCGGAAATCTGGTTGTAACGCTGTTCGACTATTTGCGCGGACACGATATCTCCCAACTGTTGCTTGAGATTTTCGTTTGTCTCTTTAACAAGTTGTTTTTGGTCCGTATCCAGATTTAGCATGCCAAGAATGGTTTTGTCCTTTTCGGCAAGTTTCAATCCCACCCAACGACGGTTTTCCACGTGGGGTAGCAGTGGTTGTAATTTGTCAACGGCGTCTTCCACTTGGTTGGTATAGGTA
>CAZDLE010000152.1:0-1976 GCA_964506035.1 uncultured Oscillospiraceae bacterium | reverse complement strand
ACACAAAGAGATCAAGTGGTAACAAAACGTCTAAAACTTTGATGACGATACACGGATTTTCGTCCGACGTGCACGATTTTTGACAGGTTTGGTTGCAACAGATTTTTTTGCTTAACGACCAACATATTTCAAAGGTGTGGTAGTCACGCAGTTTTGCATAACGGATTTTTTCGTTTAATAATAGATATCCACCTTCTTTGCAAAACACAGGTAATCTTGGTTGTAACGGGTTTTTTCGTTTAATAATAGATATCCACCCTCAACAATACTTTGGTACTACCTAAAATAATACGACATCACAAAAGGCTTTGCAGATATTTTTATCACTTGCAAAGCCTTTAATGTTGCAAAGAAAACTACTTTTGGCGTTGCGCTTGTGTGGAATACTTCTATTTTTGTGTTGGACTATCAAATTAAGCACTATTTAAGATTTTTAACATATAATCATGGCAAATTAGGTGCAGTTGGGCAATCAAGTACGTTTACAAAACGGTTTTGTACCAAACGCACGATACAAGGAGAAAGTAAATGCTAAAACTATGCAACATTACAAAGCGATACGAAGCGGGCGAGTTTTCCGTTGACGCATTGCGTGGAGTATCGTTGGATTTTCGCAAAAGCGAATTTGTGGCAATACTTGGTCAATCGGGCTGCGGAAAAACCACCTTGCTAAACATTATAGGCGGATTGGATCAGTACACCAGCGGTGATTTGATAATCAACGGCAAATCCACAAAGGATTTTAAGGATCGTGATTGGGACGCCTACCGCAACTACACCATCGGGTTTGTGTTCCAAAGCTACAACCTAATCCCCCACCAAACGGTATTGCAAAACGTCGAAATTGCCCTGGCGCTTTCTGGCGTTAAAAAAGCGGAGCGTCGCAGACGTGCCAAAGAGGCGTTGGATCAAGTCGGGCTAAAAAATATGTACCACAAACGTCCCAGCGAAATGAGCGGTGGACAAATGCAGCGTGTTGCTATCGCTCGTGCCATCGTTAACGATCCGGACATCATTTTGGCAGACGAACCTACCGGCGCATTAGATACCGAAACAAGCGTACAGGTAATGGAAATACTAAAAACCATTGCGCAAAAACGCTTGGTAGTTATGGTAACGCACAACCCCGAACTTGCCGAAAAATACGCAACACGTACCGTAAAAATGCTGGACGGTTTGATAGTTTCCGACAGTATGCCCCTAACGGAAGACGAACTGTTAGAACAACGTGTAAACGAAGACGTTGCCTACGTTAAAGAAAAAGTTCAAGGCAAAAAACGCAAAAAGAAGGAACGAAAACCAACGCTTTCCTTTGCAACATCCTTTATGCTTTCGCTAAAAAATTTGTTTTCCAAAAAAGGCAGAACGTTGCTTACAAGTTTTGCGGGAAGCATCGGTATTATCGGTATAGCGTTGGTATACGCCGTGTCGACGGGCATGTCCGGCTACATCAACACCGTACAGGAAGAAACGTTGGCGTCCTACCCGTTAACCTTGCAACAATCGGGCGGAGATATGTCCTCCATGCTTTCGGCAGTGGCATCAAGCGTACGACAGGACGACTCGCACGACGTGGACGACAACGTCTACGAAAAACTTGTTTTTTACAACCTAACAAAAGCGCTAAACGAAAAAATGCAGAGCGAAAACGACCTAAAATCGTACAAGGCGCATTTGGACGAGCAACTTAAAAACGTAGACGGCGAATTGTACAACGCCGTTAGCGGTGTGCACTACGGCTACGACTTAAACTTGCAAATCTACACCAAAGATACCGATGGCAAAGTTATCGAGGCGGACACGCAAGAACTACTAATGAGTTTGCTTGGCAAGGTGTACAACGTGGACGTTTCCAACGTGGGCATAGGCGCCGGCGGTTTGGCATCCACAATGATGAACTCCGTTTTGGGAATGACCATTTGGGAGGAACTGTTGCCCGCCAAGGACGGTGGCACCGTAAACGGACTATTGGAAGA
>CAZDLE010000151.1:0-2003 GCA_964506035.1 uncultured Oscillospiraceae bacterium | reverse complement strand
TGAACCATCGTAAAACACGGCCACGGCGGGATTTTTTTTTACACAAATGAAAAGATTTATTGCGCTAACTTTGTTGCTGTTGTTTGCCATTGTAGCATTTTGCGGATGCGGCGACGATACGCACTACATACAGGGCGATGGATTTAACAAGCCTACCACAAGCCCTTATCAAAGCGATTTCTTGCCCGAAGTAACCAATGTAAACTATCGAGTGTACGTTTGCGGAGCGGTGCAAACGGAAGGATATTTTGTTGTAAAACAGGGCACAACCATTGCGGAGGTTATTGCTTTTGCAGGCATTTTACCCCAAACGGTGTTGCCACAAAACGCACAATCTTTTGTGCAAACAGATTGTCAAATTATGGTGGATTACCACCAAAACGGTGTCAACTACAGCGTTATCAACGTTAACGGACTGGTTGTAATTTCCAACGCACAGGCGCAAAACGTCGATGCCGAAGTAATTGCGAAATTGCACGATTACTACACACAACACGGAACAATTACCAACAAAAACCAACTTAAACAGATACTTACGGAGCAACAATACCAACAAAATCACTACAAATTTTTCGTGCAGGAGAGAGACTATGCAACGACTGATTAACCTGCGAATTCTTTTGTTTAGCGCAGTCGGTTTGATTTTGGGTATCCTTTGCGGTTACTCCGCAATGTATGGCAGGTGGCTTTTGCCGTTAGCGTTTGTTGTTGCTTTGGCAATCTGCCTAACGATACTTATTATACTCAAAAACAAACTGTACTTGGCCGTGCTGTTTGTTTTTATTTTTACCTTTTTGGGCTTTGGCGTGTTTCAACTGCATCTGTATCGTATGCAAAAAGGCGAAGTTATCGCACGCCAAACAATTTTGCAAGGCAGAGTTACCGATATCGGTCGTATGGGCAATGCAACCAACGTGCTCTATTTGGAAGATTGCGTTTGTGACGACGTAAAGATAAAAGGCAGGGTTCAAGTGGTGGTGTACAACGGCGCCAACTTTTCCACGGGCGATCAACTTGCGTTGTTTGGAACATTACGTTCCACCCATATCTTTGCCAAAAACTTCAACACAAGTTATCTTCGCAACAACTGCAACTACCAGCTTACCGATATAGCGGTAATTTCACAGCAAAGCGGAAAATTAAAATTAGACGAATCCATCCGCAAATATATCTATCAATGTTGCACCGACTATATGCCCAACTTTTCCGCAGTGATGTACGCGCTTATCACGGGTGACGACAACGCCCTTGGCGACGATATTTTGCAGATGTATCAGCAATCGGGCATGGTGCACCTAATTGCCGTATCGGGCATGCACTTGGTGTACATAATTACCATTATCGGATTTTTTATCGGCAAACTAAAGCTAAACCCCGTGGCGGAGTTTTGCGTGATGATAGGTCCGCTGGTGTTTTTCTGCTATATCTGTGCTTGGGCACCCTCCATTTTGCGTGCGTTGTTCATGACGGTGTGCGCCTATTTTGTAAAGTGGATAAGCGGCAGATACGATATGTTAATTTCCCTGTCCTTTTCCACCATAGTTTTGCTTTTGGTAAACCCCAACTATCTGTTTGACGTTGGCTGGCAACTGTCGGCATTGTCGGTGCTGGGCATGGCAACGTTGCACGCCCGTGTAGATAGATTTTTGCAACGCAAACAACTTAACAAGCACCTATACGCCTTGCTTTCCTCACTGTCTATTTCCCTTTCTTGCACGTTGGCAACCTTTACCACAACGGCTCACTATTTTGGCGAAATCCCCATACTTGGTGTTTTTGCCAACCTAATTGGCGTACCGCTAATGTCGTGGGCGTTTACGTTGGGCGTTATTGGATTGTTACCCTTTGTGTTCCACTACGTGTTGTACATTGCCGATGGTATTTTGATGGCGGTAACGGTTGTTGCCAAGGCGGTTTCGTCGTTGGATTTTGCCGTGGTCAGTTTGTCTGCCGTGGCTCTTGCCATTGCCGTAACGGTGGTGTGGCTGTTTGTTGCAGGGCAG
>CAZDLE010000150.1:0-2012 GCA_964506035.1 uncultured Oscillospiraceae bacterium | reverse complement strand
ACAAGGGCATAAAGAATGCTTGGTAGTGGTTTGCGTAAAATTGAATCAAGTTCCAACTGATAATTCCAATGGAGCCGTAGTTGGGCATTAGCATTGCAAACAACGCACCCAAAACGTTGATAAAGTAGGTAAAGTAGAAAAACTTTTTCCAGTTAAATGTTAAGCACAACGGAGTGATGTACATTGCCGTGTTGCAAAGGTGCAAGGGCAACGACACAACCCAATCCTTTCCAAAAAAGTTGGAAAAGCGATACGCAAAGGAGAAGCAAAGCAATCCCGACCAAGCGTAGTACATCATTGCAAACTTACGTGTTTCGAAACTTTTGTTTTTTAGCACTACGTACAACACGACGGGGATTATAAACGCAAAGTACAGTATAATGCGGTGACGTATGTTAAAATCCAACACAGGCGTGGTGTACATGTTTGGATTTAGCACCAGTTGTACGGAGTAGTAAGGGGTGGATGCCAAAATCATTCCCACAACGGAAAAGGCAAACCCAATCCACTCTTTGCCGTGCAAGATAATTTTGTCTTTGTAGTTGAGAGTGTGTATCAAACAGTAACCCAGACCTACGCCCGACTCCATCGCCAAAAGCAACGCACGGTAACTAAAGGCATCAAAGGCGCTTTCGCCCACGATTGCAACAACGTGGTTTTGCAAAAACACAAAGTTAAGCAAAAAACTTATCGTTCCCAAAAATGCAACAAATGCGGGCATAACCTTAAGTTTAAAAAAGGATGCCAATATTGTTAACATTTCCGCAGTGTACATCAACCACACTTGCACCAACGCCAAAACAATCATAAATTTGGACGTAAATCCTTTGCCTAATTGCAGGTTTGTGATGCTTGATATGTTGTCACTGCCCGTCATATAGCGGAAGAACAACAACGTTGCAAGTAGTAACGACAACGTTTTGAACAAAATGTTAAGTTTTGTGGGCGCTTTTTTCTTTATCAAAACGCCTGCAACCACCGTTGCCACCAAAGTGGCGGTTGCCGATAGATAGTAAACAGCGGACAACTTGAGTTACCTTCCTTATATCTAATGTACTTTGGTCAAAAGCATTGTTTGTTTAAGCTCTATACTAAACGTTTGGGCGAAAAAAGTTTTGCTCAACCGTTTGTTATAAGGACTTTATTTAATAAAACTTTGCCTTGCTGCCACAAATTGCACAACAATCGGTCAAATTGAGTTTTCCCCTTATTATGCAAAAAATCCGCCCAACAACTTATGCTGAAAAACGGATTTGTTATGTATGCCCACCGCCACGCTACACCGTGCACTACCGATTTTGCAATCAAAAACTCTGCACGCAAAATAGCAAACGCATTCGTATCGTTTGACGGAGGGTAGATATTAAGTTTTACGCCAAAAAGGCTACGTGATGTTTGTACGAAACAGTTGCATTGCTAACAACTTCGTATTGATTGCAACGCTTGAAGGAAACGCTTTGAAAGGACTTGATTTCCAAATCCAAAGCCTTACTAACAAAAATGGAAATAATTAGCCACACAACCGACACTAACAGCGCAAAGCAAATTGACACACGCAAACAGTGTGTGCAAACAGACGTTGCTAAAACAACGCTCGAATAGTTGGCGTTTACGGCAGACAAACAGTTGTAAAAAATAGACACGGGATTGATGTTAAACATCTTAAAAATGCCCGTGATAACAAAGTTTGCCAACGAGTACAAAATTAGCGCACAAGTAAACTTTAGCGCCCAACAAAGTGCCTTGCGCAGACTGTACAATCTATTAAATTGTTCCATTTGTTTTTGTTGCAAAAACAATAAAATTTCGTCCTTCATTTTTTCTCCGCAAAACACATTTTTATATTGTGGAAACTTTGACAAGTACAGTTTAACACAAAATATGATATTGTCAACAAATTGTAAACCTTTTGTTAAAATTTGCTCCTATTTTTCGACGTTTTATAACATTCTTATCTCAAAACGCGCCAATGTACCACAAATTTTGCTAGCACTCGTTCTGCTAAAAAAGTG
>CAZDLE010000149.1:0-2052 GCA_964506035.1 uncultured Oscillospiraceae bacterium | reverse complement strand
GTTATCGATAACGCGCAAAAGATTGATAATTTCTCGCACTTCCTTAGAAGCAAAACCGTCCAGTTTGAACCCTGCCGTAACGGGGATGTTGCGCGCAACCAGCGCATTGTAGATATCGGTGGCACGGTTGCCCATTCCACGCAACAAAATTACGATATCGCCGTATTGGATACGCTTTGCGTTGCCGTCCTTATCTTTGTATGCCATGCCTACGTAGCTTTTTATTCGGTTGGCAATAGCTTTTGCTTGGGCACTTTCGTTTAGAAAATCCGTGCGTTTTGTGATGTCGTAGTAGCCACAGATAGGTTCGTCGACGGTGCTTTTTGGCAGAAAACTGATACGTACCGACGGCACTTGTTTTAGGGTACGTTCCGTTTGTCCCCTAAGTTGAGCGTTGGCACGATAGTTTACCTGTCCCAAATCCTCCGTCATTATTTGGTTGAAAACAAGGTTTACAAAATCCAAAATATCTTTGTTGCTACGGAAGTTGTCGTTAAGTTGCTCGGCAACACCACCGTCCTTTTGCAAATATCGGCGGTGCTTGGTAGCAAAAAAGGTAGGATCGCACCCACGAAAACCATAGATGGATTGTTTGATATCGCCCACCATAAATAGATTGTCGTCGGTGGAAAGGGCGTTGACGATTTCCTCCTGCACGGGGTTGGTATCTTGATACTCGTCCACAAACACAAGTTTGTACTTTTGCTTGATAGCGGCAGAGGCTTCGTCATCACGCAAAACCTGCAAAGTGAGGTGTTCCAAGTCGCTAAAATCCACAACGCCACGACGTTTTTTGAGGGCGAAAAACTTGCTTTCGAACCTTGATACCATTTCCACAAGTTTGTCGGCAAGTTCAACCGATTGCGACATTTCCTGCCACAAAACCTCCAACGTTTTGTTGTTGAGTAGTTTTTTATACCTGTTTATTTTAGCGTTAAAACTTTCCCGTATTTCCTTTAGGTCGTCACGGATTTTGTCCTCGACAACAACGTCGTCCATGGGGATTCGGTGTTTGCTGTTTCGTGCAAGCAAACTTTGCCAAGTAAACTTGCAAAAATCGTTAAACAAACTTTGAGCGTCAAGCGGATTTAGTTTGTTTAGGTTGTCCAAATTGGCTTGGCAGACTTGTGCAATTTGCGTACCGCCTTCGGCAAGACAGCGCTCCACAATTTGTTGCAACTGATATTTGCAGTGATTAATGGCGGAGGTAACGTCTTGCATCAAAACGGACATTAGCGCACCGCTATTGTTGCCATCAAGATGTGTTTGGCGGATGTTTTGATACCAAGTTTCAAAATAGGGAATATTGCGTGAAAACTCGTGCAACTGCAAAATTAGTTGTTTAAAATTTTCCTCCTTGCGCCCTGTTGAGTAAATTCGATACAGCTTTAAAAACTCTTCGTCGTTGGCGGAAAAATACTCTTTAAACAGTTCGTCGATGGAATTCTTTTTTAGGTTGGCGGCGGTAATCCCGTCCAAAATAGCAAAGGACGGATCGATATCTACCACGTAAAAGTAGTTGCGAAGAACGTCACTACAAAAGGAGTGCAATGTGCAAATGTAGGCGTTGTCCAGTTTTTCCAACTGCTCACGAACACGCAGATTATCTGCAAGTTGCGATAACTTTGCAAGAAGGCGTGTTTTCATTTCCGCAGCGGCAAGGGTGGTAAAGGTAACAACCACAATTTGATCGACGTTTACACCTTGACAAATAAGGCGTGCAATGCGTTCGATCATAACGGTGGTTTTGCCCGTGCCTGCCGATGCCGAAACAAGCATGTTTTGCATGGGGGCGTTGTTTGACGGAAAATCTATTACGTTTTGTTGTTCGGGAGTATATTTTCTACTCATCGTCGTCCTCCGTTACAATGTCCGTTATGGTTTGGGCGTTTACCGATTTAACTTTGCGTGGGGCGTAGTTGTACACGTCGCCGAAATCGCAAATATTTTTGTAGTCGCAGAAGGAACAAACGCCTTCGTAGGGGGTTACTGCGATATATCCGCTGTGCATAAGTTTGCCTGCACGCTTGATAAGTTCCGTTGCGTAGGTAA
>CAZDLE010000148.1:0-2095 GCA_964506035.1 uncultured Oscillospiraceae bacterium | reverse complement strand
CAATGATAATGTTGTTTTCTGCAACCAACAATATGATGATTTTTATGATACCGGGCATTTTCTTCTGCGGAATTATCTGCCTTGTGTATCCCGACTTTTTCAACGTGGTAGCAGGCGCGCTTCACCTTGGTGAAATCACTTCCCCCACGCGCGAAACTTCATTTGAACATATCAAACAAATTGCCGACGACGCTTTCAACCGCGACTATTCCTTCCTGGGACAAAACGGATTGCCCCTTGCAACCTTGTGCGTTGTGATTGGCTGGATTGTTGGTATCGTGTGCCTTTTCCAACAGGGACGTCTTAACAAAGTGGTGCACAGCCCCATGGATTGGTACAAGCGCAAATCCTTTTCTACCTTTGCTTATGCAGTTTTTGGCATTGCCTACAGCGTATTTATGTGTATCGGTGCAAGTGCCGTCGTGTTTGCAGAGCAACCGCTCACCGGTGGAATGCGAACCCTTGCTTGGTACTTTTTGCTGTGTGGCGTAGCAATTATTGCCGGTGTTGTGATTTTGATTCTCGAACGACTTTTGTCCGTGTCGAGATTTGATGCAATGACGGTGGAAGAACAAACTGCCCTTTGCGAAAAACAAGCAAAATACATGAACAAAAGCCAACGCAAACGCCAAGTTAGACGTATGGGCGATAACGCTCGCACGGAAAAACAACTGCAAAAACGCAACGAACGTAAAGCCAAAAAGGAGGCAAAACGTCAAGCCAAATTGGATGCTAAACACAAATCTGCCCAAAAGGATCAAGGTAGCATCACAAAATTGTAACGTTTGTTAAAAATTGCAACCTAATGCGTGATGCGAAAAACGATTGCACCTATTGATAGAATTTGCACAAATGCACTGTATTTACACCGTGTGTCCGCTTGCAACTTCTAAAAATGCACTATAAACTTAAATGATAAAACACTGCAAAGATGGTTTGATAGTGCACGATTAACTCTAAAATTAAAAGTCAATATTTCATTAAATCCGCATCCATATTCAACCACAAGCGACAGGTCCCACCCCGTCGCTTTTTTGTTTGTATCCTTACGAATTACATACGTTGGCACTTGGATTTACGTAAAACGTATTGCCAATCTAAAATAACTACGATTTTTCACCAATCCAATACCGCGCAATGGGCGTCCGCTGCCGCAAACGTTATAAAATCAACTTTATTCCGTCACAAATTTAATATTCTAACGTAATCACGATAATAAAACTCCGGCAAAAAGACGCGCTTCTTACACGGCTGCGCAAAAGGATACTTTTGGGTGGAAGACGTAAACGTAGTTGACTGAGGATGAGAGCGTGGTGTGACGCAACAAATGCTGCTAATCTTCACGGCTTTGTGGCTTTCTTCCGTATATTTTCCAAATTTCCACCCATACTAATGGTACAACAAACAAGGAGGAACACAAACTTGAGCAAAACATTCAACGTTTTCTCGGTGATTGCGCTTATTCTAACAATCGTGGGTGCACTCAACTGGTTGCTCGTGGGCATTTTTCAATTCAATTTTGTAACGTGGATCACTATGGGCGTTGGTTGGTTGGAAATCGTAATCTACGTCGTGGTGGGTATTGCAGGCATTTTTATGCTGGTTTGGCTGTGTACAGCTCGTTGCAAGATGGTACGCGACGAGTGGGACAACAAGTACACTCGTGAACGCACAGCGCACTAACTTGATTTACGTTTTTTTTTGCAAAATTGCACAAAAGTGGTGCTTAACAAACGCAAAAAACACCATTAAACAGCGATTTTTGTGTATTTGATTGTAACGATTGTTGCCTTGGTAAGTCTTGCATGTATCTACAACGCAACAAAAAAACTGCGTTTTGCAAGGTTTCAACGTTTACCAAGAGCACAATACAACGCGCATTGCAAACGGTGCAACTCTCAGCGCAAAAATTGTGCATAAACTACAACGCAAAAAAAACGATATAAACCGCCAACAAACACAAAAGGCCGATAGCGTAATGCAAGCGGAAAAGATCTAACTTTTCACCGCCGAACTACCGCTGTCGACTTTTTACATTGTCCTTTTCAATTCGCACAATATTTCCCCAATTGCAAGAATACTTTCAATCTTTTTT
>CAZDLE010000147.1:0-2170 GCA_964506035.1 uncultured Oscillospiraceae bacterium | reverse complement strand
TTTGCTCCAACAAATTCATAAACAATGCGTTGATTTTGTTGCACAAAATACCTTTGCCGTCGAAATATTGCTTTTTCTTTGCGTGGTACATTGTGGGATCGTCGTAAAACTCTGCAATTACGTGACGATCGCTTGTAGTTGCCCAAATACGTTTGGTTTTGCCTTCGGAAAGCAATTGTTGTTTTTGATATGCCATAAGTCACCTCGTTAGCACTTGTAAACTAATTCTATTTTTTTGTTTGCTTGTAGTTGAATTTCGACAATTTTTCCTCGGGGAACGGACTGCAAATTGCAACTTACAAGACGCTTGGTGTTTTCCGGTAGATGCAGTATCAAGGGACGTTCACGCTTTGTTTCCAAAGTGATTTTTAGTGCACCTTTTGGCTGGTTGTAGTCACAGGACACCAAAACACCGTTTTGAGTGACAAAATTGTTAAATCTCACTGTTTTCCACTCTTTGGGAAGGGCGGGGAATATTTTTACAACGTCGTCGCAAGAGTACATCAGCATTTGCTGCACGTCGTTTGCAAACACCATGTTGGTGTGCAATTGAACGGGAGTCCAAACACCGCTACCGCAAATGCCCATGCCACGCCAATCCTTATCTACAAACACAAGATTGTTCATTGCGCAACCACGCACAATGTTGGCAAGACAAGTTTTGGCACTTTCACTTTGCCCAAGACGGGCGTACACCGCTCCCAAAATTGCCATATAGTAGCTGTTTTGCGAAGCGGGCAAACTACGTTTTTTGTCGGCAGTTGCCAAGTAACGCTTGATAACCTCGTCGTTACTGCGGAAGCTTACTTGATCGCCAAAGTAGGCAGGATACAACGTTCCTACGGAAATGCCGGTATAGTCGGCAGAAACAAGGCTGTCAACAAATTCACGCAGGGTTCCATCGCCGGAAATTTGTGGTTGCGGAATTGCATCTAAGATTTTGTTCCAACGGACGAAATCGCCTTTGATGCCTTGATTACGGCATGTTTTGATTAGGTTTTGAAAAAACTCACGTGCCAAAGCACAATCGAGCGCACTTGTTTTTGATACAACCGGACGATCGGTAATCTTGTAACCGTCGGCAATGCGCATTGGCAATGCAGAAGGACTAAACACAGCTTTGCCACTTTCCGTTTGAATAAAATCGCAATAAAACTTGGCAACCTCCTTCATAAAGGGCAAAATGCGCTTTTCGAACTTGGTATTTTGGGTCATTTTGGCGTACTTGTAGTAGAAGTTAGCCGCCCATGCACCACAACCGGTAAAATGCAAAGCAAACAAGTCCTTGGTGCCCAGTCTACCCGTATTAGGGGCACAAACCGTTGGCACGAAAATTCCACGACAGTTAAACAAGCGTTGTGCGTTGTTTCTAAAGTCGTCCATGTTTTGTTCGTAAAAATCGAATGTTTTTTCGATATTGGCGAACATATTTCCCTGCAGAGCGTGCAGGTACGTTGTTTGCAAAATGCCGTCGTTATAACGGAATGCACGATATGCCTTGTAACAACCGTTCCAAAGGCCTGTCGGCGAAAGAAAAGCACCGTCATCCGTTGTACCAGCGACAAGTAAATATCTGGAAAATTTGTATATCTTTTCTACAAGCAATGGTGAAATGTTGTTACCATCGAAGGTTAGCATATCCTCCACGTACTTGTCGTCATTACTTAAGCATAAATCTGCCGTGGCGTACAATTTGTTGTGCAAAGTTGCGTGCGTTTTAAACAGTTTGTCGTAGCCGTCACGAATACCACTTAACAGCAGTTTTAAGTCGGCAAAAGCACGGTCACGCTTGACGTTAACAAAGGTTTTTAACAAAATCGTTACAGCTTGTGCATTTGAAACAACCAATTTATTATCGTCAATACGCAAACTTCCGCCCAAGTTTGATACCTTTGCTACCACACCGTAGTCGGTTGCTTTTTCATCGTGATGGACAGCAAAGTACATAAAAGGTTTTTCGCAGGTAAATTGACTTTCCGTGGGCATGGGGCAAACACCTTCGTAGGTGCGTGCGTTAACCCTGTGCGGAAGGTCGATTGCTATTTTTGCATTGATTGTACCGTTACCTTTTTTGGTAAATCGCATAATCACAACGTCGTCGGCACGAGAAACAAAAGTTTGACGTGTGTAGGTTGTTTCGCCAACATTGTACTTTACAATAGCTTCACCG
>CAZDLE010000146.1:239-2224 GCA_964506035.1 uncultured Oscillospiraceae bacterium | reverse complement strand
ATACAGGCATTTGGGATTTTCCCCAAGTGCCTGTTGGTATTTTTACAATTCTAATGGTGTGCCGTGCTGGCCCATTCCACCGCCAAAGCGGTTTCTGTTCCCTTTTTGATGGCGGCTCTTTTCTGTTCATTGCAACACAAACCATTGCACAATTTTGGGTGGGAAATATGGCATCACGTCACATCAAAACGGTGGCAAAGCGCCCTGCGACAAAAACGTTGCGATAACAAATTACCCACTGCAAGCATAGACCCCGCAACTGTCGTTGCGCCATGCGGGTTCGACTACGCTCAGGGTAACAAGGCAACACAAACCATTGCACAATTTTGGGCAGAAAATATGGTATCACGTCACAACAAAACGGTGGCTCGCTGCCGCCGAGACCTTGCAAAAACCAAAAACATGCATTTGTCCCATTCGTTTACTAATCACCACAAATTTCCCCAACAAAACACCGCAAATCTTTCCGACGCTTACATTCCCCACCTTGCAAAAAGTTCAATCTGCATACCTTTCAACTGCAAAAAACGTGGCAAAATGGCGTACGTTTGTCAGCCTTTAGTGAACATATACTTAATTTTTTTAATATTGTATTATTGTTTGCATACTTCTTGACTTTGCTTCGCAAAATGCTTAAAATGTATGTTGTAAAACATCAATATGTTGTGTTTTTGTTCTTATGCAAACACAATATGTTGCAACCAGTCCGCCCGCAACCGACCGTCCATTGAAACGGCTCAAAAGTGTGTTTTTGTGGCAAATCCGCACCCAAATCGGTGGCATTTTTGCCCACAATCGCCTTTTTATTGCGGATTTTTTGATGTCGTTTGTGGCAAAAACCTGTTTTTTTGTGGATTTTTCACCGTCCGTCCGTCAATTTTTGAGATTTTTCCGTCAGACGGATTTTTAGATATCAACAATCATCATCCTAACGTCAGCAGTGGACAACCTGCACAACCAAGGCGCCCTCTGCAGAGGGTGTTTGCTATTTTGCATAGCAAACGTTTCAACTAAAGGCATTTTTCTTTATTTTTTGTGGATAACGTCGTATCTGTTTATCTTTTCAATTCGCACTTAACGTAACAAATCCAATCACAACTTATCTAACAGCAAAACTCAACCAAAGCGCAAATCGCATCTAAGTTACCTTTCCGTATCACAAATCCTTCCACCACCAGTCAGGCAAGTCGTCCGCAAGGGCGCATCAACGTGTTGTTAGCGGGGCAACTCCCCAACGACGGCAATTTTTGGTAACAATTTGGCAAACCATGGTCGGCGCCGACCAACGACGCAAAATTACCCAGGAGAAAACTACGTTATGAAAAAATCTTTTCGTATCTTACTGACGCTTGTGCTTGCAGTTGTGATGATTTTGTCACTAACGGCGTGCATCAGCGACTGTGCTGCAGGTATGCACCAATTTGTGGAAGTTTCCGCAAAGGAAGCCACCTGCACTCAAGCGGGCAACATTGCCTACAAAAAATGTACGGCTTGTGGCCTGTGCGTTGACGCAGACGGCAAACAAATTTCCGCCAACAAGGTGAATATTCCCGCCGCTCACACCTACGTCGACCATCCTGCATCATCTGCAAGTTGCACCGAAGATGGCAACGCACAATACTACACCTGCGAAAATTGTGATGCAATTTTTGATGCGGATAAAAACCCAATTGACAAACTTCCCGAAATCGAAGCAGCGCACACCTTTGGCGAGTGGATTGACGAAGTGCCCGCAACCTGTGTTGCAACCGGCACAAAAGGTTACAAGGATTGTTCCGTATGCAACAAGCACTTTGATGCAGAAGGAAACGAGCTTGAATCTCTCGAAATTGCAGTTAATCCATCTGCTCACAAATTTGGTGAACTTTCCAACGTAATCCCTGCAACCTGCACCAGCACAGGTACAAAGGCTCACAAGGATTGCGAATACTGCAACAAGCACTTTGATGCAGAAGGAAACGAGCTTGAATCTCTCGAAATTGCAG
>CAZDLE010000146.1:0-139 GCA_964506035.1 uncultured Oscillospiraceae bacterium | reverse complement strand
CCTGCACCAGCACAGGTACAAAGGCTCACAAGGATTGCGAATACTGCAACAAGCATTTTGATGCAGAAGGAAACGAAATCACCAACCTTACAATTGCTGCACTTGGTCACGATTACGAAAATCACGTTGCTGTTTCCGC
>CAZDLE010000145.1:0-2236 GCA_964506035.1 uncultured Oscillospiraceae bacterium | reverse complement strand
AAAAAAATACACTCCAAGCGCTTTTGGAGTGCATTTGTAGTTTTATGTGTTCATTTTTGTGGCGTTTTGGGTTGTAAATCCACAATTTTTCTTGCTTTTGTTTTCAAAAAGGAAGCGTCGTGATTTTTGTTTTTCCGGAGCGGAACAATTGTAGTTTTTCCCATCATCTCAACCAAACGGCTAAGGTGCAGGCATAGTTTTTTAAGCCTTTTTTCTTCCGATATGCAACCGTCGTGCCTATTTACTCTTCTTCTAAGGTGGAAACTTTGATAAGGTTGGTGCACACTTTGGCGCCAAGGGGCAGACCGGCGGTGATAACGATATTGTCGCCCGGTTTTGCAATACCCATGCGCAAAACGGCTTCTTCGGCGTGCTTAAGCATATCGTCACTGTTTTCAAAAATGGGGCTAATCACGGGAATAACTCCCCAACTGGTGGAAAGTTGGTGATAAATCCTGTCGGTGGTGGTCATTGCAACAATGGGCATACTCGGTCTAAAACGAGATACCATACGCGCGCTGGAACCACTTGCGGTGTAAATTACAATTGCCTTTGCGCCGATATCGAAAGAGGTGGAAACGGCAGCGTGGCTAATTGCGTCGGTAGCATCCATAAGGGTAAACGGACTTGTTGCGTACATATTTTTGTAGTCTACGTTGTTTTCCGCTTCTTCGCAAATGCGAACCATCGTAGCAATGGTGTTGGGCGGATTGATACCCACGGCACTTTCGCCGGAAAGCATAACGCAACTGCTTCCGTCAAACACGGCGTTGGCAACGTCTACGATTTCCGCACGAGTGGGGCGCAGTTTCGTTATCATACTTTCCAACATTTCCGTAGCGGTAATAACAAACTTACCATGCATTCTTGCACGCGTGATAATCATTTTTTGCAATGCAGGCAACTTTTCGTAGGGCATTTCCACACCCAAATCGCCACGAGCAACCATAATACCGTCGCTCACGTCGATAATTTCGTCCAAATTGGTAATACCACTTTGACTTTCGATTTTTGCAATAATGCAACTGTCTTTGGAGCCGTGTTCTGCCAAAAATTGACGAATTTGCACAATGCTGTCGGCATCTTGCACAAAACTTGCAGCAAACATCTCCGCACCGTTTTTGATACCAAATTCCAAATCCTTTTTGTCTTGTTCGGACAAAAACGGCATATTAAGTTTTACGTTGGGCACAAACAAACCTTTGCGGTCGGAAAGTGCTCCGCCGTTTTCGGCAATAGCGTGGATTGTGGTGCCTTCGATACCTGCAATCTCAAACACAAGCAAACCGTCGTTTAGCAAAAGTTTTCCGCCAACGGCAATATCTTTGTACAAATCCTTGTAGGTAACGGCAACGCGGGTGTTGTCGCCCACGATATCTTCGCAAACAAAATCGAACTTTTGTCCTTCTACGATTTCAATAGAACCGTTTTCAAAGGTGCCAATGCGCACTTCCGGTCCTTTGGTGTCAACCATGATGGGGATGGGCATGCCAAGGCTACGTCTAACCTTTTTTACGTTGTCGATTTTTGCTTGATGTTCGGCATAGGTACCGTGGCTCATGTTGATGCGTGCAACGTTCATTCCGGCAAGCGCCATTTTCTTTATTTGATCGTAAGTACTGCTGGCAGGACCAAGCGTACAAACAATTTTAGTCTTCCTCATAAAAGCCTCCAAATTCGCTTTTTTTGTGATAGACGCCCAAACAACGCCTACCACCCACTTTAACAATTATATACCTATTGTCAACTTTTGTAAATAGACTAAAGGCAAATTTGATGCAAAAGTTTTTTTGATACTCGCTTGTTGTATATGTTTTATTTATATTCAAAAAAGTGTTTTTTTTGCAATGACGATTGTGTAAACGGCGATATTTTCGTGGATTTTTTAGCCTTTTTACCGTACAAAACGTCCACTATGCAACAAACCCAGCAACACGGTGATAATTTGTGAGATGGCGGTAGTTTTTCTACGACAATATTTCTCAGTTAAAGGCGCAAATACGCGTAAATTTTGATGATTGGCAGACCTTTCGTCCATTTACAGATATCGCATTTGTCTTAAAAAATTTATTTTTGCTACGCCGGCGTCCAGTTTTGCCATACAAACGGTTTTTAGACGCATTTTCGGGCATTTTTGGCAATCAAAATTATTTTTTGCACTCAAAAACGGTAGACAAATCCTTTTAACAAGTATATAATTAAATCACCCTAATCAAGGGAAAAGGAGAAAAAGACT
>CAZDLE010000144.1:0-2303 GCA_964506035.1 uncultured Oscillospiraceae bacterium | reverse complement strand
TGTCGTCAAAAGTGAAAACATATCTGCAAAGTTAGTTTTTCAAATATTGGCAAAACCCTTGATTTTTGGTGCAATCTATGGTAAAATGCAATTGTGTTGAATTACGCCCTTTGCAAAGGGTGTGCAATTTGATTACGGCGTGGTTTGTACGATGTTGCAAGCGTTTGCAATGATGTGCATCCACTAAAAAATTCTTTAAAAGGCGACACTTTCACGATGATCTACGATTTGCAAAAAGCTAGCATATTAAAAAGAATTTCCGCATTTTTGTTGGATTTGATTTTGATGTGTATAGTTGCGGTTGGGTTTATGTATTTATTTTCGACAGTCACCAACCTCGACGGTCATCAGCAACGAGTAACGCAAATGGCAGAAAAATATGAAACAGACTACGGTGTAGACTTCGATATATCGGCGGAAGATTACGAAAAGCTGACGGAAACGGAACGTGAAAAATACGAAGCTGCATTGGATGCGCTCAACAAGGCTTTAGCCGAAGACGGCGCACTAATCACCTACTACTCTGTTTTGCTAATGTGTCTGTCTTTGTCGTTACTTTTTTCATTTATGTTGTTGGAATTTTTGATTCCCCTTTTGTTCAAAAACGGTCAAACGGTAGGAATGAAAGTGTTCAACTTGGGCGTTGTGTTTACAAATGGCGTGCGCGTTAGCACCTTTGCAATGTTTGTACGTTCTATTTTGGGAAAATTCACGTTAGAAACGATGGTTCCCGTCTTAGTTATTTTGATGATGTCGTTAAACATTTTGGGCACCGTTGGAATAATTGTTTTGGTTGCTTTACTTGTTTTACAAATTGTGGTGTTTGCTTCTACGCCCAAAACACGCTCCTATGTACATGATATTATTTCAAATACGGCAATTGTAGATATGGCAACACAAATGGTGTTCGAAAACTACGACGAGCTAATTTCTTACAAGACTGCTATTTCCGCCGAGCAGGCAGGAAAAACGCAATATTGATAATAACACGGAGGAAATATTATGAACCTATCTTCTTTGAAGACAGTATTCAAGTCGCCGAAAATAGTTGCTATTTTAAAAAGAGTAACGTTTGTTGCGGGCGCGCTTGCAATGTTTGTCGGTTCTATTTGCTACATGGTCATGTCCGATTTGGGATTCGGTAACGAATCAACGTGGCTAATTTTGGCAACCTTGCTGTCGATGGGCAGTGTGGTTTGTCAATTTTTCTCATCCAACATGAGAGATATGCCCGTAAAACAAATAATTTTGCGCAGTCTCGGCATTGTGCTTGGCATTGGTTACGTATTGTTTTTGCATTTGTTTACCGGTACCGAGTTCTATACCGGATTAGGTTACAAAGTTATACCGGCTCGCAACGCTTGCATGATTGTATCGTTTATCTTTGCTTACGTAGCACTGGTTGCGCAAATTGCAAACTTGGTGTTGATTGTAACCATAAAGGAAGAATAACCTTGGCAGTACTAACACGGCATTTAGCTGTGTAACTTTAATATCAAATACGAAAAGGAAGGAATGTAAATTATGAAAGTTGTTCTGCAAGATTTAACAAAAATTTTCCCCAGCAGAAACAAGAACGGACAAGAAGTTGTTGCTGTAAACAAGTTTAACTTCGAAATTCCCGATGGAAAACTCGTTGGTTTGCTTGGACCGTCCGGTTGTGGTAAGAGTACAACGTTGTACATGATTTGTGGATTGCAAGCCCCTACCGGCGGTAAAATTTTCTTCGGTGACGACGACGTTACGGAATTGTCTCCGGAAAACCGTGGTGTTGGACTTGTATTCCAAAACTATGCTTTGTATCCGCACATGACCGTAAAGCAAAACATAATGTTCCCATTGGAAAACTTTAAGGGTGCCGACAAGCTTACCAAGACGGAAATGCTTGAAAGAGCTTTGCACGTCGCAAAACTCGTTCAAATCGACGACCTTATGGATCGCAAGCCCAGCGAACTTTCCGGCGGTCAACAACAACGTGTTGCAATCGCACGTGCGCTTGTAAAGATGCCCAGAGTTTTGCTTTTGGATGAGCCCCTTTCTAACTTGGATGCTCGTCTCCGTTTGCAAACCCGTGAAGAAATCAAACGTATTCAACGTGAAACAGGCATCACAACGGTGTTCGTAACGCACGATCAAGAAGAAGCTATGTCTATTTCCGACGTTATCGTTGTTATGAAGTTGGGCGTTGTTCAACAAATCGGCAAACCTCAAGAAGTTTACGATAACCCCACTAACCTGTTTGTTGCAAAATTCCTTGGCACACCTCCAATCAACGTTTTGGAAGGCTACGTAAGAGGCGAAAA
>CAZDLE010000143.1:0-2387 GCA_964506035.1 uncultured Oscillospiraceae bacterium | reverse complement strand
GTTTACAATGGTTTATTACAAATTTCTTATTACTGCAATGGTTGATTGCAGTTTGATGGATATTACATTTTTTGTTTACGATTTTTGATAACGAAAGTTAGACGCTAATTATGGATGGTTGATGCAAAACGTTAGTTGTTTGTGATGACTTTTGCCAATGCTTTGCCTGCGGTTTGACCAATCAAATCCAGCGCAAGGTTGTTGTAGTGACCACAAACGTTAGGGTTGATAAACTGCGCATCGACGCTAAGTTTTTTGCACACGTCCGTGAGCATAACAAAGTCCTCCTGCTGGCAAGCAAGTTGCTGAGCACGCATTACGTTTTCGTCGTGAGCACGTCTAATCGATTGACTATCGCTTAGCCAATCTACTTGCGAAGCAAAATACCCCACCTGAATTATGCCAAACACGTTTAATCCAACATCCCGTTTTAGGGCGTTTTTTAGCGTGACAAGATTTTTTAGGTAGTTTTCGGTAGAAACTGCACTAACGGCATCCGACTCGCCTTGTAGCCACACCAAGCAAATGCGTTGCACCTGCTCCGTTTTGTTTGCAAGACGGATACCTGCCAAAATTTTGTTTACGGCACACTTGTAGCGTGCAGTATCGGGAAGCCACTCTGCTATTGTAGTTGCGCCCTTTGCTACGTGTATTGCAACAACGTTATTACCGCTTGTTTGGGTGTATTGACGACAAAAGGCTGGCACCAACGTACCACAACCGTTGCATGCCGATGCAAGCAAAAGTTGACCTTCGCCGTAAATATCCTCCCCTACGGGATGTTTTAGCGGTACAAGCGAGCGGGAAAGGTGCAAATATTGCTTTGCATTTTGCACTTCGGTATTGTTAAAAGGTAAGCCTTCCGATTCGCCCTGCATGTTGCTTTGTCCGCAAAAAATCAATACGTCCATTGTTTTTTGCTCCTTACATCACGTTGGACAGGCAAAGACACGCCAACGACAAAATACCCAAGCTAATGCCTACCACTTGTTTTTTTGTTAGTTTTTCCTTGAAGAAAACAAAGGACAAAACCATTATAAGCACAAGGGGTATTCCGTTGACAATGGGGAAAAACACTGCCGTGTTGATAACGCCGGACAGATACAAATTTAGTACGTTTACCGTACCGTAGGTTACGCCTATTGCCGAACAGCACAGCGCAAACCGTTTAAAGGAAAATCTGTTTTGTTCGCCTTCGGTAACGTGTTCCTTCTTGCGAATTATTGCCCAAGCCACAAAAGATAGCAACGAGCAAACAACAAATGCCACAAGTAACATGCAGTATATTTCGCTTGCGTGAGATGATGTTTGGTGCACCTTTTGACAAAGTCCTACGCACGCAGACAACATCATGGCAAAAATTACCAACAAAAGCCACTTAAACTTGCCTTTTGTTTGTTGCTGACCATCGGTTTTTGCATTGGACAAAATCATACAGCCCACCATCAAAACAATGCCCACAATGGTAAAAGGGTTTAGTTTCTCTTGCCAAAAAATCCAACCGGAAAGTGCCGTTAGAATTGTAGACATATTTACAATCACGTTGGAGTAGGAAATTGGGCCTTGGTTGATAGCCATGCAATATACCAACGAAAAGGCAAAAGTTATTGTTCCAAACAGCATACCGACGAAAAACGAGTACCACGAAAAGGTTATTTTGAACAAGGATATCAGCAAAATTACCAACGTTGCAACTACAAACATACCGCCGTTTAGCAAAAAGTAGTCGCTTGTGCCGTTGATTGCTCGTTTGCAATAGTACGCTTTAAAAAAATTAGAGACGGTCGAACAAAAAAGTGACAAGCACACTAAAAGAATAATTGAAGTACCTGTAAAATCCATACAAACTAAAATTATGCCAAATTGGTTAAATAACGAACGTTAAGGTAAATGCAACCAAGCAATGCAAGGTCTATATGCCATTTTGACTGCATCTGCGTTTTCCATCGAACGCCAAGTTTTTACCTCGATATTTGATACCGTACCAAGAAAAAGAAGTGAGCCGTTAAAAGGTTCACTTCGTCGGCACAATTATTCCTCCCTGATGTTACAAATTACGTCGTTTGTGACGTTGCCTTGAATATCCAAACATTTCAGCTCGCCGTTTGTGCGATTTTTTTGCAATACGTTGGACACAACCAAACCGTTGACGTTGGCACCGCTGTCGATTTTGATTGTGGAGGTTGTGTAGGTGTATTCTTCACGCACAACTTTGTTCAAAACAAGGTTTTCCACGTCCAAACCTGCCTCTACCCAAATAAAGGGGTAGTTACCGCCTTCCACGTCCTTGGTGCCTTTTGATGCGCACGCACAAACGTTTTCAACAAAGATGTTTTTCATAACACCGTTAACGTTTTTGTCGCCACCATACTTGGTAATCCCTATGC
>CAZDLE010000142.1:0-2411 GCA_964506035.1 uncultured Oscillospiraceae bacterium | reverse complement strand
ATTAGTGAGCAGTAAATAGTTATGAGTTAAGAAGTACAGACGAGCAGTTATTTCTACTTGCTGATTTGCAACGAACAATCCGCTTTGTCACGCAATCGTCATTTAAGGCGCACAAAACTTGACCTTTAACGCTCACTTTTGTGACTAACTTTGTATTTTGCCGTCAACCTTCAACAACCTTGGCAAGCACGTTGTACAATTCTACAAACTTTTGCACCGACAGTTCCTCGCCACGACAAGTTGGTAGCAAATCGCATTGTGCAAGCACCTTTTCGGCGGTAGTGCGGTCCATTTTGAAGCCAACCATCAGGTTGTTTACCAACGTCTTACGACGCATCGCAAAGGAAATTTTTACCACCTTGCGGAAAAACTCGTGGTCGGCAATATCAAATTTGTTTTTGTTTAGGTCGATACGCACCACGGCGGAATCGACGTTTGGCGCGGGGTAGAACAAATCTCGTGGCAAAATGCGCGTTATGGTAACGTCGGCAACGGCTTGCACGGCAACGGTAATTGCACCGTAGTCCTTGGTGGCAGGCTTGGATGCCAACCTTTCGGCAACTTCCTTTTGGATGGTAAGGGTAATGGAAGTAACGTTTTTGCCCTCCTCCACAAACCGCATAAGCAGTGGCGTTGTGATGTAGTAGGGGATGTTTGCAACCAAGCGGTAGGCTCCTTTGCAAAGGTTTTCGATATCTTCCATTTTGTATTTCATCACGTCGCCCATAACGATTTGAACGTTGTTGCAATCGGCAAGAGTGGCGTCAAGCACCTTTTGAAGATTGCGATCCACTTCAAAACTGATAACTTTGTCGGCATAGCGCGATAGCGTTTTGGTTAGCGTACCTGCGCCTGCGCCAATTTCCAGCACCGTGCCACCGTCCACACCGGCATCAATGGCAATGTTGGCAAGCAAATTGTCGTCCGTCAAAAAGTTTTGTCCAAATTGTTTGTTGAACTTAAAATTGTTTTGTTGTAGTATGTGTTTTATTTCCATATCGCTTGCAAAGCCCAAGTAATTTTTGCAACATTATACAACAAAACGCAAGATATGTAAATTGTTTTTGAGTGGGGCAAAAACGCCAAAAATGTGGCAAAAATCCCACAAAAATAAACTTTTGCAAAACACTTGCAATTTTTGACAATCTAATATATAATAGTATGGCTCGTAGTACGAGCACCTTGCAACGAAATCCTATTTGTTGCCACAATAGACCATAAGGAGGTAAAAAATTATGAACAATTACGAATTGTTGTACATTATCAGCAACGAATTGTCCGACGAAGCTAAAGAGGCGGTAATCGCAAAAATCTCGGCAATCATTACAGATAACGGCGGTACAGTTGATTCTGTTGACAAGTGGGGCACACGCAAACTTGCATATCCCATCAACTACAAAACAGAAGGCTACTACGTTCTTGTAAACTACACCGCACCCGCAGCACTTCCTGCCGAAGTTGAACGTGTTATGCGTATCACCGACAGTGTAATGCGTTTTGTTACTGTAAAAAAGTAGTACGAAAGGGAGAATATCTATGAACAAAGTATTTTTGATTGGTAGACTCACTCAAGATCCACAAACTCAAACTTTGGATTCCGGCACAACCCTTTGTCGTTTTAGTATTGCCGTAAACCGTACCTACTCGCGCGATGGCGAAACCCAAGCGGATTTTATCAATATCGTAGCATGGAACGCAACCGCACAAAACTGTGGCAAATACCTTGTAAAAGGTAGCCAAGTTGCCGTTTCCGGTTCCATCCAAACGGGCAGTTACGAACGTGACGGCGTAAGACGTCAAACTTTCGACGTTCGCGCAGACCAAGTTGAGTTTTTGTCCCGTCCGAATGCAAACGGACAACCACAACCGGCATCCCCCGCTAAAAAATCTATTGACCAACTTACCGAAGTAGATTCCGGCGACGACGATATGCCCTTCTAATTATAAGGAGATAAGATAATGGAAAACAGAGAATTCAAAAAGCCTATGAGAAGACCTGCTCGCCGTAAGGTTTGCAACTTCTGTATCGAAAAGGCAGAAACCATTGATTACAAGGACGTTGCTAAACTTCGCAAGTACCTTACCGAAAGCGGAAAAATTCTTCCCCGCCGTATGACAGGTGTTTGTGCTCGTCACCAACGTGAACTTGCCGTTGCAGTAAAACGCGCACGTCAAATGGCTTTGATTCCTTACGTTGCTGACTAATCAACTGCAAAATCAACCAAACAACAAAGAGACAATTTGGAAAATTCCAAGTTGTCTTTTTTTTGTTGCGATAGATTGCATGTGATTGGTGGGACAAAATACACTGTGACTTATTGTGCGCCTTATCTATAAATAATAACGCGTCAACTAAAAATTGTTTTTTAGCAAAACATAAAAAGTCCGTCTGCGCAATGCAAACGGACTTT
>CAZDLE010000141.1:0-2472 GCA_964506035.1 uncultured Oscillospiraceae bacterium | reverse complement strand
TCGTCAGCATGCGCATATACGGGCACGTTTGCTAAATTGCAACCTGATTTTAACTCTTCAACACCGCCACAGTGGTCAAAATGTCCATGAGTAAGCAATATCGCAACAACCTGAAGATTGTTTTGGTTGACAAAATCCACAATCTTTTGGCAATGATATGCAACGTCGATAACGATACATTTGCCATCTTGCACAATTACGTAGCAATTTGTGTTTATTCGACCTGTTGGAAAAGGGTAAATTTGTTTCATGCGTGCGTGCGGTAGGCATTGATTACCGCAGGAATTGATTTGAGTTTTTGTATGATTTGATTACACTGCTCATGGTTGGAAATTTCCACCGTAACAGATGCAACGGCATTGCCTTTGCGATCCTTACGTGCGTTGATTGCAACAATAGGCAAACCTTCACCGGCAATAGCTTTAGTGATATCGGCAAAAATATCACCTTTGTTTTCCGCAATAATTTCGATACTAGCTTGGAAGGTGGCTTTGTTGTCCACGTTTACCCACTGAGCTTCTACCAAACGTTCCGATTCCATACCCTTGATTGCAGGACAATCGGCACGATGAACGCAAACGCCACGGCCACGCGAGATGTAACCGACGATTTCGTCCCCGGGAACGGGAGAACAGCACTTGGAAAAACGCACCAAAAGATCGTCCATTCCTTTGATGATAACAGCATTTTCCTTTTTAGTGGGGTTGTTTTTGCGTACTGCGTTGCGTGTTTTGATACGGTCACTGAGCGCTTTGTTGGACGATATCAGTTTTAGTACAACTTGGCTGAGCGATATACTTCCGTAGCCAACGGCGGCGTACATTTCTTCCGGAGAGGTAAACATGTAACGATCACAAACGGCTTGCAACGATTCCGGCGTGATAAGTTCACTTGGAGCAATATTGCGATGGCGCGCATCGCGTTCGATCATGGATTTGCCGGTGCGAATGTACTCATCTTTCAATTCACGCTTGAAAAATTGACGAATTTTGCTCTTTGTAGAGGGCATAACGGCAATTTTTAGCCAGTCGCGTGACGGTCCCTTGGCATTGGGGTTGGTCATTACTTCTACGGTATCGCCCGTTTGTAAAACCGTTTCTAACGGAACGATTTTGTTGTTGATTTTGATTCCTACGCAATGGTTACCAACGGCACTATGGACACTGTAAGCAAAGTCCAAAGCCGTTGCTCCTGCTTGCAAAATCTTGACGTCACCATTTGGCGTGAACACGTAAACTTCGTTTGTGTTGGAAATGTCCTTGCGAATAAGTTCCAAGAACTCGCGTCCATCGTGAAAATCTTTGTCGTAGGACAAAACTTCCTTTACCCAAGCAAGGTTATCGTCCATTTCCGTTGCACCGTTGAACCCTTCCTTGTACTTCCAGTGCGCAGCGATACCGTATTCGGCAATTTTGTGCATTTGGTGAGTACGAATTTGCACTTCGATGGGATATCTATGCTCTTGATAGTCGATAAACACCGTTGTGTGCAAAGATTGGTACATGTTCGGCTTGGGAACGGCAATGTAGTCCTTAAAACGTCCCGGCATGGGCTTCCATTTGGCGTGAATAGCGCCCAAAACGGCATAGCAATCCTTGATTGAATCAACAATCACGCGCACAGCTGTTAAGTCGTACACCTGATCCAGCGTTTTGTTTTGCTTTTTCATCTTTTTGTAGATGGAATACAAGTGCTTAACTCTGCCGTAGATATCAAAGTCGCAAATACCAGCCGACTTTAGTTCGGCACTGACAGCATCAATAAAACTATCTACAATTTCGTCGCGCTCCGTCTTTTTAAGTGCGATACCCTGTGCGATAGAATCGTATGCTTCGCGGTCAAGATACTTTAGGCACAAGTCTTCCAATTCGCTTTTGATGGGAGAAATACCCAGTCTGCCTGCGATAGGTGCAAAAATATCCAACGTTTCTTTTGCGATTATTTGTTGTTTTTGGGGCGAAAGATACATCAAACTGCGCATATTGTGCAATCTGTCGGCAAGTTTGATAAGCATAACGCGGATGTCCTTTGCCATTGCAAAGAACATTTTGCGCATATTTTCCGCTTGTTCTTCTTCCTTATTGTGGAATTGGATTTTTTCCAATTTGGTAACTCCCGCAACAAGATAGGCAATTTCGTCGCCAAATTGCTCGCGCAGGTCGCTATCACTAACATAAGTATCTTCCACTGTGTCGTGCAACAACGCAGCACAAATGGTCGGCACGTCCATGCCCATATCAATAAGTAACTCGGCAACGATTACCGGGTGGGTGATATAGGGACGTCCGCTCGCGCGAAATTGACCTTGGTGCGCTTTTTCCGCAAGGTCGTACGCCTTTACTATTAAGTTAACGTCGGCTGGATGATAAAAATGTTGTACCTTGTTCAAAAAGTTTTGAATGGTTACCGACGCGTCCTGTTTTTCGATATTCATAGTTTCCTTAGTTTGCAAAAAGTTGATATACTTTGGAG
>CAZDLE010000140.1:0-2486 GCA_964506035.1 uncultured Oscillospiraceae bacterium | reverse complement strand
AGTGTGGGCGCACAACGTATTGCCGGTGCTTTTTCCTTTTGCACTGCTTTCCACCTTGTACGCAAAAAACATGCGCAAAAGAGGATTTTCGCTGTCGAAATCGCTGTTTACAATGGATTGCGACAACGTTTGGTTCGTCAGTTTTTTGTGCGGTTACCCTGCCGGCGCAAAGGCTATTTCCCAACAAAACGTCGACGGTAAAACAGCCGTAGCAATGTGTAGTTTTTGCTCCACACCTAACCCGATTTTTATTGTGGCAACAATAGGCACTCTTTTAGATAATGCAACCGCAACGACCATTATTTGCCTTTCGCAGATAGTCGCAATGATACTAAACGGACTGCTCTATACCGCGGGAAAATCCCACAAATACAATAGCGTAGGAATGTTTAACGGCGCAGACTTTGGCACCACACTTACCAATTCGATACTATCCGTCCTTTCCGTCGGCGGATTGATCGCATTGTTTTTCGTCTTTACTGAGATGATACAAGGTATTTTACCATTATCCATAAGCCAACATCCAACTGTGTTTTTTGCCATTGGACTGCTGGAAATGACAAGCGGAATTATCAAAATTACTCAAAACTGCAATATTTTTGTTGCCACAGTTTGCACATCGGCACTGCTGTCTTTTGGCGGATTGTGCGTTGCAATGCAATGCTTTGCCTTCCTTGCGCAAAAAGGCGTCAAGTTTGCCCAGCTACTCAAAATAAAGTGCACCCAAAGCGCCTTTGCCACTCTGATTGCTTTTGTTTTAGCGAGGATATTTTTATAGATGCATGCAAGGACGCGCAGACATACATAGTATAACAGATAGCATTTATTTAACTTCGCCCACAGAATAATGCAGATATAATGAGCGCAGAATAAAAATCGTTGCTATTAACAGCTAACAATCAGGCGATGGTTCCTAATTTGAATTAATACTGCACGATATCAAGCATATCTAAGCACAAAACAATAACTATTGTATACAAAAAATGGCACTTGTTTTTCAACAGGTGCCATAATTTTTAGAATATACTTATCAATCCTACAAAAATACAAAAGCTTTTTAGCAGAAAATCCCAATGGTTTGCACTATTGCAGTATTAAATTATTTATGCGTTAGGACTAAGCTTGAACTATTGTATTAAATATTTACACAAACCTATCTTTTCGCAAATTGGTCGTTTAGCATCAAAAGAAGATTTTTTGTATCCTCAAAACTCAAACATTCGTCCGTTTTCGACACACCAAAGGTGGCTCCGTCAGTACCGTCCGAAAGGTAACTTTCAATCATAACACCATTAACGTTGACGTCACAAATCACTGCTTTTGCATTCTCAATTTGATTGTGAGCAATTTTTTTGCTGTTTGCGTGACTTAAATCTGCCATGATAAAGTCGTTTAGACCAAGATTTTGCAAATCACGTTTGACCTTTGCTACAGTTTGACTGTCGATATTTGGCAAATATTCGCCATCCATTGCACCACCACGCAACACGACGTGAGCACAATTACATCCGTTTGTTTGAACTTGCTCGCCCAAATAAGGGAAAACTGTAGGCAACGACACCGCTTGCAACGATTGAACAAGTTTCTCAACGTCGCCGTCGGTGGCATTTTTAACACCGCAACAGATATCTAATGCGGAAGAATAAGCGCGATGCAAACTATCTTCACTACTGCGTGCTCCAATAAAACTGTAGCTAACAAGATCGTCAAAATAGCCAAACAACTCGGGATACAACAACTCGTCAGCAATTGGCAAGCCAATTTTTAGGCATTCTATCATCATTTTGCGACAAGCAACAATGCCATTTGCGATATCGCAACCGTCTTGACCAAAGCACAACCCTTTGTAGCCCATACCGTTGGAACGCGGTTTTGCAGTGTACACACGCGCAACAACAAGCAAATTTGGACAAAGATCGGCAACTTGTTTCAATTTGCCAACGTATTGTGCAACAGCAACGGGGTCGTCCGCCGAACAAGGTCCGCAAACGACAACGAATTTTTGTTTTGTTATCAAATTTTGGCGCAGACTTTCGTCGCAAAATAATTTGAAGTTTTGCAATTTATTGTCTATCGGTAGTTGCGATTTAACTTCGCTAGCGGTAGGCAATTTCTTTTGTTGTATAAACATCACTTAACCAACCAAATATTTTGTAATTTCGTCCAAACAATTTTCCGGAACGTATTGAGAAAAATCCTGTCCAAGACTTGCCAATTCGCGCACAAGCGAACTGGACACGTGGCGATATTGCTTGCTACCCACAACAAACACCGTTTCGCCATCCCAATAACTTTCGTTAACGTCGCAAAGGTCTATCACCGATTGCAAATCCATTGCGTTGCGGATAGATTTTATCATAACTGTTGCACCAACATGCTTACAAAAATCCGTCATCATGCCTTCGCAAGCGCAAACTTCCACGTTTTTAATGTGCGACAAGGCGCGCTTTAGCATGCCAAGACGGGCATCAACGTCAATTGCATAA
>CAZDLE010000139.1:0-2488 GCA_964506035.1 uncultured Oscillospiraceae bacterium | reverse complement strand
CATCCAAATAGATGTACGCCTTGCCAAGCTCGTAGTAGCCGACGACGTTGTCCGACGGTACAAGTTGGAATGTTTTGTTTTCGATATCTACCGTAAACTTGTAGCTAAAGTATTTTGAAGTGTAGCTGTAGATAAACACTTCGCCCGTTTGATGGTTTATGTACGCATTTGGCGAAGTATTTGTGTAGTTTTGCAATGCAAAGGAATCGACAACACGTGCACCGTTTACAATCAAGGTGATATCTTCCGTTCTGCCAAAGCGCAGTTCGGCATTTTTGCCGTCCACCTTGCCCGTCAAGTTAACATAAGCCCACTCGTAGGTTTGTGTTTCCGTGCGGTTAATTTTGCCCACGGTGGAAGAAGACATCGTAAACTCGTAGTTTTGACCATTAAGCACAATGGCGTTTACCTCGTCTTTTGCCAACTTAAGCTCGCCCTGCGGAGCAACTTCGCCCCACGTTACGTCGTAGTCGGTATCGGAAGCCCCGTGATAGAGCAATTGTACCTTTAGTGCGTACCAACATGTTTGGTTGGTATCGACGGATTCCAGTGCAAACATATCGATGGAATAGCAAGAATTTGTAACACCGATTACGTACGAACTGCCGTAGTTTACCACAACGTGTGTTTGAGCCGTCCAATATGCTTCGTTGTAGTACAACAACGGGCGTTTGTAGTCGCTAAACATCAAACGAAGTGAGTTGTTCGGATCTGCCACCAAAACACCGTTATCAAAATGCAAGGTGTAGGTGTTGTTGCGTGCATCCTTAACGACCAAACTATCGCACGTGGGTGCGGAAACGATGGTCATATCGGTGCCGTTAAATACAACCTTTTCTCGTGTGACGATAACGTTGCCTATTGGCATACTACCGGAGCCGGAAGTAACGTAGCCTTCCTCGTCCTCTTGGTCTTCGACGGGGATGGTGCGCATTTGCGTGCGGAAGGTGCCAAGAATTTTAGCTTCCATAACCGTTACCACAGCCGTTGCGGAAACGTCCTTGTAGGTTGCAGTGATTGTGTAAATGCCGGGAGTAAACACGTCCACTTTACCCAAAAGCATTTGGTGTGTAACCGGCACGCTTTGTCCGTTATCCGTTACGGTAAACAAATCCAACGGATATATCGTGTCGCCACTGTACACAATTTTGTTAACAGCGTTAACGACGATATCGCCCTCTACGTTTACTTTGAACGACGCCTTGACTGGATCGCTATCTACGCCGTTTGCATACAGTGCAATAACCACGGTTTGTTCGCCAGATTTGGAAAAATCGATACCGTTTTCAATTTCGTAGTAGCAGGTGATGATATCGACGTAGTCCTTTTTGTCGGTAAAGCTTTGCTTGTAGCCATTGATGTACAAAAGCAAATTGTCCGTCAAATTGAAGGAATCTTGTTCCTTTAAATTTAAAACAGGTTGTTTTACCGAAAGATCTACAACGTTTTGCACCACTTTGTAGGTTATAGTTTCCGAATAATATTCGAACTTTGCTCCGCTAAGAGTACACTTTTGGTAGTTGAACGGAATTGTTACGGTAACAACGTAGTCGCCCACTTTGGTGAAATCCACCTTTGACGTATCTACGTAGTTATCGATATTGCGGAAAGGAATACCGTTGATAAACACGGAGAAATCGGCAGAAAAATCGTAGAAACGTTTGTCGGTACCTACAACAACTTCGATAAATTCCGCCTTGGGTTGAATAAGTACGCCCTTGCGAACTTCCACCGTGGCAACGTAGGTTTGTCCGTTGTAGGTAAGGGTAATTTCGTTTTCGCCAACATTTTCGTAGTTAACACTGCCTTGGATCATATCCGCCGTTACAGTGACGTTTTTGCCCCCGACGGTAATTGTGAACAAGGAGGTTAGATCCAACGTGCCACTGTTTGGGTATACCACCGCATTGTTAACGGTAACTTCCACGCTGGCAATCTCGCCAACTTTTAGCGTTACAAAAAACTCGTTCGTGGTGGTTACGTTTTTATAGGACAGTTTTACGCTGTACTCGCCCGTTTGTGCAAGCACGGCAGAACTATCTACCATATCGGCGGTTACCTGTGCTAAACGGTTGTCGACGTACAACCAAAACAGCGTTGTAAAGTCGAAATCTTGCACTTGGCTAACGTCGATTGTTAGGTTTGCAAAAGCAGGATAAACCTGCACGTTGTGGTTGTCCGTTACCAAAATACGGACAGTTTTTGTTGCATTACCGCAAGTTACGGTGCAGGTGTATTCGCCTGCTTGCGCCTTAACGTCGGTTTGAATCATTTCCGTAGTTATGGTAACTTTAGTACCATCGATATATGCAGAAAACAACGATGCAAAGTCGTAGTTTTCCACAACGGAGTGATGCATGGAAATTTCGTCGCTAACTGCGGTAACTTGATAGATTGTTGCAATAATGGTTACATCGGCCGATTTGCTTTCCCCTTGGTAGAGGCAGGTTACGCTGCCCTTTCCCGAGGCGGGCAAATTGCTTAGGTC
>CAZDLE010000138.1:0-2539 GCA_964506035.1 uncultured Oscillospiraceae bacterium | reverse complement strand
ATATAAATCTTGAAAAATGGTGGAAAAAATAATATAATACAAGCAGTTGAGTTTTTGCGCACAAGTTTTTGTCATAGTTAAGTTAGGTGTGCCGTGATAGACGCAAACAATTATCAACAAAAAATGACGTTTGAACAATCAAAAGATTACTACTCAAAAGTCACGTTGCAAAACGGTTTTGTGACAATATAGTCACGTGTAGTCAAAGACGATTGCAAAAAGTTAAACAATGATTTCAAAAAGTCAACTAAGGAGTTTTTATGAAAAATCAATGGTACAAGGAAGCGGTGTTTTATCAAATTTACCCACGCAGTTTTAAGGATTCCAACAGCGACGGTATCGGCGACATAAAGGGCATTATTTCCAAAATTAACTATCTTGTGGATTTGGGCATTGATGCAATTTGGTTTTCGCCGTTGTACGCTAGCCCCAATGCCGATTTTGGCTACGATATTTCCGACTACCGCGCTATCAATCCCGAGTACGGCACCATGGAAGATTTCGACAAAATGCTAAAGTTGTTGCACAAAAACAAAATCAAAGTGATAATGGATTTGGTAATCAACCACACAAGCGACCAGCACGAGTGGTTTCAAAAATCGCGCGACGTAAACAGCAAATACCACGACTACTACTATTGGCGAGACGGCAAGGGCAAATGGGGTAAAAAACCGCCCAACAACTGGACGAGTTTTTTTGCCGGAAGTGCTTGGCAATACGACGAAAAAGTGGGTAAATGGTATCTTCATTTGTTCGACAAAAACCAGCCCGATTTGAACTACTTTAACCCCAACGTGATCAAAGAAATGCAAGACGTGTTGAGATTTTGGTTAGATAAAGGGGTGGACGGCTTTAGATGTGACGTTATCACGTTGCTATCTAAAACCTTCGGTTTGCCCAACGGCAAACCCAGCCCTGCGTTGTGTGGACGCGAGCACTATATCGACGGTCCGCGTATGGAAGAACTGCTCGGTCAGTTGCAGGAAGTTTTGCGCCAGTACGATGCGTTTACAGTGGGTGAAAGCGTGCTAATCAACGTGCCTAAAGCGTTGCGCTACACCACCGAAGGCAACGAATATCTAACAACTGTGTTTGCGTTTGACTCGGTAAATGCAGATAACTATTTTGGGCTTAAACAACTTGTACGTCCGTTTAGTTTGAAAAAACTTAAAAACAGTATGCGCACGTGGCAACAAGGGTTGTACGGAAAGAGTTGGAATACCCTGTTTTGGGAAAATCACGACCAAGCACGCATTGTAGGTAGATATTGCAGTGCTACGGAAAATCGTGTGCAAGGCGCAAAGATGTTGGCAACGGTGCTGATGACTCTTTCCGGCACGCCGTTTATCTACCAAGGTCAGGAATTTGGCACTACGTCTATCAAAATGACGGACATAAACGACTATCAAGACGTGGAAGCAAAGCGCACCTATCAAATGATGAAAGGCATTTTTGGCAAAAAGGGCGCAATGAAACGCACCGCGTACTGCTCGCGAGATAATGCACGCACGCCCATGCAATGGGACGACAGCAAAAACGCAGGGTTTACCAATGCCGACACAACTTGGCTAAAGGTTAATCCCAACTACGTAGATATCAACGCAAAACAGGCAAAGGAAGATCCAAATTCCGTTTTGAACTACTACAAAAAACTGATTCAACTTCGCAAAAAGGACAAGTCGTTTGTGTACGGCACATACACCGATTTTTATCGCAACAGCAACAAAATTTGGGCGTATCTGCGAGAAAGTGAATACGGAAAACTGTTTGTCGTGTGTAATTTTGCCAACAAAAACGTATCTTTTGCACCGCCAAAGGAAATTGCACAACAAGATTTTGCACTACTTACCAGCAACTACGACGACTCCTGCGAAATTCCGCAAAAAACAAAACTTCGCCCCTACGAAGCCGTTGTGTATAAGTTGAAGTAATAAAAATCATACGGATTGTGAAAAAATCATTACAAAATGATGCAATATCAGCACTATTCTAAAACAATTTACATTGTAGCGCGACAATCCTACGTGCAGATAACGTTGTAACACGCATTTGTTATAAAAAATGATGCAAGAATAAACAACAAAGGACTTAGTTGCTACTCGCGTTTCAAAATGTTTTATCAAACGTTCACAAAACTATCAAATTAAACATAGAAAATAAAAAAATCAAAACAGAAAAAATCTACAAAAATTCTCAAGAGTTATTGCTTTTGGGGATTTTTTTTGCGCCGTGAAGACATATTTTTAGTGCAAGTTGTTGATTTTGACAATGGTTAGTGATATAATAAAATCGCCAAACAAACTGAATATACAGCAACAAATGAGTATTTTTAGGGTACTTTTATCGCTGTTGCCCAAAAAAGTGAAGTGATATGTTTATATATTATCTCCTTGTGAATTTGATAAAACGCAAATTCCGTATAGATTAGGGGAAATATATAATACATACTTTGCTCCATCTGTATACAGTTTGTTTGGCGACGACCGGAATTTGCTTTTTTTAGTGCGTTAACTTCGGTTGGCGCACTTTTTTTTATTAT
>CAZDLE010000137.1:0-2575 GCA_964506035.1 uncultured Oscillospiraceae bacterium | reverse complement strand
GCTCAAGTATTTGGGTATGCCTTTTAGAGCATAGTAGAGGTGTAATATGGCAAAAAAATCAATGATAAACAAACAACAAAGAACTCCCAAGTATTCCACTCGTGGTTATACTCGTTGTTCTATCTGCGGTCGTCCTCACTCTGTATTGAGAAAGTACGGCATTTGCAGAATTTGCTTTAGAGAAAAAGCGTACAAGGGCGAAATCCCCGGCGTTAAAAAAGCAAGTTGGTAAGGAGGTAAAATACAATGGTTGTTACAGATCCTATTGCAGATATGCTCACGCGTATCAGAAATGCTATCACAGCTAAACACGCCGATGTAGAAATTCCGGCATCGAAGACAAAGCAAGCTATTGCAGATATCCTCGTTGCAGAAGGTTATATCGCCGGCTACGAAATTATCGAAAAAGAATTGCAAAACTCTATGAAAGTTACCTTGAAGTACGGTCCTCGTGGCGAAAAGGTTATCACCGGTTTGAAGCGTATTTCCAAACCCGGTTTGAGAGTTTATGCTAAAAGTGAAGAACTTCCCAAAGTTTTGAACGGCTTGGGAATTGCAATCGTGTCCACATCCAAGGGCATTATGACGGACAAAAACGCTCGTAACCAAAATCTTGGTGGCGAAGTGCTTGCGTTTGTTTGGTAAGGAGGTAGGTCATGTCAAGAATTGGTAAAAAACCTATCACTATCCCTGCAGGCGTTACAGTAACTAACGACAACGGCGTTATCACCGTTGCAGGCGCAAAAGGTTCTATCACACGCAATATCGGCACGGTTATCGGTTGCCAAATCGAAGGCAACGTTATCCACATGGTTTGCCCCGAAGGTGCAAATGCCGATGTTCAAGCAAAACACGGTCTTTACAGAGCGTTGGTTGCAAACATGGTTAAGGGTGTTACCGAAGGCTTTACACGCAACGTTATCATCAACGGTGTGGGTTACAAAGCTCAAGTTCAAGGCGACAAACTCGTTATGAACATCGGTTTCTCTCACCCGGTAGAAATGGTTGCTCCCGCTGGTATCAAGTTCGAATGTCCCACCCAAACGGAAATTGTCGTTTCTGGTGTAGATAAGGAACTTGTTGGCCAAACGGCTGCAAACATCAAAGCAAAGCGTCCTGTTGAACCATATCACGCATACGGCATCCGTTATAAGGAAGAAACCGTAACGTTGAAAGTTGGTAAACGTACAGGTAAGTAAGGAGTGTAGAAAATGATAAATAAGTTGAACAAAAATGCTGACAGAAGAATCCGTCACGCAAGAGTAAGAAAAAAGGTATACGGCACAAGCGTTAAACCACGTCTTTGCGTTTACCGTTCCACAAACTATATCTACGCTCAAATCATTGACGACGTAAACGGCAACACTTTGTGCGCATCCAGCTCTCTTGCTTTGGCAAAGACTTTGGAAGGCAAAACAAAGGTAGAAGCAGCTAAGGCTGTTGGACAAGATATCGCAACAAAAGCAACAAAACTTGGCGTAAGCGAAGTTGTATTCGACCGTGGTGGTTACATCTACACAGGTAGAGTTGCTGCTTTGGCAGACGGCGCAAGAGAAGCCGGTCTTAAATTCTAATAGGAGGGATTGAAAAATGGAAAACGTAGTAGAAGAAGTTGTAGTAGCTACCGAAGCACCCGCTACCGAAACTGCTCAACAACCACAACAAAAACGCAACTTCCGCGACAATCGCTCTGATAGAAAGGGCGGCAAGCGCAACAGTCGTGAAAGAGATAATCGCGAAGACGACGGTCTTATCAAAAAGCTGGTTGCTGTTAACCGTGTAACCAAGGTTGTAAAGGGTGGTCGCACAATGCGTTTCTCCGCTCTTTGCGTTGTTGGTGACGGCAAAGGCTCCGTTGGTGTCGGTATGGCTAAGGCTGCCGAAGTTCCACAAGCTATCGAAAAGGCTCAACTTCGTGCTAAAAAGGCTATGGTAAAAATCGACCTTGTCGACACAACCATCCCCCACGAAACCATTGGTACGTTTGGTCGCGGTAAGGTTCTTTTGATGCCTGCCGAAACCGGTACCGGTGTTATCGCTGGTGGTCCCGTACGTAACGTGCTCGAAGCAGTTGGTATCAAGGATATCCGTACAAAGTCTTACGGTTCCAACAACCCAATCAACTGCGTAAAGGCAACCTTCAATGGTTTGGTAAGTCTTCGTAACAAAGAACGCATTGCACAACTTCGTGGCAAGAGCGTAGAAGAAATTTAAGGAGGAAACATCTAATGGCTGGAAAGAAAAACGCTGTAAAGGCTCCTCTTTATATCAATGGCAGATACGTTGTAGAAAAACAACTTCCTGCTAAACCACAAAAGGGTACAACACCTTACACAGCAACTGAAAAACAAATCAAAGTAACGTTGATCAAAAGCACTAATGGTTGCCTAAAGAATCAACAAGCAACAGTAGCAGCACTTGGTCTTACAAAAATCCGTACTTTCAACGTTTTGCCCGATAACGACGCAACACGTGGTATGATTTTCAAAGTAAAGCACCTTGTTGCCGTAGAAGAAGTAAAGTAGGAGGCTAACAATGAGAATACATACAATTCAACCTGCTGTCGGAGCAGTAA
>CAZDLE010000136.1:0-2615 GCA_964506035.1 uncultured Oscillospiraceae bacterium | reverse complement strand
TACACTACTTTTGCAATATTGTCAAACAAGTGGGGGCAATTAGTAAAAAGATTGCCACTTGACGACGTGACGACAGGACGATTGCTACAAAGATAAATGCTACAATTAACAAAAGGTAAGTCGTTTGCAATTATTGACGTTGTGAGAAATTTTATTTGGCAATGCACCAATCATATTTGCTATGCATTGCGACGTTTTGAAATTTTGTGCATAAATATCTTTTTAATTTGTAGCACGTGTTTTATGCTGAAAACAATACGATTATTATCTACTGTCAACTGTTTTTTAGTACGAGACGTATGCCGATTTTAGTGCTGTTTTTCGAGCGTTTTTGACGTCTATTTGGACGTTAAAAATATCTCTGTTTTTTGTCGTTTGGTCGCAAAAAAGTGGATACGTCCTCAAAAAAATACGCCATTTATAAAAATTTCGATGCCGATTCCTATCAAAATCAAACCGCCCAAAATGATGGCTTTGTTGCCCAGTTTTGTGCCAAATTTTTTGCCTAAAAACACCGCCACAAAACACACGATAAATGTCACGAAGGAGATAACTGCCACCGAAACAAGCGCCTGCGTAAGGTTGTAGTCGGCGATGGTAAATCCCACCGAAAGCGCGTCGATACTGGTGGCAATCGCTTGCATTATCAACGCCGCAAAAGTTAGCGATTTGCCGTCCGTTTGTTGTTCGTCAGGCTTGTCGTGGAAGCCTTCGTACAGCATTTTTCCACCGATAAACGCCAACAATCCCAGCGCAATAAATGGCACTACTTTGTCGAAAGCCTTGAAACTTTCCACGATGGTATGCACGCAAATCCACCCGATAAGTGGCATTATCGCCTGAAAAATCGCAAACGTCAACGCGATTAAACTTGTTTTGCCGATGCGCATTTTGGGTTCTTTTAGGCCGTTTGCCATAGACACCGCGCAGGCATCCATTGCTAACCCCAGCCCCAACAGCGCCGAAGACAAATAAAAATTAAAATCCATTTTTTTCACCATGATTTATGCCGAGAAGTGGGCAATTTTGACGAAAATCAACCAAAAAGTCGAACGTCATGGGTAGTATTATATCACAAACCGCTGCGCTTGACTATTATATTGCATAACAAATCCATGCTATGCAAGATTTTTTCGATAGTTTGCACGACATTTGCAAAAATACGTAGGTTGTTGACGTAGATATACATGAAAAGGATATTTTTTGTATCGCTTTTGACGCAAAAAAATCCGTTACAAAGCGTGCCGTTTTGACGTGTTTCAAAATCCAATCCTTATATTTACAAAGTAGCCCATAAAAATTTGTTCGTTGCGTCGTATGAAGATATCTACAGAGATGTTGAACGTAGATTTTTGCAAAGACCTTTATGCCCTGCCGTGACCGTGCACAATGATCGTAATGCGGATTGTTTATATAATTGTAACGGTATTATATTAGTTGGATTTTACACCATTATCTATATCACGTCGATTTTTATCAGTTTGATTGCAATTTTTATGCAAACGTCAACGCCATTTTGCTGTTGTACACAATCTTATTTTGTTTTGCAAGAGCTCTAACAAATCCATCGTATAGGCGTCGCAAACGTCCAACAAAACGTCACCCAACAACGTAAAAGGGCAACACGTATATGCTCTAAAAATGCACAAATGGACGTCTTTTGGCGGATTTTCTCTGCTTAAACGTCCATTTTTGTGTAAAATCGTTGCAAAAATCGTACAACGTGATATCAATTTTTCAAACATCCGCACTACTCGCCGATTTCCGGAAAACAGTGCTGGTGGGTTGGAGAAAGCACGCGGTAACCATCGGCACGCCCTTTGCAACTGCGTAGTCCAAAGCGAAGTTGTCGCACGCCAAAGTAGGTTTTGAAGGCTTTCAAATTGGCGGCGTCAAACTGAGATTTGTGGCAGGCAATAGCTTCCAAATGAGTCTTGCGGAACTTGGATATTTTTAAATATCTGTTGGGCTTGTGGGTGTAGTAGTACGCCAAATTGAGGTTGGGCACGCTACCTTGCAAGCCAAGTTGGGATGTTAGTTTATCCCAGCTTGCCAAAAATACCGCTTTTGTTACCGCTTGACCGGTTTTTAGATGGTCTGGATGGCACTCGCTGGGCACGGTGTGGTCGGGGCAAAACACAATTTGAGGACAAACGTCCAAAATATGTGGGACAAGCGCCTTGGCAAGATCGTCCACGGTGTAGTCGCCACCATCGTGGAAGGGTAAAAATCTAACGTCCTGCACACCCAGCAGACGGGCAGACTCCAACGACTCCTTTTGACGGATTTCCACAATTTGCTCGCTGGTCAAACTGCCGTCCAATGCGCCCACGCGACCGTCGGTGCAGATAACGAAAGTGACTTTTTTGCCCATTGAAACAAGGCGCGCCACCGTTGCACCGCATGCGACTTCAATGTCGTCCGGATGGGGGCCGACAAACAAATAGTTGGAAAAGTTTTGAATTTTTGGCACCGGCACCGCCTTTAGCAGTATGGATTTTAGCATAACAACCCCCTTTTTGCACGCTTATGCACCTTTGCAGACGCCTGTCTGCACCATTTGATTACATCCATTATACCAAATTACTTTGCACTATGCAAGGGGGAAAAGACTG
>CAZDLE010000135.1:0-2627 GCA_964506035.1 uncultured Oscillospiraceae bacterium | reverse complement strand
AATCAAATCTCCGTTGATACATTGCATCAACATCAGGGCATCTTTGGTGGTAACGTTACCGCTTCCATCCACATCGCCCATGCCAAGCAGACTGTCTGCTGCTTTCACCACGATCTGGTAAGGAGTCTCGGCGTCGCCTTTGTTCACGGTATTGATACCGTCGGTTGCTACAATATAGTACTCCAATCCCTGCAGGGTCACATCATTGCCGAAGATGGTCGCACTGTATTTATCATTCTTCTTGCCCATAGTAAGGCTCTTCCACTCACTGGTTCCAATCGTCCGATAATAAAGAATGACTTCCTTGATTGCCACGTTATCCCTTGCGGTACAAGTAATCACAAGGTTGTTCTTCTCATATCCCTGATTCACCGGTGTATGATAGAGGGATGGGCTCTGGGTATCCTTCGCTGTCGCCATAACCTTTCCTGCCGGAGCAGACTCGGTAAAATCGGAGAGCACCACGGTAAAGGTGTACCAGTAGGTCTTGCCCGGTTCTGCATTCTCATCTAAGAAACTCTTCTCGGTCGGAAGCAGAATGGCCGGATTGATTTTCACATAGTTGCCATCCTTCTGCTCAGAGCGATAGATGTTATATCCCATAAGGGTATCATAATCATCCTGCGCCCAGGTAAGCGCGATACCATCATCTGTCTCGACTGCCTGTAAGTTCATGGACATGGCACTTGTGGTGTCAATGGTAAACTCATATGGTTCATGTTCGCCAAATACACGCTTGGTCTCATCCTCTGCTGCACAGGCGTTGCGAACTACCATGTAGTTCTGTCCGTTCTCAATCTGTGCTTTCAAAGTATAGGTTCCTTCCCATACGGTATCACTGATATACTCGCCGGTAATCTTATAATCCCCATAAGGCTCTACACTACCAAAGGTAATATAGGTATCCTTGGTGGTATCCATCGGACGGTTGAAGGTCACACGCACCTTCATCTTCTCACGACCAACTGTGGTAATGGCTTCTCCATCTGCATTGAACATCTCCAGATTTACCACATGTGGCCAGAGGAGTGAACGGTCACTGCAAGAGCCAGAAAGATCAAGAGTCGGCTCTCCACTTGTATCGTAGTAGCCAGTAAAAATCTGGCTTGCATAGTCCTGATAAATCTTGGAGAAGGTGTTGTTCTTCACACTGGTCTTATCAAGATTAAATTTTGGAAGTTGGGACACCTTTTGCCCCGTATATACAAAGATATTATTCTCCGTCTTTTGGTGACAGTTATAATTTCCGTATTTTTTTGAATTTACATAGTTGTTTGTAAAATTTCCAGCCAATATTCCATCGCCGCCTGAATCGCTCACACTTGAAAGGATATAGTTAGAATTCCACTCTGTATAAGAGGAGCTCGAATATCCTAAATATCGATACCACTTCTCCTCTCGGATATAATTTCCTTGCAACTGTTTCACTCGTAAATATAAACTATAAACTGTTTCCCCGTTTTCAATCCTCCTGTAAGATGATGCATATATAAGATACGAATCCCGAATATAGCTATCTTTGTTTCTTCCTCTCAGTTCTCCCACCGACAGATTCACCGCATCTATATATTCAGCATAAAAACTTCCTGTAGATTGTGTTTTAATCAGGCACAGCAATTTCGCATACCTCTCCGATGCTCTTACTTTCACCATCTTTTCCTTGGTTCCCTTCAGATTCAAGGTTCCATATACGGTCACTTTTGGTGAATTGTAATACTCTCTGTCATCATAGAACTGAATCTGGCATCCTTCCTCGAAGGTAACGGTAATGCCTTCCGGAATCACCACATCTTCTCCGATGATATAGAGTCTGTCTGCTTTGTAGGTGGTATCTTCCGTAAAGGTTCTTGGTACATGGTAACCACTGCTGACATTGAATTGTGCTTTTCCATCCCCTTTGTAGGTTGTGGTATCCTTACTATCCATCCCGTTTGTGTAGGTATAACGGATGTTAAAGTCTACCAGATAATCATTCGGGCAGTCACTGCTTACCTTAATCTCAAAGTATTTGTCTCCGGATTCTCTGACGGAATAGGTTCCGATATCAGAGAGTTCCATGGTCGGATTCACAAAGGTAAAGTATGGATCCGTCAATCCCTCTCCTCGTTTGGTGTCGATGGATACGTTTACGTTACTTGCCACACCACCACGGTTGTGGAGGGAGATATGTAAGCGTACAGTCTCGCCTGCATCAATAACACCATTTCCGTTGTTTGCTGAAGCAATGTCTTTGCTATCATCAATCGTATAATCATAGAGATTCACTTCTGGTTTTGGAAGTCTGGTCAATGCCTCGTAGGCATTTGCTACGGAATGGGCATCGTCTGCTTCTTCCGTAAACGGACTGTACGGATTGCGTGTACCGGTATTTACAATCTGGGACTGAATAAACTTCGTAGAATAGACTTCTCTATCTGTATAATAAGAACGAAGCAATGCTGCAATCCCGGATACCGTCGGTGCCGCCATGGACGTACCATTTAAACTTGCATATTTATTGCCCGGCCAGCAGGAAGGGACTGCTTCACCTACTGCATAGACTTCATACTCTACCGAATTATATGGGTTGTGGTCGTAATTAGAGAAACCGGATACGCGGCTTCCGTCATGGTTGGTACTCATAACAC
>CAZDLE010000134.1:0-2635 GCA_964506035.1 uncultured Oscillospiraceae bacterium | reverse complement strand
GACTCTGCCTGCCACCAAACACCTCCGCAAAGCATAGCAATGGGTTTGGTCACACCGTCGTGGCCTGCATACAAAAAGTCGTCTTGCGCATCGGTATGCCAATAAGCATTGTTAAAAACGCTGTTTCCGTGATATCTGTCTGTTTTGATCAGTTTTTCCAAGAAGGTTAAAGCGTAGTACTTGCCTGCTTGACGTTTAAGTTCGTAGCCGTTTTCTGCCGTGATTGTTGTGGGAGTAGAGTCTAAAACAAACTCGCCGTTTACAATTTTTCCAAGGTCGGTTGCGGTTCCGTCCAAAGTGTAGTTAAGGGTTGCGTTGTCCAAACCTTCGTAGTCTACAACCAATGCCGACAAGAGGTCGTTTAGGTAGTCTTGATATGCAGTGCCGTTCCAAACAACGGGTGTGTTACCGTCGTAGGCAATGTAGTCGCACAAGAGGAAAAACTCGTCGTAGGTTGCAGGCAAACCGTCGTCGGAAGTGCCATACGTTCCATCAGGGCCTGCACTGCGTTTTTCGTTGGTATTGGGCAAAACAAAGTTGTCTTCCAAAACTTCCACGTCGGAACGATCGTCACGGAAATAGTAACCTCTTTCCTCGAACAGGTCGATGTTGTAGGCAAGTCCGTTATATGCTGCGTAGTGAGGCAATGCATAGTACTTTTTGGAGGTACCGTCGCTAACTCCGTAGTAGTTTTGTAGTTGTGGACTCAGCTTGCTTTCGATGGTTGTGCCTGCCGCATCGCCATAACTGCCAAGGTCGCCTGTTACCGCATCGGTGATATCGGCAACAAGATCTTTGGAAAGCAAAGTGAAGTAGTCGACGTATTCGGCAAAGTACACCTCGTCTCTGTTGTCGAGAATGCTGTCCATGTAGCTTTCGACACTGGTTTTTTGAGCGTTGATGTACACTTGAACGCCCTTTTTACCCTCTTCGTAAACGTCGTCCTTGTGCAGTTCTTCGTAACGCTTTTTGAGTGCAACAAGCCAATCGGTGCCGTAGCCACCGGCAAAGTTATAAACAAAAATTTGCGTTCTGGATGTGTCGATTTTTTCGTTAGCGGGATCGTTGGAGTCAGTCGGGGTACAAGCAACAAAAATCGTTGCCATAACTACCACAATAAGAATCAACGATACAATGCGATAAAAGTTCTTCATTTTTGTCTCCTTACTGTTATTTTTATATTTGTTTTTTTGCTATATTTCTAAAATACATATCAATCAAGTATGTGCAATTTAGAAACAATTATTCATAGTAGTATTTTACCAAACTGTGAACCTCATTTCAAGATGGAACACCTACCCAATATTTGGTTTTCTTTTTGTAAAATACTTTCAATTTTTGGTAATTACTTGCAAAAATTACAAGTATTTTACCAAAAAACGGCATTTTTTGCACAAAAAGCAAAAAACGGACTTCCCTAAAAAGAGAAATCCGTTTTGTGGTTTTTAGCCTTTTAGTCCACCGATTGTAAGGTTGGACAGCAAACGTTTGTGGAAAATGAGGAAAACAATTAAAATTGGGATCAACATTAGCATTGCACCAGTCATTCGCATCGGAACACGTGACATTTCGTTATCCGCCGTGTAGGCAATGTGGTACATGCCCAAAGAAATTGTGGGATAGGACGGTAGATAGATCAATGCACCTTGATAGTCGTTCCAAAATGCGATAAAGTTGATCAACATAACGGTAAAGAATGTGTTTTTAACCAAGGGGAATTCCACGTTGAGGAATATTCCAAAGTTGCCTGCACCATCGATTTTTGCCGCTTCACGGTAGCCGACGGGCATACTTTTAAAGTTGTTGTAGAACACAAGGAAATACATTCCCAAAAAGTTAGCGCGCATTATCCACAAACCGTAGATATGGTCGTACAACCCCAGCGCTTTTGCAACACGAATTTCCGACGGAAGGTTACCTACAATGGGCAACGCCATGGTTACGATAACCACAGTGTACATCAATTTGGAAAAACGCCATTTACTAAAACGTGCACAGCAGTAGGAAGTTGTGCAAGGCACCAATGTGTTGAAAAAGGCGCAACCTACCGCATACAAAACGGAGTACACATACATAAGTCCCATGCCAACGTAGACTTGTCCCGTTTCGGTATCGATTTGTACCTTAAAATGCTTAAAAACGGTTGAGTAGTTCCACTCCCACTTTTGCGGTAGACCAACTATGTTAATGCGGAAGTCGTTGTAGCTTTTGAATGAGGTTAAAAACGCCCAAAGAAGAGGAGCTATAAGAGAAATGACGTAGATACCAAGAAACACAAGCATTGCTATGGTGAGCGGAGTCATGCCCTCTTTTAATCTTTTGTTTTGACTTGACATAATTCCTCCTTAGTCCTCGGACGGACCGAATTTTTCCAACAAGAAACGGGCAATTAGCGTTATTGCAACGGTAACTACCGTCAAAATTAAGCCCATTGCAGAAAGTATTGGGTATTCGGCATCGTTTGTGATCAGGCTGGTTTGTTGATACAAATAGTAGCCGTAGGTTTGCAAATCGCTTGGTGCGCCGTCGCCATAGAAAGAAAACAGGTTGATTTGGTTTGTAAATAATCCTGCAACACCCGTGATAAGGAAGGTTGTTAAAGTGGGATAAACCATAGGCAACGTGATATGCCAAA
>CAZDLE010000133.1:0-2635 GCA_964506035.1 uncultured Oscillospiraceae bacterium | reverse complement strand
CAAAGGAAACACGGCAGTGCATAATGAGCCTTGCAATGCCTATTGTTGCAAAAAACAGCACACCGTATGTTTATTTTTGGCACTATATGGCAAAAAATAATCAAAAAGGAGTGTTGTATGGAGTGTTCCAAATGTAAGCGGGAAACAAATCAAAACTACTGCAAATGTCAAACTTGTGGCAAAACTGAGTGCGTCGATTGTACACAAAAGCAGTGCTTTGTTTGTGACGATTGCGGAGGGCAAATGCAATATCTTTCCTGACAGGTTTGTTTGCAAAATGGCAATTCGTTTGGTACAATTGTGTTGCGTAAAACTACAAAAGGAGGTATTTTGACCGAATTTGTAATCTACGGCGCACTGGACGAAAACAAAGTTTTGGCTTTTGAAGGTACGCCCACTTGCAATCAAGGGGAAAACGCAACTACCAAATTGTCTGTAACAATACCGAACACACTTGCACAAGAAGCCGATTTCTACTTCGAATTTTCTTGTCCTCATCACAATTGGGTTTCGCCAAAGTTAACGGCAGTGGCGGATGAGCAAAACACCACGGTAACCTACGTGTTGGGTGGAAATATTCTTGCGGAAGAAGGTGCCGTGTACGTCCAACTTGTGGCACGTAGTAAAAACGATTGCACCGAGTTGTACAAATCCACCATCGGTGCGCAAAGCTGTGTGTTTGTTGCCCAAAGTGTCAACGTACAAACTTCTGCACGTTCGCAGGACTTTTTTGGCGAAGCAATAGGTATCTTGCACGAAATTGAAAGCAAGGAATTTGTCACCACGGAAATGCTAACCCCAATGTTACCTTCACGGGTTGGTCAACTGCAAAATGACGTCGGTTACATCACCGCCGACGACGTAAGCAACAAGGAAATTACCATTACCACTGCGGAAAATAGGTTGCTTGGCAAGTTTTGTCTAAACGATACCTACAGCCATCTTGTAACGGTGCCCGTCTACGAGCAAAGCACTGCAACCATCTACCAAGGCAACGTGCAGGTAGGTCAATTTAAAATCAACCAAGCGGAAAACGTAACAATCAACCTTGCCGAAGCCTCCTCAAGCGGTAGTGCGGCAACACCCAACAATGCCAAAATAACGGTGTATCAGGGCGGTGTTGTAAAGGGAACGTTCACGCTAAACCAATCGGCAAACACTGCTATATTCTTGGACGGAGTTATGCGCCCGACGTGTTTTGGCGATACCTACCAAGTGGATCACAACGACTACTGCATACTCGACGACGTTTCCGATCGTGTCGTGGAGTTGATTGTCAGCCCCGACGAAGATACCTACGTTCAATCAAGCAACGGAACGGAAAGCGGTTTTATTTCCACCGTTACACTAAATGGCGTAGAAATTACCCTGCACAACCAAGTGTACAACAACTTGAAACTTGTTCCGCAATGCTTGCACGATCGTTGGGTGGTAACGTCAAACGGCACAAACGTGGGCTACATCCCCTACGAAAGTCCCGACGAACAATACGAATGTTTGACAGTAAAACTTACAACCGATACCGCAAGCGGTGCCGGCTACGTGCATTTTTCCGTTAGATAAAAAACAAAACCTTGGGTTTGTTGCAAAATTTGCAATACGTCCAAGGTTTTTTGTTCCTTTTGGGTTGTGATAACGCTAACTTTTTTGTAGTAGTAGGTTGCCCGCTACACAATGTTTTGATAGCAATTGTGCTATTGCTCGACGTTGTTTTGCCGTTAGGTTGTGCAAAATAGTCTTTTTTTGTTAGCAGATTGCAATATTGTCAATACGTTATTTGGTTGATAAATTGTGACGCCGTCGACAACTTTTGTTTTGAGTTAGTTGTAGCGTTACTAAATGCTCTTTTTAGTTGGTTAGCAGTTGCGCAAAGTCCACAACGTCGCCTGCGCCAAGTATCAACAAAGTGTCGCATTGGGCGACGTGTTGTTCCACAAATTTTTTGCAATCCAAAAAGCTTTCGCAGTAGTGCGCGTCTATGCCGACGGAAAGGGCAAAATCTCGCAGGTTTTTTGACGTAACGCCCGATAGGGGCAATTCTCGTGCGGGAAAAATCGGCAGATAAACCACCGTTGTGCCGTTAAAACAGGTAGCAAATTGTTGCCAAAATGCCCGTGTTCGTGTGTAGGTGTGCGGCTGAAAAATGCAAAAAACCTTTCCTTTTGCAACGTTCTTTGCCGTTTGTACCGTGGTGATAATTTCCGTCGGATGGTGTGCGTAGTCGCAAATAACTTTACATTTATACGGCACCTCTGTCCATCTCCGTCCCACACCCTCAAAGGTGGGAAGGGCGTTTATCACCTGCAACAGCGGTAGTTTTAGTTGATGGCACAAGCCCACAACGGCTATGGCGTTTGCAACGTTATGTTCTCCCACCAGTGGCAGGTGGCACCTTCCAACAAATTGCTTTTTTCGGCATACGTCAAAGGTGGTGCATTTGCTTGTGGTGTAGATATTTGTTGCAACAAAATTGTCAAAACAAACGCTTTTTGGGTATACGTGTTGCAGTTTTTGTGACAAAACCACCTTTTGCGACTGCTCGAATAACTGCACGAAAGCCTTTTGCACGTCGTCGAAAGTGGGGTAGCAATCGGGATGGTCGTATTCCACGTTTAGGCACAGCGTATGGGTGGGG
>CAZDLE010000132.1:0-2652 GCA_964506035.1 uncultured Oscillospiraceae bacterium | reverse complement strand
TCTCTATCTTAACGATCATTTCGGGCAAGATTCGTATTCCGAATTGTATATCGATTTGGTAAAAATCATTGTAGAATAAACGTTTATTTACAACCCATAAATAGGGGGGGGTGTTTTTGAACCTCTTGCAATTGCACCAGCAATATGATATAATAAAAAAAATATGAAAAATCATGTTTTGAAATAATACAAAGGAGATAGAGTATATGTTATTTAATGTATCAAAGTTAACACGAGACAAGCAGCGCAAAATGATTGAAGGTGTAGAAAAGTATATAGCAATACAAAAGTATTTTAAAAGTGGAGCAAACTTGAGAACTTGTACTGATTTCCAAAAAACATTTAATAATTTCTATGGAACAAAGCGTCGCTCCCAAGCGTGGCGTGATGAGTTCTATGCTTTATTTGAAATAAAAAGAAGTATAAGTGGATTGACATATGATGATGTTTATACTTCCTTGAGTCAAAGAGTTGGACAAGAAGAAAAATCCTTTGCTAGCAAAATGTATCACACCATTAATAACGATTCTCCTATAATCGATCAACAAGTATTAAGCAAATTGAAAATTCCTAATAGGTCGAAAAAGGGAATGGCACTAACGATATATAATGATTTGAGGGATGCATACTGTAAAAATGGTGGTTTGATTGATGATGCAAAAAGAGACCAGTTAGCTAATCAATTTGATTCTCTTTGTATCCAACATGGTATAGATGCGAGTGATTTATCCCAAATATCGTTAGTTAAAAAAATTGACTTTTATCTTTGGGCAATGTAATCAATTGTTATATAAGCATATAATAATGAGAAAATCATGACAAAACAACTGCTTGAGTTAATAAAAAAACATGAAAAACAAATAAAAAACAACTCGTTTTTGCCACTATTCGTTGATGCGTTGGTGACTGGCGGCATCAAGTTGTTTGATGAAGTTCGCGCGACATTGGAAGACTGTGATGTGGATTTGTCAACTGCGGATTTCACAAAACTTAAATAACGTTACAGCAAATAAAAAGTGCATATCGTCGTTATCTAAAAACGGCGGTATGTCTTTTTCATTTTAGATATGGTGTGGACTGTTCATTGCGTTACATCGCAACATGTCAAATTGAAACAAAAAGAATATAAAAAATAAAAAGCAATGTCCCTTCTTTGGGACATTGCTTTTTGTATAATATACTCGTAAACTTTTTCAACCACATTTCCATTACTTTTGTTGCGAAATTGCACGTTATGTAATAGATTATGTGTTGCATCGTTGCTTTTAATATTGTAGCAAAACAACATTTTGTATCAAAATTTACGAGGTGAAAATGAAAAAAGTATTTATGGCTAAAGACACTGCCCAACCACAACAATATCTAAAAACTCTGCTCAACAGTATGCAAGATAACGGCGAACTTAACATCGCGCGCGAAATTGACGAAGTTACCTTTTGCACAGCCGAAATGGAGATAGATGCGTCGCACGTTGAACAGGTAAAACTAAACGTTGCCTTTGCCGACTACGATTTAATCAACAACTTCTATCAAAATGCGTTGAGTAATCTCGATTTGTTTATAACCGAGTATGCACCGCAGTCCAACACTAACGTGTATTGTCGTCGTATGGTAATTTTTGCCAAACGAATCAATCGTTTGTTACAACTAAATGCTCCGCAAGTCGTTTTGCGAGTGGAACAATGTATGCTTATGGATAGCGTTTTGCTTTTCAAAACGGATGCAAAAGGTAAAATTGTGCAGAATAAAAGGGTTGTATTTTTAGATATCGACGGAGTGTTAAACACGCCGTATTCCTTTGATTCTTGTGGAAACTACATAGGTATCGACGATGACAAAGTAAGACGGCTTCGCAATATTGTCAGTCGAACAGATGCGCAAATTGTGCTGGTTTCCGATTGGAAAAGGGGTTGGGAACGTGACAAAAAGTTAAAATCCAAGCAAGATCTCACAGCAACCTACTTAGACGAAAAACTTGCCAAATTCGGGCTGGAAATTACCGACAAAACTAAGGACGAGGCAGACGGCGCATATCTATCTCGTGGAGAAGGTATTGTAGAGTATATCAACAGCAACGACGTAAAGTCCTATGTTGTTTTGGACGATTTGCAATTTGACTACGACGGTTGCGAACTAACCGATTGCTTTGTAAAAACAAATCCGCAAATAGGGCTAACAAACAAACAAGTTGAAAAAGCTTGCAAAATATTATTACAATAAAGTGAGGTAAATAGTTATGAAATGTACGTCTGCCGAAGCAGTAAAATTACTAAAAAAGTTAACGGATGAGCAAAATTCTATAGACGAAACGTTTGACGAGTTAAAAAGCGTGTTTAGTAAACTGTGATAATAAAAAAAGACCATGAGAAGAAAAATAATCAAATTTATTGCAAATTGCAACGAAAAAACGCGCATCGACAAGCTTAAAAGAATTTGCACAAGCGAGGACGAACTCAACCTTGCCTTGTCGGCATGCTTGTCTTTGATACAAAATCACACCGATTCCGACGACGAAATCCCCACAAAATGGAAAATATTGGCGTTGCAAACGTTTGAAACGTTACCGAAAGAGAAGATTACTTGCCCAATTATTCAAAAGGAGTTAGGCGTTGGATTTAACGTTGCTTGGCGCTTGAAAGATTGGCTTGTAAA
>CAZDLE010000131.1:0-2712 GCA_964506035.1 uncultured Oscillospiraceae bacterium | reverse complement strand
GGCAAAATCATATAGGGCAGGTAGTTGTACACCATGCCGAAAAGCACCGTGCCCAAACCCAGTTCTACATCCAAAGCCAAAAAGATAGCTTTTGTTGCCAATGTACGAATAAGAAAGTTTACCCACATGGGCATGATAAAGAACAGCACCAAAATTTTGTTGGATGCGTGGTACTTTGCCAAGAAATAAGCCACGGGGTAGCCAATTGCAAGACAAATTACCGTGGTTACGATACCTATAAGCAACGAATTGCCCAAAACGGTAAGCCCACCACCGTTATCGCTAAAAAACTCTGCAAAGTTTTGCAAGGTAAAGCTGTTGTCTTCCGCCAAAAATGCGTTGATCAAAATGATTACCAACGGCACTACTACAAAAATCAGCAAAAACAGCATGTACGGGTAGGACAACGCCTTGCGAGAAAAACGGAATTTACTTTTCGTCTTCATTGCGTGCCTCCACAATAATTTTGTCGGGGGCAATTTTGATACCCACGCGGTCGTCGATGGAATATTCGTAGTCGTTATCTACAAAAAAGTCGTAGTAGTCGTCGGTGCGGACGATATATTGCCAATAACTGCCTTTGTAGATTGCGGAAATGATTGTTGCACCGATAACGCCGTCTTGTTCGTCGTCGGTAAGTTCCACGTCGTCAAAATCGACGGAAACGGTAACGGGAGTGCCTTCCTCCAGTTGGCTGGTGCACTCAAAACGTCCTTCGCAAAACTCGACGATGCCTTTATCGTACATTTCGCCCTTGATTTTGTTGATAAGGCGTGCTTTGTGCATGATGTGGAAATCGAAAGGTTTGATATACAAACCGATTTTGTCTCCCACTTTAACTTCGACGTTGTCGTGGATGACGATTTCGTTACGTTCGTCGCCAAAGGTCAATGCCGTTACTTGGTAGTGATCACCCTTGAACACGCAAGTTAGCACTTCCGCTTCGATAAGGCAGTGTTTGTCTTCCAAGTCGACGATTTTGATATCTTCCGGACGGATGATAACGTCGACGGGTTCGTTGTACTTAAAGCCCTTGTCTACGCACTCGTACTTGTGACCGGAAATTTCGATACAAAAATCGGTAACCATAATGCCGGAAAGGATGTTGGACTCGCCAATGAAATCGGCAACAAAAGCGTTAGCCGGTTCGTCGTAGATTTTTTGTGCGGTGCCTATTTGTTGAATTACACCATCCTTCATAACGACGATTTTGTCCGACATGGTTAGAGCTTCTTCTTGGTCGTGGGTGACGTACACAAAGGTGATGCCCAACTTTTTGTGCATTTGCATAAGTTCCAGTTGCATATCTTTGCGCATTTTTAGGTCCAACGCGCCAAGCGGTTCGTCTAACAAAAGCACTTCCGGTTCGTTTACCAAAGCACGCGCAATGGCAACACGTTGTTGTTGTCCGCCGGAAAGGGATGACACTTGACGGTGACCGTAGTCTTCCAAGTCCACCATTTTGAGTATAGCGTTTACCTTTTGTTGAATTTCCGCCTTGGTGTATTTGCGCATTTTTTGCACCATTTCGCCCTTTTTGTTGGGTGCAGGTTCGCCATCGGGGATTAGTTTTAGTTTCAAGCCGAATGCAATGTTACCAAAAACGGTAAGGTGGGGAAACAACGCGTACTTTTGGAAAACGGTGTTCAAATTGCGCTTGTGGGGTGGCAGTTCGGTGATATCTTTGCCGTTGAAATAAATATGTCCGCTTGTGGGTTGCTCGAAACCGGCAATCATGCGCAAGGTGGTTGTTTTTCCGCATCCGCTTGGACCAAGCAAAGTAACAAATTCGCCCTTTTTGATATTGAGAGAAAGGTTTTTTACAACGGGTTTGTCGCCGTAGGATTTGTTGACGTTTTTGATTTCGATAATGTTTTCCATGGTGATCTCCTAAAAGTTAGATGGGGTTGTTACCCACAACACTTTGCTTTCGCTTTTTGTACTGTTTTTTATAAGGTGTTGTTTTTGTCCGTTGATGGAAAAACTTTCGCCCTTTTTGACTTTGTATTTTTGGGTAGGTGTGACGATTTCTATGGTACCTTGCAACACGTAGCCGAATTCCTCCCCTTCAAACGGCAACCTTTCGGTACACTGCGTTTGTGGTGGCAGAGTAAGAATGATTGGTTCGATATCCTTTACCTGCGAATTGGGAATAAGCCATGTGTTTGTGCCACCTTCGTTTTGCGATACAAAGTAGTCGCTTTGGTGGTAGACGATTTTTTCTTCCTTTGGGTTGGCAAAAAACTGTTCTAAAGTGACGCCCAGCACCTGCAAAATATCTTGCAAAGTGGCAATGGATGGGGAACACAGGTCGTTTTCCAACTGAGAAATGTAGCCTTTGGTAAGCTCCGTGCGACTGGCAAGTTCTTCTTGGGTGAGATCCAGTTGCAATCGGTATTGTTTCAATTTTCGTCCTATTTCTATCATTTTCGACCTCGAAACAAAAAAAATGACCCAATGGAAAACCACGATATTTAGAGTACTGCCGTATTTCACGGCGTTGGCACGACCACCAACATATACAATAAAAAGTTGTTTACCTTGGGTAACGATAGCAGTATAGCGAATACGGATGTTTATGTCAAACGTTTTGGCGTACTTTTTTTACAAATACTAAACTTTTTGTTTGAAATTGCTGTGTTTTTTGTTTGGGGTGAAAATTGGACTGAGAAAGTTTGCAAACAAGACGTAGTTTTGCACTGGTCTGCCCAC
>CAZDLE010000130.1:0-2759 GCA_964506035.1 uncultured Oscillospiraceae bacterium | reverse complement strand
ATACCGTTATAAACGTTATCTTTACCGTGATGCAACTTATGGCAATCGTAACCTGTTCTATCGGGCTTGCCGAAGCGTTGTTTACTTCGGCAGATAACAAAGTGCTACTTACCTTGCCGGTAAGCGCCACGGAAACCTTTTTGTCCAAACTTATTTTGTTTTACGTTTTCGAGCTAAAACGCAACGTTACCTTTTCGTTACCGCTGTTTTTGGCATACGGCATGGTAAACGGCGCCGTTTGGTACTACTATCCGTGGTTGGTTTTGTGCTTTTTGATTATATCCTTTGCGCCCGTTGCGATAGGTGCTGTGCTAAGCATACCGCTTATGTACTTTGTAAACTTCGTCCGCCGCCACAAGGGATTGCAATTTGGCTTGATGACGGCAGTTGCCGGTGTTTGCGTGTGGATTATCGTTGCGCTAATCAACATGATTCCGGCAAATATCAACATCCTTGGTCAATGGGGAGCAATTTCCGCCAGCATCCAAAAGTTTTTGCAAAACTTTGCCAACGCACTCGTGCCCTTTTATTGGACCTGTCTTATGGTTATCGGCGGTACGTTGCGCATTTCTACACACCTTTTCGCACTGGACACTCTTTGGAGGTTTTTCGGTACGCTGGGCGTTGTGGCGCTATTCTTTGTGGGAGCATTTTTGCTTGCCCGTCCGCTGTTCTACAAAATGGCAAGCCGTCAGTTCGAGTTCGAAAAACTTATTCTTCCCCCCAAAAAGAACAAATTGCACTCGCAACGCACGTCGCCCTATTTTGAAAGTTGGAAGATGTACCTGCGCAGCAGCCGAAACATCTCGCTAACCTTTGTGGAACTGGCATTGCCTGCTGTGTTGATACTGTTTTTGAACAAACTGTACGCCGCAATGAACACCAGCTTTTCCGGACTAAAACTAACGCAAATGTTCAACATCGTGTTGATGTTTGTGGTGGTGCTGTCCTTCAACACACCGTATGCATCGGTGTATAGCCGAGAAGCCAACTCGCGCAACATCCTAAAAACCCGTCCCGCAAACGTGGTGCGCACGCTGTTTTCCCGCATATCTTTGCGTGGGGTGGTGGTTGTTATCTCTTGCGTGGCAATGATTGTTACCTACCAATCGGTCAGCACCGAACAACCCTTCAACTCGTTTTTGCTACTGATAACTCTTTTGGCCACGGCAATAGCACATTTGCTGTGGTGTGCCGAAACGGACGTGATGAACTCGCAAGCCGACCAATACCAAACAATCGGCACCGACTACAACAACCCCAACGAACGCACGGCAACAATAACGGGCATTTTGCTTGCAGGCGTGTTCGTGCTTGCCTACTATCTGTTTTCCACCGATGGTAGCACAACGTCGGCATTTGCAAAAATCGCAATTATCGCCATCGCCTTTTTGGCAGTACGCGTATTTTTGTTTGTAAAACGCGCCAAACTTTACTTTGTGGAGAATTAGCCCATGAAAAAATCTACAATTCTAATAATCGTTGCCGTATTTTTGATATCGGTGTTTGTGGTAGGCATTTTCGGGCTACAAAGCATCCCGTATGAGCAAATTGTTTATATTGAACAAATAATTCCAACAACAATCACTTTCGATAGCAACGAAGGCACGATTGAAAAGAAAATTTACTACAGCGAAGACGACGGTGGTTACTACTACGTTACCATTCCCAACCGAAACTACAGGCAAGGGATGAGCGTTATGGTCAACTACGATCTAAAACCCACCGACGCCACCAACAAAAGGCTGAGCGTTAATGTTAAAAATCTCGACGAAAACTCTAACGGTACTTTGCAAGAAAACGGCTCCATCAAACTGGAAGATCGCGGAAATATCGAAGTGATCTATAAGGCGCAAGACCAAACAGGTGGCGCAACGATGCGACTTATCATAAGAATCAAAGAAAGCTAAAACAATGCGTTGATGTTTGACGCACAAAATATTAAAAAACAAAAACACACAAGGAGAAAAACATGAAAAACAAAATACTTATTGCTTTTATATTGGTAATGGTATTTGCGTTTACTTTTGCTCTTGTCGCTTGCGACAACGAAGTAACGCTCAAAGAAATTGAGTTGGCGGACGATTTCCAAGTGAACTATGCCGTTGACGAAAAAGTCAACCTAAACAACGCAAAACTCGATTTGACCTATAGTGATGGTTCTAAAGAACAAATCACGGTAGCCGAAGATATGCTTAACAAGGCAATCGACACGTCTTCCGTTGGTTCTCAAACGTACACCATCACCTATCAAGAAAAGTCCATCGAAGTTACAATCAACGTAACAAAACCCACCATCGAAGGTTTTAACCTGCCTTTCTACATAAGAAACGGTTTGGAAAACTCCACAAAGGAAGATAGTGGCGATGCAGATTTCAAAGTTGCAGAACGCGCTTACGAAGTTGGTAACGCAAACGCTTTGTTGGTAAAATGCGTACTCAACGCCTATGACGACGACGATAGAGCAATCGTCTTTGCCAAGGTAAGAACAACCTACAAATTGGCTATGGCTAATAACGACGGCAACTATGTTGAACTTACCGGCGACGCATTGAAAAATATCGTTACCGTGGAAGACGGCTACAAATATTTCTTCACGGAAGATGCAGCAGGCAAGTCTTTCGAACTTACCGTAACTTTGGATAGCTCCTACACCATCAAAGAAGGTATTACCACCAGCCATTCATTCAAGTTTACCGTTGTAGACAACGGCTACAACGTTTACGATCAAGACGGTCTTTCCGTAATGAACGACAACA
>CAZDLE010000129.1:0-2783 GCA_964506035.1 uncultured Oscillospiraceae bacterium | reverse complement strand
TGGAGTGGTTATGACAAGAAACCAAAAAAGTTTACTGCGCATCGTTGTTGTGGCGGTGCTGTACGCCGTGGTTATCGTGCTAAGTTTGACACTTGACTTGCCCTATTTGTTAGAGTTGGCATTGTTTGTGGCAATATACTTGGCAATCGGCTACGATATCGTTGCAAATGCAGTGCTAAACACAATCCACGGAAATTTGTTTGACGAAAACTTTTTGATGACCATTGCAACAATCGGCGCTTTCTTTATCGGGGAGCATATCGATGCCGTTGCCGTGATGTTACTATATCAAATTGGGGAACTTTTCCAGCGCTATGCCGTTGCAAAAGGCAGACGTAACATTGCCGAGTTGATGGATATCCGTCCGGAAGTGGCAACGATAGTTGTAGACGGCGAAGAAGTGGACGTACACCCCACCGAAGTTGTCGTTGGACAGGTGTTTATCGTTAAAGCTGGGGACAAAATTCCCTTGGACGGTGTTGTTGTGGAGGGCAGTTGCAACGTAGATACTCACGCTATCACAGGGGAAAGCCTTCCGCAAAAGGTTCGCGTAGGCGAAAACGTTGTATCGGGATGTATCGTTTTGGACGGTACGTTGCAGATACAAGCAACCTGCGACTACGACAACAGTACGGTGGCAAAAATTCTCGATCTTGTGGAAAACGCTGCATCAAACAAGGCTCCCGCAGAAAAATTCATCACAAAGTTTAGCAAGTTCTACACGCCTATCGTTGTGATTTTGGCGGTAATTGTGGGCGTTGTTCCACCACTGTTTAACAGCATGTGGGCTGTTTGGCTAAAACGCGCAATGATGTTTTTGTTTGTTTCCTGCCCGTGTGCGTTGGTAATTTCCGTACCAATGGGATTTTTTGGTGGAATTGCCGCAGCAAGCAAAATGGGTGTGTTGGTAAAAGGTAGTAGTTATCTTGAGACGCTATCACGCGCAAACGTTTTTGCTTTTGACAAGACGGGAACGCTAACAAAGGGCAACTTTGTTGTTACCGACGTGCAACCATCACAAAATAGACAACAAATATTGGAGCTTGCATCCATCTGCGAGCAGTACAGCAATCACCCGATAGCCGTTGCAATCAACAACGCAATCAAGGCTCCATGCAAAGCGGACGTGAAGGAAGTTGCCGGTCACGGACTTGTCGCGAAACAAGAAAATGACGTTATTTTGTGCGGAAATGAGAAACTTCTTGCAAAGTACGGCATTGAAGTGCCACAAATGGAACAATCTGCAACGATAGTTCACGTTGCCAAAAACGGCGAATACGTTGGATGGATTGCCATCGCGGACGAAATAAAGGAAGATAGCAAGTTGGCAATAGACCAACTACGCAAAATGGGCACTACCGTTATGCTTACCGGCGATAACGACGGTGTTGCGCAAAGCGTAGCAACAAATTTGGGCATTGACGAGTGCCACAGCAAGTTGCTTCCACAGGACAAAGTGGAGGTTGTGAATACTCTAAAACAACAGGGTGTTGTTGCCTTTGTTGGGGATGGAATCAACGATGCGCCCGTGCTTGCAACCGCCGACGTAGGCATTGCAATGGGTGCAATGGGTAGCGACGTTGCAGTGGAATCGGCAGATATCGTACTGATGAAGGACAGCCCGTCTGCCATTGTTACGGCGCAAAAAATTGCAAAGCGCACCATGAAAATCGTCAAACAAAACATTGTGTTTAGCATTGCCGTTAAAATTGCTGTGTTGATTGTTTCGGCGATTGGTCTGCTGGACAAAATTGCATTTGGATTGATAATTGCCATCCTTGCCGACGTGGGCGTTTGCGTGGTTGCAATACTAAACAGCATGCGTGCTATGATTGTGAAGAAGTAGAAAATAGTTTAATCAATATAAAAATCTATCGTAAAAGTTTTACGATAGATTTTTTGTTTTTTATTGCAATTATTATATAAAAGGTGTATAATTTAATTGCGAAACAAACTGAATAAAACGATAAGGGGATATTTTTATCTTTACAGGATAATTATACCTTTATTTGGTGATGCTTTTAGCAGAAATATTATTTGCAAAATCGCAAATTCCACTCTACTAAAAAGCATATAGGTATAACCCTTTATTCTGTTTTGGTTTGTTTCGCGACAATCGGAGTTTGCGTTTTCGTGCGTCAACTTCGGTTGGCGCATTTTTTATTATCATTTTGGGGGGATGTAGTTATGTTCAACAACATCGGCGGAACAATCAAAGGCTTTGCAAAATTTTTAACTTGGGCTGGAATTATTGTTTCCATTATAGTTGGAATTGTTCTTATAAAAAACGAGAGCGATTTTGGCATTTGGGTAATATTGGGTGGTAGTTTGGTTTCATGGATGTCGTCGTGGATACTTTATGCTTTTGGTGAGCTTGTTGAAAATTCAACAATAATTGCAAAACATTTTGGAAAGACTGAACAAAAACTACAGGATAGCAATAACAATCAAGATGATGGAAATAATCCTGATAATACTATTAATTGGCTTGATATTTTCAAATAAATCGCATTATGATATCAGGGGATTATTGTCAATCATTTATAAAGGAAAAAACAGGAGGGCAAGATATGATTCTTGTCCTCCTGTTTTGTATTAGATATTGTGGGTTCTATACTAAATGTTGGGGTGTGAGAAAAAAATAGAGCAATAACGCTTTCTCTGGTGTATAATTAGTGGTTCTATACAAAACGCTGTGGTGTAGGAAATCTTGTCCAAGACATAACAGTTTGAAATAGTTTGCCCTACCATATTTAGCAATATAAGGTTCTATAATGTTGGGG
>CAZDLE010000128.1:0-2929 GCA_964506035.1 uncultured Oscillospiraceae bacterium | reverse complement strand
GCCGTAACCATTCGGCATACCGAACTCCCCCGTTCGGCAAACTGCATTTTGCAGAACCGCAACAAGGCAACCCCTTTTGCACATTTTTTAGGAGGAAAACATGACCAAACACTTTAATGCAAAAACGACAATTCTTTTGTGTTGTCTGGTGGTGCTATTTGTATGCACGCTTCTTTGCGCGCAATTTGTAGCACCGGCCCAAGCGGACAGTAACTATCAGTCCACTTACATAACTGCTCCCACGTTCACAGTGTTGGATGGCAAAACGCCTTCCGATTCCAACACTGTCCAAACTCAAAGTTACGACAAACTGTTTGATGGTTCCACAAGCACTAAGTATTGTGTATATCTGTCCAGAGGTCCCTACGTTGTATTCAAATCGTCGCACACCGATACCAAAATCATCGGTTACACGTTCTACACCGGCGATGATACAGCTGAATACGACGGTCGTAACCCCCAGGATTGGACTTTGTACGGCTGTAACGACTACAACGAGTCCACAAAAACCGGCACTTGGACGGCTATTCACACTGTAACGAACGACAAAACAATGGGTGCAGAAAACAAAACGGGCTACACCTTCAACTTTAATCCCAAATACGTATTTAGATACTTCAAGTTCGAGTTTACCGCACGCCGTGGCTCGCAAGAAGGCGAACTAATATCAGGATCGAGTGGTTCTTGGAACGACGACAACATCCAGCTATCGGAAATTGAAATCATCACCGAGCCAACCCCATCCATTTGCGACGCAAAAGCAACCTTTTACGTTACCGGTAGCACTAATGTAGAAGGTCATGACTACTACTTGACTGATAGAGGTACTGGTGACGGTAACGGTAACACACCTTACCCAGTGTTGCAATGCCCAAGCGAAATCGAGATCGAATCGTCAATGCTAAACACTGTGATTACTGGCTACAAGTTTTTCACTCCCTGTTCATCTGGTGAAAGACGATACAAAACCCCCAAATCTTGGGTGCTGTATGGCCGTAACGTTGGTGGTGATTGGACGGAAATCCACCAAGTAACAAACCAGCCATCAGACAATTATCATTGGTATGACGATTGGAACGAATTTTCCATTCCAAACAACACCACGCCTTACAAGTACTACAAGTTTAAGTTTCTCGAAAGTAACTCCGACGACACTCATCAAATAGTTATATCGGAAATTGAAATGTTGCAGGGAAGCACGCGTGGCGTATCCGACACTAATCCGCCAACAAGCGCAACCTACTCTGCTTTTACCGCTTTGGATGGCACTGCTCCCTACGGAAACCAAGAAATATGTAGCTACAAAAACCTATTTATAAACGATTGTGGAAGGGATTTAGGCAAATATTTCCATACAACCGGCACCGCTAACGATCCACGATATGTTATTTTCAAATCTAATTCCTTTGGTACAACAATAAAAGAGTACACGATTTTGGCTTCCCACTCGACCGATACCAATGTTTCTTGGTCGTTCTATGGTTGCAACGATCACAACGAATCGATAAAAGGCGACCTAAACAACGGTTCTTGGACGTTGATTGATAGCCGAAGCGGAATAAAATTTAACAATTCGCAAGAATTGAACAACGCTGGAGATACCTATACCGTTACAAATCCCGCTCCATACAAGTACTACAAGTTCGAGTTTAAGCCAAGTTCTAAAGATCTGCTGATCAGCAGACTGATATTCGAAAAGGACATAGCTCCCATTGTAGATAACTCTCAACAAGCAATCAAAAATGGCAATGCTAAAGTCGGCGTAGGCAAAGACGTTTGGTTCGACAACGACCTTACAACGGCAGAATCCGTTACCTACACCGATCTGTTGAAATTCGGCATTGAGCTAAAGGGCAATGGTGCTATTGTGTACGGCGCAACCTACCACTTTGCAATCGCACCAAGCGCACCGTCAAGCATTTCCGCTTTGTTCGACAATACAGAGCTAAAACTTGCAACGTCTTCGGGAACCGAAAAAACATTTTCACATCTAAAAACAATTGTAAGTGAGGATTTCAAGGACTACACCGTTTTGTTCGACGTTGGCAGAGACTACGTCAATAGCGAAAACGTTCAATACACAATCGAATTTGGCTCCACCGTTACCGAACAACTTGTATTGGCAGAAGTTGACCTTTTGTACAACTTTGCGTGCGAGCACTCCTTCACAGGCTCCTTTAAGCAAGCCGCCGAAGGCAACTGCCTAAATCTCGGCTACAAATCATATCGCCTTTGCGATTTCGATTGTGGCGCATGCCAATACTACGGATTTGCCAACACACTTGAAGTTTGCGAAGCGCACCAATATGCATCAGAAGTTGCCATCACGCACGAACACAGCTGGGGCGCAGAACAAGGCGCCGTAGTTGGCAATTGCGTTCAGGACGGTAATTATGCCTATAGCCAATGTTCCGTTTGTAATGCCTACAAATACGTCAACAAAGGCGTAAGCTTTGTTTGCACCCAATCGGAATTTGATACCAAAGTTAAAATCCCCGCAACAGGCGAACACGTTTGGTCCACAACGGAAATCATTGCCGAAGTTCCTGCAACTTGCACGTCCACAGGCACAAAAGCGCACTGGCATTGCGACTTATGCAACAAGAACTACGACACTAACCAAACCACCCAAATTGACGACCTAACAATCGCAGCCCTTGGTCACAGCTATGGCGAGTGGACAAATGCTCTTACCCAAATTTGCACGGCAACAGGCAACTACGCTTACCGTCAATGTGCAGATTGTAAAGAGTATCAATATATCGAAGACCTAACCGTTACCGACTACAACGCATACGTATCTGCGGAAAGTCACCCAGCCCTAAAAACTTGCGCTCCTACCGAGTTCGACACAAAAATCAAACTTGCACAAGTAGGCCATTCCTTTGGCGCATGGGTTGCTTACAAGGAACAAACCTGCACGGAAAAC
>CAZDLE010000127.1:0-3173 GCA_964506035.1 uncultured Oscillospiraceae bacterium | reverse complement strand
TTGATTACATCCATTATACCAAATTACTTTGCACTATGCAAGGGGGAAAAGACTGCTTGCTGCAAAATATATGGTTTAGATTGAAATCTTGCTAAATATGTGTTATGATTAAATATATCAGAAAAGGAGAACATTTTGATGCCTGCTTTTTTAGAAAAATTACTATTACGAAATAAAGCAAAGAAAGTATTGTCCTATATTGAAAATGTAGAAGTGTCTTTAACATTATTTGTGCAGATAGAAATCAATAACGTTAGAATTTCAAAAAAAATTAAAACTCTATCTAAATCAGAGCTCTATACTGATATTGTATCCCGATACAATGTTGCCATTCAAAAAGCTATCAATCACAATAAAACAATACAAGAGCTAACTATCGCGTACGACACAATTTTGGCTAACTACCCAATTGATAATGTATTGAATGATATTCTATATATACAAAAAGAAACTCTAAACGAACTATATTCTACCGTACTTAAAGTTTATCAATACACTATTCCCAATACTTGTAGAAACAAGCTTCCATACGACACATACAAAAAACGGCTTGAAGATATAATTTGCAATTACGATTTAGTAATAGAACAAAAACGTTTAATATCATCTATTTACACAGAACTCAATCATCTGCCTGATACTTATATAAACATAGATAATTCGTCAATTATCTTTGCAAATATACAAAGCAAAATCGAACATTACAATAACGAATATGCAAATAAATACTATAATCCACCAATAATAAGCACGCAAGTAATAGAACAACACAATGAGGAATTCATTGCACGACACTTAAACGATAATATTTTTAATAATGTTAACGGCAAAAGGCTTGATAATGAACAACGTCGATCCATACTTTGTGATACAAAGTCAAATTTAACAATAGCTGGTGCGGGCGCCGGAAAAACATTAACTATTTGCGGAAAAGTTAAGTATTTATTAGAGACAGGTTTAGCTCAAAAAGATGAAATATTGCTTCTTTCATATTCAAAAAAATCTGCAACCGATTTGGAGTGTAAGGTTAGCCATATTTCAGACGGACTTGCTGTTGAAACTTTTCATGCATTAGGTCTAAAAATACTAACAGAATCGTTAGGCAAGAAGCAAGCGGTTGAAGATCAATTGAAAGTATATATAACCAAATACTTCGATAGTGAATTGCAGAATAAACCGAACATTTCTTACAAAGTACTTGAGTTTATCGCACTGCACTACTATCCAAAAACTTCAAATAAGAAAAAATATCAAAATGAAGGGGAAATTTTTGACGATCTAAAAAGTTGTAATTATACCACACTTAAAGATCGACTAAAAAAACTTACTAACAATGATTATAGACGAGAAACTCTCAAAAACGAATTTGTTAAAAGCAATGAAGAACTCGTAATTGCAAACTATTTTTTCATTAATGGAATTAATTACGAATATGAACGAACATATGAAGTTGATACAAGTACCATTGATAAGCGCCAATATACACCTGATTTCTATTTAACCGACTATGGAATTTATGTAGAACACTACGGTATCAATAGACAAGGTGTCGCCCCACAATATGACAAAAAAGCTAGTGATGAGTATATCAAATCAATGGAGTGGAAGCGCAAAATTCACGAAGAAAATCAAACAAAATGCATTGAAACCTATTCGTACGATTTTTCCGAAGGCACTATATTTAATAAGCTTAAGTCTGAGTTGTTGAAAAACGGCGTAAAACTTAACCCACTATCTCAACAAGATATCTCAAACACATTGAATAACATATATTTCGGCAAGGATTTCAATTCGTTTTTCAACTTAATTATAAGTTTTATTTCTTTGTATAAAGCTCAGATGAAGGACGATTCTGGTTTTGACGATCTAATTAAAAATATTGATTGCACGAAGTCCGATACTACACGCGAAATTTTATTTTTAGAAATTTGCAAGGACATCTACAATTATTATATACAGTGTTTAGTAATAAATAATAAAATAGACTTTGATGATATGATTTTAAGGTCTACAGATCTACTCGACTATACCCCAAACTTCAAGTATAAATATATAATTGTTGACGAGTTTCAAGATATATCGCAAAGCCGAACTAAATTTTTGCAAAAACTTATAAAACATGGCAATTCTAAACTATTTGCAGTGGGAGATGACTGGCAGGCAATCTATCGCTTTGCTGGGTGTGATATCAATATATTTTTAGAGTTCGAAAAAATATTTGAAGGAGCAAAAATAAATTATATCACGTCTACACATAGAAACTCGACAGAGTTACAGCAAATAGTTGAACCTTTTATTACAGCAAATCCACATCAATACAAAAAGCATATTCGATCTACTCTACACCAAGATAAGCCCGTGCGTGTAATTTACTACAAAGGAAACAAAGCTATGGCTTTAACAAATGCATTAAAAGCAATTTCTAAAATAGATAGCAACGCACAAGTATTAGTTTTAGGTAGAAATCGACATGATATCGACGGATTTGTTTGTAAAGAAATCCAAATATATAACTATCAAAAAATCACCCATAGCACATATCCACAATTAGAAATATCTTATAGCACAATTCACGGCTCAAAGGGATTGGAAAGCAATTTCGTTATATTGATTAGTGGCGAAGATGCGCCTAACGGCTTTCCAAACAAAACAGAAGACGACAGTATCTTATCACTCTTACTCGGACAGAAAGATAGCTACGAATACGCCGAAGAACGTCGTCTTTTCTATGTAGCATTGACCAGAACAAAGTCCATTGTCTATCTACTTTCCGAGAAAGGCAAATCTTCACAATTTATACAAGAAATAAACAATAGATGTTTTATTACCTTAGATGAAAGTGCAAATAGTACAAGTAATGAACATCTGTGTCCTTGGTGCAAATCCGGACACCTTATAATACGCAAATCAGAAGTAGGCAAAGGACAGTTTTATGGTTGTTCCAATTATCCGTATTGTAAATATACAAATAATGATATGAAATCTGTGTATGAAAACAAACGCTGTCCAATTTGTGGAGATTTTCTTACATTACGAAAAGGGGATTATGGATACTTTTGGGGATGTCACAATTACCCAAAATGCAACTATAAAACCAAAATTAAAAATAGTAGTAACGAGTAGTTAAGAAGCAAAAGAACGAACTGATTAAAGTTCGTTCTTTGTTATTTTTG
>CAZDLE010000126.1:0-3268 GCA_964506035.1 uncultured Oscillospiraceae bacterium | reverse complement strand
ATATATATATATGTTTGTCAAGTTTTTTCGCAAAAAAAGGAGCGATTTTTTAATAAATTTGCGTGTTTATAACAAATAAAAAGGTAGCAAACGGTTAAAAACGATTATTTGTGGTGAGTGCAAGTGGCGATGATTGTGATATTTGATGTTTTTGCACCGCCCGAGATTCTGCGATGGTGCACCATCGCACTGCTACGCAGTTCGACTCGCATACGCTCGCTCAGAATGACGGGCGGGAATATTACGAGTGGCGGATTTTTGTTTTTTACAAGGAAACGGTGGGAGCAAGCCTCGCCATACGGTAGTTATATGATACGATTTGTATCAAATATTTGAAATATACAAAAAGATACTACTACAAATAAGTGCGGTCGCCCATACAGTTGTTATAGATAATAGTTGTGGTTGAAGATTAGATTTGTGGGAATATAAAGCAATCATACGCAAGGTGCAGGCGATTAACAATAACTCCTACTGTTATTGGACATCAAAAAAGTCTCCTGCAAAATGCAAGAGACCTTTTGTGTTATTGTTGTGAGAATTAGTTGGCTAAACGATTATCTACCAAGTTCTGCAAAGTATTTGATTGTGCGAACCATTTGAGATGTGTAGCTGTTTTCGTTGTCGTACCAAGCAACAACTTGTACTTGATACAAACCATCGCCAAGGCTTGTTACCATTGTTTGAGTTGCATCGAACAAGGAACCATAACGCATACCGATAACGTCGCTGGAAACGATCATATCCGTGTTGTAACCGAAGGATTCGGACGTTACGGATTGCATATAAGCGTTGATACCATCTGCAGTAACGTTTTCGCCCTTTACAACTGCAACCAAGATTGTGGAAGAACCTGTGCAAACGGGAACACGTTGAGCGGAACCGATAAGTTTTTTGTCCAATTCGGGGATAACAAGACCGATAGCTTTTGCAGCGCCGGTTGTGTTAGGAACGATGTTTTGTGCAGCAGCACGTGCACGACGAAGGTCGCCTTTACGGTGAGGTCCGTCAAGAACCATTTGGTCGCCTGTGTAAGCGTGAACGGTTGTCATGATACCGGAAACGATAGGAGCATAGTCGTTGAGAGCTTTTGCCATAGGAGCAAGGCAGTTTGTTGTGCAGCTTGCAGCGGAGATGATTGTGTCGTCTGCTGTAAGAACGTTTTCGTTAACGCCGTAAACGATTGTGGGAAGGTCTTTTCCAGCGGGAGCGGAAATAACAACTTTCTTTGCACCAGCGTTGATGTGAGCTTGGCTCTTTTCTTTGGAGCAGTAGAAACCTGTACATTCCAAAACTACGTCTACCTTGTGTCTTCTCCAAGGAAGTTTAGCTGCGTCTTTTTCTGCATAAACTTTGATTTCTTTGCCGTCTACGATGATAACGCCGGGTTGAAGAACCTTTTTGCCATCTTCGGACATAACTGCATCACGATAATCAACCGTGTGACCCATTGCAACGTAGTTGCCTTGAGCTGTGTCGTACTTTAAGAGGTGTGCAAGCATTTTGGGGCTTGTAAGGTCGTTGATAGCAACAATTTGATATCCCTTTGCGCCAAACATTTGACGGAAAGCAAGACGACCGATACGGCCAAAACCATTGATTGCAACTCTAACATTTTTTTGTGCCATTTGAGTAATCCTCCAAAAAATTATTTTATCATAAATTTGGCTCTTTGCTTTACTAAAACAAAGAGGTGTGGTACAATACCTTTGTTATTATATCATAAGGGCAGTTGTTTGGCAACAAATTAGTTAGAATTTGTTTATAAAAATCAATTTTGCCCATATAAAATCTATTTATATTAACTTACTTTTGGAGGTAAACTTATGCCACTTGTAACAACTAAAGAAATGTTCAAAAAGGCTTACGAAGGCGGTTACGCAATCGGTGCTTTTAACGTGAACAACATGGAAATGATCCAAGCTATTGTAGAAGCTGCAAACGAGTGCCGTTCCCCTGTTATTTTGCAGGTATCTGCCGGCGCAAGAAAGTACGCTAATCCAACGTACCTTATCCACCTTGTGCAAGCTGCAGCAGAAACAAGCGACGTTCCCATTGCATTGCACCTTGACCACGGCGCAGATTTTGAAATCTGCAAGGCAAGTATCGACGGTGGATTTACGTCCGTTATGATTGACGCATCCAGCAAACCTTGGGAAGAAAACATTGCCATCACAAAGCAAGTTGTGGAATATGCTCACGCTCACGGCGTTGTTGTAGAGGCAGAACTTGGCAAACTTGCAGGTATCGAAGACGACGTTAAGGTTGCTGCAAGCGACGCTATGTTTACCAACCCCGACGAAGTGCAAGAATTTGTTACTCGCACAGGTGTAGACAGCCTTGCTATTGCTATCGGCACAAGTCACGGCGCATACAAGTTTAAGCCCGGTCAAGATCCTAAACTCCGTTTGGACATTTTGGAAGAAATTGGTCACCGTTTGCCCAACTTCCCCATCGTTCTTCACGGTGCAAGCTCCGTTCCACAAGACAAGGTTGCAATTGTTAACCAATTTGGCGGTCACATGCCTGATGCTATCGGCATCCCCGAAAGCGAACTTCAAAAGGCTGCAAAGATGGCTGTTTGCAAAATCAACATCGACAGCGACCTTCGCGTTGCATTTACGGCAGCAATCCGCAAGCACTTTGCTGAACATCCCGACCACTTTGACCCACGTCAATACTTGGGCGACGCTCGCGCAATGATGAAAGAAATGGTTAAGCACAAGATTGTTAACGTGCTTGGTTCCGCAAACAAGGCGTAAACACCAACAATTTAGACAAACAAAGGCTTTGGAAATTTCCGAAGCCTTTTTTGACGTGTTGGTTGAGTGTCGGCATAAGGTTCTCCGCCCGAGATTCCACTTCGACTGGAAGGTTGCGTCACCTTTAGCGAAGGTGGTAGACCATAGTCGAACACGTGGACGCAACGTTAGTGGCAAGGTATATCGGGTTGCACCGCACGAAATTTCGCCTTACTACGTAGTTAGGAGGAAGGAGCAACATGCTTCCGAAATTAAAAAGGACAATATGCGAAGAAATTGTGTGTGACAAATTTTTGTTTGCAAAAAATATTTTGTCGTTACCCCAAAAACGCTTGATTGAAAAATCAAAATGTAGTACAATACTGCAAGATAAGGAGAAAGGGACTATGAAAAAATCCGTTTGCACAAACCAATGTAAAAAGTTCGCTGCAAAGGATTCTTTTCCCCTTTTTGATTTTGTTTTGTAGACGCTTTGATTGTTTGTTCAATCGGGCGTTATTTTTTTA
>CAZDLE010000125.1:0-3276 GCA_964506035.1 uncultured Oscillospiraceae bacterium | reverse complement strand
GGCTTTAACGGAGGAATTATGTATAACGTAAGAAAAAGAGATGGCAAAATCGTACAATTCGACCTTGCAAAAATCGGCAGGGCAATTTCGTTGGCATTTGATGCCAAGGGCAAACCCTACAACGAAGATATAATCGACATGCTTTCCTTAAAGGTTACGGCGGATTTCTCCGACAAAATCGTAGACGACTACGTAACCGTGGAAGATATTCAAGATAGCGTAGAAACGGTGCTTATTCAAGCGGGCTACGTCGACGTTGCCAAAGCGTACATTTTGTACCGCAAACAACACGAAAAGGTACGCAACGTAAACGAAACCATGCTCAACTACAAATCCGTTGTGGATAGCTACCTAAAAGTTGCCGACTGGCGTGTAAAGGAAAACTCCACCGTTACCTATTCCGTAGGCGGACTTATCTTGTCCAACAGTGGTGCAATCACCGCCAACTACTGGCTTTCGGAAATCTACGATGAGGAAATTGCCGAAGCACACCGCACGGGCGCAATCCATCTGCACGACCTTTCCATGCTAACAGGCTACTGCGCAGGTTGGTCGCTAAAACAACTTATCCAAGAAGGTTTGGGCGGTGTCCCCGGAAAAATCAACTCCGGTCCGGCAAAACACCTTGCAACGCTGTGCAACCAAATGGTAAACTTTTTGGGTATCATGCAAAACGAATGGGCAGGCGCGCAAGCGTTTAGTTCCTTCGATACCTACCTTGCTCCCTTTGTAAAGGCAGATAACCTTTCCTACGAACAGGTCAAAAAGTGCATCGAATCCTTCGTGTTCGGCGTAAACATTCCCAGCCGTTGGGGTACTCAAGCACCGTTTTCTAACATCACGTTGGACTGGACCGTACCTAACGACCTTGCCGAATTGCCATGTATCGTTGGCGGAAAGGAAATGGATTTTTGCTACAAGGATTGCAAAAAGGAAATGGACATGGTAAACAAAGCGTTTATCGAAACCATGATCGAAGGCGACGTAAACGGACGCGGATTCCAATACCCCATCCCCACTTATTCCATTACTAAAGATTTTGACTGGTCGGAAACGGAAAACAACCGTTTGTTGTTTGAAATGACGGCAAAATACGGCACACCGTACTTCTCCAACTATATCAACAGCGATATGGAACCAAGCGACGTGCGCAGTATGTGTTGTCGTTTGCGTTTGGATCTTCGCGAACTTCGCAAAAAGTCCGGTGGATTTTTTGGTAGTGGCGAAAGCACCGGCAGTGTTGGCGTTGTAACCATCAATATGCCCCGTATTGCCTATCTTGCCACCGACGAAAAGGATTTTTACGCTCGTTTGGACAAAATAATGGACATTTCCGCTCGTTCTCTCAAAATCAAGCGTAACGCCATCACACAATTTATGGAAAGCGGTTTGTATCCCTACACAAAACGTTACCTTGGCACTTTTGCTAACCACTTCTCTACAATAGGTCTTGTTGGTATGAACGAAGCCTGCCTAAACGCACGTTGGCTTGCTTGCGACATGACCAACGAAAAGGCGCAACGCTTTACTCAACAGGTGCTAAACCACATGCGTGAACGTCTTTCCGACTATCAAGAAAAGTACGGCGATTTGTACAATTTGGAGGCAACCCCTGCAGAAAGTACATCCTACCGCCTTGCAAAACACGACCGCAAGCTTTATCCGGATATCATCACGGCAAGCAAAAGCGACGATGCAACCCCTTATTACACCAACAGTTCGCACTTGCCCGTTAGCTACACTGCAGATATTTTCGACGCGTTGGATATTCAAGACGAATTGCAAACTTTGTACACATCCGGTACCGTTTTCCACTCTTTCCTTGGCGAACGTCTTCCCAACTGGCAATCTGCAATGAAACTTGTTCGTACCATTGCCGAAAACTACAAACTGCCTTACTATACAATCAGCCCGACGTATTCGGTTTGTGCCGACCACGGCTATATTTCCGGCGAAGTGTACGAGTGCCCAACTTGCCACAAAAAGACGGAAGTTTACTCTCGTATCACAGGCTACTATCGTCCAATTCAAAACTGGAACGACGGCAAAACGCAAGAGTGGAAGGAACGCAAGGTTTACGATACTAAACAAAGCGTGCTAAAACGCAGTGGCGTTGCAACGGAATGTAGTTGCGAACGTGCCGACGTTATCGTCACAAAACCCATTTTGTTCGTTCAAGACAAATGTCCCAACTGCAAAATGGCGGAACTTATGTTAACAAAACTGGGTATCGACTTCGACCAGGTTGATGCTACTCAAAACACAGCCCTTGCAAGTCAACTAAAAATCAAAATGACACCTACGTTGGTTGTTGCCAATGGCGACGAGTACACCGTGTGCGAAAACGCATCCAACATCCGCAAATGGGCAGAAAGTGTAAAATAAAACTATGTACGACGTTATTGTTATAGGTGGCGGTCCGGCAGGTCTCACGTCGGCATTGTACGTTGCACGTGCAGGCAAAAGCGTGATGATTTTGGAACAATCTGCCTTTGGTGGACAAATGGCTACCGCCCCCAAAATTGAAAACTTCCCCGGTGTGGATAGTATCGACGGTGCAACCCTTGCAGAAAACATGTTCGAGCAGGCGGTAAATCACGGCGTACAATTCGATATGGGCAGTGCAACCGCCACGCTGGTTGCTACTGAGCCACGTCACTTTGTCGTTACCACCGAATACGGCACCTATCAAGCCAAATCGGTAATTATTGCCACAGGCGTATCGCACAAACAACTCAACGTGGAGGGCGAAAATCAGCTTGTTGGCAAAGGCGTGTGCTATTGTGCCGTTTGCGATGGCAGTTTCTACAAAGATAAGCCCGTTTGCGTTGTGGGCGACGGCAACAGTGCAGTGCAGTATGCATTGTATCTTGCCACAATCTGCTCCAATGTGACCTTGCTTACTTGGTCTAACAAACTGTTTTGCGATGGCGAACTGCAACAACGGCTTAAATCTAACGAAAAAATCGAGTGGATTACCAATGCAACAGTCAACCAAATTGTCGGCGACCAAAAAGTTACGGGTGTTGCCTACGTGGACGACGTCGGCGCAATCACCTACCAAGATTGTGATGCTGTGTTTGTTGCGATAGGTCAACTTCCCCACAACGAAAACTTTGCAAATCTCGTAACGCTGGATGACCGTGGCTACATTGTTGCCGGCGAAGATTGCAAAACCAGTTGTCAAGGTGTTTTTGTTGCAGGCGACTGCCGAACAAAGGCAATCCGTCAATGCGCAACAGCCGTTGGCGACGGCGCCGTAGCCGGTTTTTCCGC
>CAZDLE010000124.1:0-3286 GCA_964506035.1 uncultured Oscillospiraceae bacterium | reverse complement strand
TTTGCGGTGGACCTCATGCGGAAAACACAGGCGACCTTGGCACGTTTGTTATCACAAAGGAACAATCCAGCAGTAGTGGTGTACGTCGTATCAAAGCAGAACTACGCAAATAATTAGTATTTACAGCATAAAGGACGATATTTTCGTCCTTTGTGTTTGTGAAAGTAGAAATACAAAAAATAAGGGGACGAGAGTTAAATCGCGTCCCTTTTTGTAGTAAAATTAGCTATATAGTAGTTTGTTTGTAACGGCAGTAGTATGGTTAGTAGGTTTCTAATACGGATGTGATACAAAACTTTCAAAACATTTGCGGTTGTATTGTGTATCAAATCGCTTTTACAAACTGTTTGCAACGTCGTCCGCTTGTTTTTCTAAACTGCGTTTTAGTTGTTCGTCGGTAATCAAACAGGTGTTGGCATACACGTTGTGCACGCTGTCTTTGATGGCTACTTTTAGCAAATCAATGCCTATGTAACAATCGGTAGCAACGTATTTGTAAAGGTATGGCTTGGTGTTTTCCGCAACGTCCAAAGCGCGTTTGCACACCTGCATAACTTGTATGGGAACAAGTGCCGATTTGTGATATTCCTTTTGCAGTGCAGATTTTTCCACTTCGCCTGCTTTTACTTTGTGCGATACGGCAATTATCTGCTTAAAAGCGTCGGAATCTTCCTGCGCCAAATCTTGCAACTTTGCAATGCAACGTTTTAGTGTGGGCAGGCAGTTTAAAAGATATTCGTTTTCTCCCTTGGTAAGGGTTACTTCCACCGCCATTTGACACAGCGAACAAGCCATTGCGCCCACCATTGCAAGCGCACTTCCGCCACCGGGAGTAGGACTTTTGCTTGCCAAAATTTCGTTGTAAGTTTCGATAGACATTTGTTTGAACATAGTGGTTCACCTCGATGCAACTATTGTACCATTTATTGCTTGTGCCGTCAAGGATGATACCGTCATTTGTACAAGTGAACGTTTGTACACGTGATTACCCTTGCATTTGTGATTATTGATTTTGCAGTCGTGGGATGATGCTTTTTATATGCAAAAATGTGCACATGGACACAAATTTTGCAATACGTAGTCGCTTTTTTGTGACAATTAGTGATTTTTTTTTGTAAAGATTATTGCGGACGTTTACAACATTTTTGCGGTTGACGATTTGCATTTTGTTGTGTTTTAACAAACAATCAATTTTGGTTTAATCCTCTTTTGATTGATATTTTGTCTGCAAATATATTTTTTCTTCGTGGACGTTCTTCCATAAATAATTGCATTTTGTTTTGTTCTCCAACTTTCCACAAAGTCTCAAAATAGTTAGCAAATCAATTTGCCTTCTTTTGGGGTGTCGTCAAAACAATGCGATTTTGTGTGCATATATTTGTTGACAACGTAGTGCAAACGTAGTATAATACAACCATAAAACCTATCAAGAGTAACGGAGAGACGGACTCGTTGAAGTTACAGCAACCTGATTTGTTAAGGTGCTAAATTCCGCAGCGGTGGCTGAAAGATGGGATGGCTATATTGCAAAATGGTATGCTGTCTTGTCTTGCGACGAGGCAATTTTTTTTTGCAATTTTTGCCAACAAACCGTTTGTTTTCGATACTCTTTGCAATTTAGTACAAAAGCATTGCGCAGTAGCGCAAAAGGAGACGTTATGAACAATAAACACAGATTTTTCACTTCGGAAAGTGTTACCGAAGGACATCCCGACAAAATGTGCGATCAAATTAGTGACGCTATTTTGGATGCAATTCTCGCTCAAGACCCCGATGCACGTGTTGCTTGCGAAACGGTAGTTTGCACAGGCACAGTGTTTGTTATGGGACAAATCACCACAACCGCCATTGTGGACTACGCAACGGTTGTTCGCAACACAGTTCGCAACATTGGCTACACCCGCGCAAAGTACGGTTTTGATGCCGATAGTTGTGGCGTTATTATCAGCCTCGACAAACAATCCCCCGATATTGCCCTTGGTGTAGATAAATCGGGCGAATATCGCGATCGTGGCGAAACTTTGGATATGTACGGCGCAGGCGACCAAGGTATGATGTTCGGCTACGCGTGCAACGAAACCCCCGAATATATGCCCATGGCAATTATGCTTGCTCAACGCATCTGTCAACAACTTGCTTTGGTGCGCAAGGAAGGACTTTTGACCTATCTTCGTCCCGACGGAAAAAGCCAAGTAACGGTGGAATACGACGAAAACGACAAACCTTGCCGTATCGACACAATCGTGCTTTCCACTCAACACGGTTCGGACGTATCTTCCGACCAAATCGCTGCCGATATGATCGAATACGTTATTCGTCCCGTTGTACCCCTTAACCTTCTCGACGAAGAAACAAAATACTACATCAACCCCACGGGACGTTTTGAAATTGGCGGACCTGCAGCAGATAGCGGACTTACCGGCAGAAAGATTATTGTAGATACCTACGGGGGATATTGCGCTCACGGTGGCGGTGCCTTCTCCGGAAAGGATTCCACCAAAGTGGACCGTTCGGCAACGTATATGGCACGTTACATCTGCAAAAACCTTGTTGCAAGCGGTATTTGTGACAAAGTTCAACTGCAAGTTTCCTACGCAATCGGTCGTGCAAAGCCCGTTAGTATCGACGTCAACACCTTTGGCACTGGCAAAATTAGCGACTCGGCAATTTCTCAAATCATCACGGAAGAGTTCGATCTTCGTCCAAAGGCAATTATTAACCAATTTGGTCTAACAAAGCCTATTTTCCTTGCAACTGCAAGCTACGGACATTTTGGTCGTGACGAATTCCCTTGGGAAAAGCTGGACAAAGTGGACGACCTAAAGAAATATATCTAATGTACAAATGCAAAAAAGTGTCACAACTGGTGGCACTTTTTTGTTGCATTTTTGCGGACGACTAAAAGCAAATTAGTGTTGATATTGTTGCTAAAACTCAATTAGATATGGCAGATAATCCACAGATTTGCATAAGATACTATTCGTGCTGGTAAATACGGCGGTATCGACGCTGTTTTTGGGTGTCTGGTTGCAATTAGGTTTGGCATAATCCACAGATTTGCATGTGATACTATTCGTGTTTTTTCTGGAAAAATACTTGCATTGCTTTTGTATGGTTGGTTGCAATAGATATGGCGGATAATCCACGTTTTGTGCGTGCAGTGCAATGTATTTTCCATATCTCAACAATCAAAACTGCTTTTCTTTTTCAAACGCTTGAATATGTTGTATATTTTATGATATAATATTATTTAATATAATGGTGTGGTATGCGCATTGCAGTGTTT
>CAZDLE010000123.1:0-3305 GCA_964506035.1 uncultured Oscillospiraceae bacterium | reverse complement strand
CATGACTAAACAAGTTTATGAAAGCATATTTAACGACTGCAAAAGCACTTGTTCGCATAAAGGAATATCAAAATAAATCGTTTTTTGATGGATTATGTTTTGTCAGACTTTAACAATCAGGTGGAAAATTGCCCATCAAACACAAAATGCACTATTTGCAAGTTGCAATTAGTTGGCGATTTGACCTTGTTTGTACAAATTGATAAGCACATTTTGTATGTTGGAAAAATTGATAACGACGATAATTTCGTTACCATCCTCGTCCTTTTCGCCAGTCCCCTCGATAACCGGCGGTTTTTGGTAACTACCTGTACCGTCCGTTTGACCTTGCAATTTTAGATAGATATTGTTGAAAAACTCGCCGATGTCGTCCAACAAGGTGTACTGTCCCCAATGTTTTGAGTAGTTGGAAAGCTCCGCAAATACACCACGGTTGATACGATTGCGCAATGCAAAGTAGTCGGCGTCGCTGTCACGGTAGGCACTAACCATACTCAATGCACTTTGCATCACGTACACATATCCGCTGTATCTTAGATACTGATTTTGACTTGTTAAAAGCAAATATGCCGAAATGGTGTTAGCATCGCTTTCGCGCATAACACCTTTAGCGTGAGCAAGTTCGTGCGCCATTGTGCTGGGAGTATACACGTCCATACGTGTTACGTTGATGTTGGATTCGCCAAAAGGAGCAAAGAAAACGCCAGCGACGTGCATTTCGCTCATGATACGCTTGTTCAAAATGCCCTTTGCGTTGGGTGTAAATGCAGAAAGATAACCGTTTCCCACGTCGTTTAGACGTTTGTACTCCTCTTGCAAAAGGTCGTTTAACTCGGCAAGCGACGGCATAATAACGTTACCGTCTTTGTCGTGCGGAGTGCTTTCGTACAACTCGTTGACTTGGTCAACGACGTAGTTTGCAATAGCCAATGCTTCCTCATAAGGCAGGTCGTTGCCGGAAAAGTCTGTTAAAATTTCCTTTGGCAAAGGCTGGCGATCGTAACTGAAAGATGCCGTTGAGGTGTACAAATTGACACCACAAAGGGCAACAATCACAATGGAGAGCAACAACGATACCGCTTGCTTAGGCTTGCGTTTACAAAAATATCTAATGATAATCACAATACAGACTATAAGACCCGATATTGCCACTATCAAAAATAATTCGTAAAAACTAATAGGAATCCATCCCAAAAGATGACCGGTTAGCCAAATCCAACAGCGCGCTATGGTGGTTGCAAAAAACTCACAAATGGCGACGTTCGTTTTTAGCAACAACAGCACCGCCAACAACACGCCTAATGCACCGATAACTATCAATTTTGTAACAATCGAATTTTTGTTTTTCATTTTAACCTTTTAACAAATGCGACGTACGAAATATTCGTTTGTCGCATTTAATTTTGCAATATTTACTAATTTCTCGCTTCATTTTTATATCTATGATAGACATAGTATTCTATAAACCGTAAAAAACCGCTATAGTTTACTGTTTATCTTGGAAAAGAGCGAATTTTTTGTCGATATAATCTTGTGGACGTGTTATATACGTTAGCACGTCTTTTGCATTGGCAGAACGTTCGATTCTATTTTGTGAAAGTGTGATTTTTTTGGAAATAGCACCACAACCACATGCCAAAATATCAGTGACTTCTTCCATGATACCAACGTTGTACAAACAGGGTTTACCCTTTTTGCAAAAACCTACGTTTTCCAAATTTTCCATAACGTACTTTTGACGATACATATAGTACGGCATGTAATCCGCTTGATATAGCGCCTTGTGGGCATACTCTACCATTTTTGCAACGTTTTGTTCGCTATCGGTGTAGTTCTTTTCCTTCAAAATACTGCCGTGTTTTAGCGCAAGTGTGTGCACTGTGACGTTATCTGCACCCAACGATATCGCGCAATCCACCGAATGGCAAAACATATCGTACGTTTCCGTAGGTAAGCCTGCAATCAAATCCATGTTGATATCAAAACCGAAACTCTTTGCCAAGGCAAATTTGTCGTAGATATCTTGGACGGTGTGCTTACGACCAATTTCGTCCAAAACGCTTTGGTTGAAGGTTTGCGGATTGATAGACACGCGATGCACACCATGCTTTGCAAAGACTTGCAGTTTTTGTTCATCTATCGTGTCGGGGCGACCTGCTTCAACGGTAAACTCAATTGGCTTTATCGTCACGCAGGAAAGCACCCTATCCAGCTGTTCGGCAGTTAGGCTGGTTGGTGTTCCACCGCCAAAATAAACGTTGTTTATCGTGATGTTTTGCTGTTTTGCAAAGTTGATTGTTTGTGTGATTTCGTCACAAAGAGTATCAACATACGGCTCTACGTACTTTTGCAGTTTTGCAATTTCGCCACTTGTGAATGAACAATAACTGCAACGTGATACACAAAACGGAATGCCTACGTACAAATCGGCACAATTTGGCTTGATGTCGCGCAAGTTTCCCTGTGTTGCAAGAATGTCGGCAACAAGTTGTGTTTTTTGTTGAGATACGCCAAGAAGATTTACAAAGGTATCGCGCCAATCAAGACCTTCATTTTGCAGTTGAACGGCAAGTTTTGTGGGGCGAATTCCGGTAAGACTGCCCCAAGGAATAAATTTGTGCGTTACCTTTTGCAATAAATTGTACAATGCAAGTTTTGCGTAACGCTTGCGAAGTCGCATTGATTGCAAATCGTCCAAACCGCTAATGTCCACTTGTTGCACTTCCACCTTGGCAAAAAAAGTTGCTATGGTTGTGTAAACGTTGTTGTGACAACCTTCCTGCACAACAATTTGTCCTTGCTGTTTGTCGTCGCACAAAACAACGTCGGCAAAATACAATTTTGCAACGTCGTGGATTTCCGTTGGATGGCAAAAGTTGGTGTAAAGCGTCAATTTAGATATGGGTTGTGTTGCAATTCCGCTTGAAGTGTCGTGCATTGTCCGTGTCCTGGGTAAATTTTGTAGTTTGTTTGTAGTTTTGATAGTTTGCGAAGTGAGTTTTGCAGTAGTTCTGCATTACCACCGGGAAAATCGGTACGTCCTATCGATTGATAAAACAACGTGTCACCGGAAAACATAACGTCATCCAGTAGATACACCACTGAACCATAGGTATGCCCCGGAGTGTGCAAAACTTGAAAATTGAAATTGTCGATTTGCAAATTACCTTCAGCGGCAAAGTTGGTTGGATAGCAATTTTGGCAAGTAATGCGAAACCAGTTGTGCTGTGCATCATTACAAAGGGGAAATTCGTCAGCATGCGCATATACGGGCACGTTTGCTAAATTGCAACCTGATTTTAACT
>CAZDLE010000122.1:0-3320 GCA_964506035.1 uncultured Oscillospiraceae bacterium | reverse complement strand
AACTTGAGGCGTAGCAATTGCAATGAATTAGTCAGCTTTGTTAGCTGTTCTGATGCAACGTGTGCAAACGTATTCGGTGGACTCTTTACCGTTGATTTCCACTTTTACCTTTTGCAAATTGGCATTGTAGGTTTTGGGAGTCTTTCTGTTGGAGTGACTTACCTTGTTACCGGACATTTTGCCTTTACCACAAATAGCGCATACTTTGGACATATTAACACCTCCGCATAGGAAAAATTAGCTGATTGCTTTTTAATGCTTGAATATAATACCATTGTTTCGCATTTTTGGCAAGCAAAAAGTTATAAAAAAATCAAAATGTTGCAAAAAAATTAAATTTGACTAAAATTTTTTCGCTTTATGCCCAAAAAAGACTTGTTAATTATTCGGTTTTAATGTAAAATATATTAGATATTTATTTAGGAGGTAAAATTAAATGGCATTAAGAACACGAAACGCCTATGGTACTATCACCGTATCCGACGATGCTATCGCCAACTTGGCAAGTTATTTCGCTACGGAATGCTACGGTGTGGTAGAAATGGTTCCATTTAGTTTTTCCGATTCGTTTACTGATTTGTTCAAACGCAACGGCAAAGGCAGAGGGGTTCGCATCGCAACCAAGGGTGACCGTATCTACGTGGATTTGTTTGTAAAGTTCAAGTATGGTCTACCTATTTCTGCAGTATCCTCCAGTTTGAAAAACTCGGTAAAATATGGTTTGGAACGCTTTACCGGTATGATTGTCGATTCTATCGACGTACACGTGGTTGGCGTCAAACTCTAAGGCGATTTGCTTTCAATTTCTGGTTGATTTTGACGGCAACGCGTCTGTTGAGTTTTGCGTTTTGCGCGTCAAAAGGTTCCATTTACAAATCAACCATTTTGTGGCATCGCCAACTTTTTAATTACTATACGAAAATTTGAGAGGAACATAAAATGGCTTCTGCACATACAGTAAAAACACACGTAACAGCGTCAGTGATGAAACGCATGTTCATCGCCGGCGGTAAACTTTTAGAGATAAATAAAGCTAAAGTAGATGCTTTGAACGTATTTCCCGTACCTGATGGAGACACAGGAACAAACATGTCACTAACAATGATGTCTGCCGTAAAGGAAATTTCCACTTTGACGGACACATCTATGTCCGCTTTTGCCGACAAACTTTCCAAGGGTGCTTTGCGTGGCGCACGCGGTAACTCTGGCGTTATTTTGTCACAAATTTTGAAGGGCTTTTCCAACGTGATTGCCAAGGACGACGAGTGTAATGCACGTCAGTTTGCTGCAGGTCTAAAGGAAGGCGCCGAGCTTGCTTATCGTGCCGTAAGCAAACCCAAAGAAGGTACAATTTTGACGGTTATTCGTGGTATGGCGGAAGCTGCCATCGACGAAGCAAAACGCACAACTAGCATCGAACAACTTATGCAATACACCCTCAAAAAGGGCGAAGAAGTGCTGGAAAAAACCCCCGATATGTTGGAACCGCTCAAGCGCGCAGGCGTTGTAGATAGTGGTGGATATGGACTTATCACCTTGTTTAAGGGCTTGATAATGGGCTATCTCGATCAAGAAATTTCCGGTGGCGAAGAATACGAACTTCAAAGCAAGGGTGATCAAAACAGCTCGGAATTTCCCGATGACGAATTGGTCGTTGATTACGACTCTTTGGACGATTTGGACTTTGGCTACTGCACCGAGTTTTTCGTAACAAACCTCAAAAAGCGCACAACCGTTACCGATATCGACAAATTGCGTGATTATCTTAACGAAATCGGCAACTCCGTTATCTGCATTGGCGACCTTAGTCTTATCAAAGTGCACGTTCACACCAACACACCCGGCAAAGCGTTGACAAAGGCGTTGTCTCTTGGCGAATTGGACAAGGTAAAGATTGAAAACATGATGGAGCAAAACAGGCAACTGCGTGCTAAGTACGAAGCAGAACGCAAAAAGGTTGGTTTGCTTGCAGTTTGTGCCGGTGACGGTTTCTCGGCAATCTTCAAGGATTTGCTTGTAGATCAAGTTGTCGAAGGTGGTCAAACGATGAACCCATCTGCCGAAGATATTGCTGCAGCAGTGCGCAAAATCAATGCGGAAAATGTTATTATCTTACCAAACAACAAAAATATCATTTTGTCAGCAGAACAATCGCGTACTTTGATCAAAAATCGCAACATTTTCGTCCTTCAAACAAAGGATATTCCACAAGGTCTTGCAGCAGTTATTGCTTATAATGCCGAAGCACCTTTAAACGAAAACCTTCAAAACATGACGGATGCCTTTACTGATTTGGACGCTGGTCAAGTTACCTATGCCGTTCGTGACACCATTGTTGGTAATCTTTCCATCAAAAAAGGCGACGTTATTGCTTTGGATAAAGGGCAAATTGTTAGAACGGGCAAGGATATCGAAGCCGTTACGACGGAACTTATCGACAGTATGCTCACCGAAGATAAGGAAGTTATCACCTTATACTACGGTGCGGACGTTACTGCGGAAGAAGCTGAGACCTTTGCTGAAAAATTGCAAGAAAGCCATCCCGATGCCGAAGTTATTCTTCACTACGGCGGACAACCTTTGTACTACTACGTTTTGAGCGTAGAGTAGTATTTTGAAGCGGTTTTGCATAACTTTTGTACGCATTGCCAATTGCAATGCTTGCTTTTGTGTACAATTTTGCAGACTTGTTGTGATAGCCTTTTGTAGTATACATAGTATATAAAAGTCATAAAATCAAAATTATAAAATTTTAGTAGAACTATAAAAAGCGAGCGATAAAATGGTAAATCGTTCGCTTTTTGCATTAAATGAGTTCAATATCTTATTAAAATGACAGAAATGCTGATTCGTAAGTTATAAATTGCAGTTAAATGAAATTCCGCCTTTCGAAATGTGCGATGTTGTAATGTTGTCCAAACTAATTTTGAGTTTTTTAGTTACTTTTTCTATCTTATTATTCGTTACAGTCTATTGCATTGTCGCTTGCATAAACCGTGTGTGATTGTTGTAAAACTTTTTTTATTAGGCCGCTCCAGTTTCTTAGTTTGTCCGCATTTACTTGTTTGTTCGATTTGCCTGCAAAATGGTTGCTCTAAAAGTATTTTCTGTTGCGTATCTAAATTTATTTCAAAATACCTGCCTAGGCTTATCACATAGTTGTATGTCACCAGCTTTTTTGCTTTTGGTTATTTGCTGTATTGTGGTCACAGTCGTTGTGTCGGTTTTTTTTGAACAAAAAAGACTTTGCAATAGTGCAAAGTCTTTGGTGCTGGTAATCGGGGTCGAACCGATACGATATTTCTACCGAGGGATTTTAA
>CAZDLE010000121.1:0-3356 GCA_964506035.1 uncultured Oscillospiraceae bacterium | reverse complement strand
CTTTGCTGTCTTCACAGCCACAATACATACATTTCATATAAACTCCTATCTAACGGCATACGCCGTAAGACAATTTTGCGTTACTTGTTTTTAGACGAAAATCCTGGTTGGTTGAGTAGTTTTTCCAACTTTTCCAGTATAATTTGATACTCCAACTCGGGGCTTTGTCCGTCGTTGTCTAAACGTTTTAGGGAGTTTTTATCCCAAAAACGAGCAACGTTTGGGGTGATTTCGTCAGCGACTACCACCCAGTTGCGAATGCGACCAAACTCCAGTTTGAAATCGGCAACCACAAAACCGATTTGATCCATAACATCACAAAGCAGCTTGTTGATACGTGTTGCTTGATAGCACATAACGTTCATTTCTTCCTGCGTGCAAAGTTGCATTGCATAGGCATGATATTCGTTGATAACTGGATCGTCAAGTTGGTCGTTTTTGTAGCAAAATTCCAAAACGGGGCTTTTTAACTTGGTTCTTTCGGGAATACCCAAACGGCGAGACATACTACCAGCGGAATAGTTGCGTACTACAACTTCGACGGGAATCATATTTGCTTTGCGAATAACGGTGGAGTTGTCCGAATAAAGCTCCACAAAGTGAGTGTTGACGCCGTTTTGCTCCAACAAATTCATAAACAATGCGTTGATTTTGTTGCACAAAATACCTTTACCGTCAAAATATTGCTTTTTCTTTGCATGGTACATTGTTGGATCGTCGTAAAACTCTGCAATAACGTGACGGTCGCTTGTGGTAGCCCAAATACGTTTGGTTTTACCTTCGGAAATAAGTTGTTGTTTTTGATATGCCATAAGTCACCTCGTTAGCACTTGTAAACTAATTCGATTTTTTTGTTTGCTTGCAGTTGAATTTCCACAACTTTGCCACTTGGGACAGGCTGGACGTTGCAACTTACAAGACGTTTTGTGTGTTCCGGCAGATGTAGTATCAAAGGACGTTCGCGTTTGGTTTCCAAAGAAATTTTCAAAAACCCTTTGGTTTGATTGTAGTCACAAGATACCAAAACACCGTTTTGTGTGACGAAATTGCTAAAACGCACCGTTTTCCACTCTTTGGGCAGGGCTGGGAAGATCTTTACAACGTCGTCGCAAGAATACATCAACATTTGTTGCAAATCATTTGCAAACACCATGTTGGCATGCAGTTGAACGGGCGTCCAAACGCCACTACCACAAATACCCATACCGCGCCAATCCTTGTCTACAAACACAAGATTGTTCATTGCGCAACCGCGCACGATATTTGCAAGGCAAGTTTTTGCCCTTTCGCTTTGACCAAGACGTGCGTATACGGCACCCAAAATTGCCATATAGTAGCTGTTTTGTGATGCGGGCAAACTACGTTTTTTATCGGCAGTTGCCAAATATTTTTCGATAACTTCGTCGTCACTGCGAAAATTTACTTGATCGCCAAAGTAGGCGGGGTACAACGTGCCTACGGAAATACCGGTATAGTCGACAGAAACAAGACTATCAACAAATTCACGCAATGTACCATCACCGGAAATTTGCGGTTGCGGAATGCTATCTAAAATTTTATTCCAACGGGCAAAATCGCCTTTAACGCCTTGGTTACGGCAGGTTTTGATTAGATTTTGGAAAAACTCGCGAGCTAATGCGCAATCGAGTGCGCTTGTTTTTGATACCACCGGACGATCGGTAATCTTGTAGCCATCGGCAATGCGCATAGGCATGGCGGAAGGACTAAATACCGCTTTGCCACTTTCCGTTTGTATAAAATCGCAGTAGAACTTGGCAACTTCCTTCATAAATGGCAAGATGCGTTTTTCGAACTTGGCATTTTGGCTTGTCTTTGCGTATTTATAGTAAAAGTTGGACAACCATGCACCACAACCGGTAAAGTTTAGTGCAAACAAGTCCTTTGTGCCAAGTCTGCCAGTGTTTGGCGCGCAAACCGTTGGTACGAAAATTCCACGACAGTTAAACAAACGTTGAGCGTTGTTTCTAAAGTCGTCCATATTTTGCTCGTAGAAATCGAAGGTCTTTTCGATATTGGCAAACATGTTTCCCTGCAATGCGTGCAGGTAAGTCATTTGCAAAATACCGTCGTTATAGCGGAACGCTCGATATGCTTTGTAACAGCCGTTCCAAAGTCCGGTAGGGGAAAGAGAAACTCCATCGTCCGTTGTGCCGGCAACAAGCAGATACCGCGAAAATTTGTATATCTTTTCCGCAAGCAAAGGCGGAATATTGTTACCGTCGAAGGTTAGAAGATCTTCCACATAATTATCGTCGGCACTCAAGCATAAATCTGCCGTAGCGTACAATTTGTTGTGCAACGTTGCGTGCGACTTGAACAGTTTATCGTAGCCATCGCGAATACCGCTTAACAGCAATTTTAGGTCGGCAAAAGCACGTTCACACTTGACGTTAACAAAGGTTTTTAGCAAAATTGTGACGGATTGAGCATTGGAAACAATCAATTTGTTTTCTTCTACGCGCAAACTTCCGCCCAAATTTGACACTTTTGCCACCACTCCATAGTCGGTTGCCTTTTCGTCGTGATGAACGGCAAAGTACATAAAGGGTTTTTCGCATGTGAATTGACTTTCCGTAGGCATGGGACAAACGCCTTCGTAGGTGCGTGCGTTAACTCTATGCGGAAGGTCTATCGTTATTTTTGCATTGATTGCACCATCACCTTTTTTGGTGAATCGCATAACTACAACATCATCTGCGCGAGAAACAAAGGTTTGGCGCGTGTAGGTTGTTTCGCCAACATTGTACTTTACAATGGTTTCGCCATGTGCCATATCCAAAATACGGTGATAGTTGCTGGTGATTTCGTTTTGAAAAAACTGCACCGACATTTCGCAAAGGGGAAGGGGATACTCCGCCTGTGGACGAAAGTCGCGTTCGGTAAGCATTGTAGGGACGACCTGTTGTGCGCTCATAAACTGCCCATCTTCGATAAGTTGACGAACCGTTTGCAAGCCTTGAGAAATATCCGGAACGACGGTTGTACGCCCCATCCAATCAAGTTGCGCGTCGTTGATGAGTATCTTTTCTTCCGATGCACCGCCAAAAACGTTAGCACCGATTTTTCCGTTGCCAAGATACAAACCTTCGCGCCATTTTTCGCCCCACCAACCGGCAGGAGTACTAAATTTTAAGATGTCGGAATTTTTGTTAGCCATACTTCCCCTTAAAAATATGCAGTTGCACGTCCCACGTTATAACTTTGTCAGTCAAAAAAACAGGTCAATAATAAATTTTGATTCGTTTTTAACGCACCTTTGTTGAGACGTGGCACAGAAGCTTTTATGAACAAACTTTGACATTTACATTATATCACTAAAATTAGACGATGTAAAT
>CAZDLE010000120.1:0-3446 GCA_964506035.1 uncultured Oscillospiraceae bacterium | reverse complement strand
CAAAAGATGTTTGACAACTGGGCATCAAGCGCAAACGTTACCAAATTTTTAACGTGGAAACCACACAAAAACACCGAGGAAACAAAAACAATAATCAACAACTGGATTAAAGGATACGAAAAAGACAACTACTACCAATGGGCAATCGAACTAAAAGAAATTGGCGAGCCCATCGGTTCGATTTCAATTGTGCACATACACGATAGCATTAACGAAGTTGAAATAGGTTATTGTATCGGCGAAAAATGGTGACACCAAGGCTATACTTCGGAAGCGCTTAAGCGTGTTATAGATTTTTTGTTTGATGAGGTTGGCGCTAAACGTATTTGTGCTTTGCACGATATCGATAACCCCAATTCGGGGCGTGTGATGTTGAAATGCGGACTTGAAAAAGAAGGAATACTGCGAAAATCCGGAAGAAATAACACTAACGCCATTTGCGATTTAGCAGTTTACTCTATTTTGAATTACTAAGATTGACGTGACGCATGCGAACTGTTAAAGCTAATATAAAGCAAATGCATAATTGCATTGATATTTGACATCACTTCGTTGCAATCACGCACACTACGGGCGGAGTCGCAGGTTGATATTTTGAGTTTATTTTCCCACACCAGCGCACAAGCCTTTGAAATTTGACGCAAACGGAACGTGCTTAAGTACGTTCAACCTTGCAACCACGCTAAGTTTTTCGGATTAGTTAGACAGTGCAAAATGATGACCATAGCCAAACATCGCACTACTTTTTGCATTACAACGGCACGACTGCCATAACTTCGATGCAAATATAATTGTTAACACTGGGCATGCTAAACTATCCGTATTATTTATCAACGAATCCTTCTATGGTTTTGTTCGACTACTGCGAATTGACCATAGAAGGATTTTTCAATATACAATCCGTTAGTCAGCACGATTTGTGTTGACTTTGAATGTTCCAAAGGATGACACAATGCCAACGGCTGTTTGGCAGATATCTTCGTAGTTGGACAGCTCTTCTTCCGCAAGACTTACGGAATACAAGCCAAAAAAGCTCATACGTCCAGCAAAAAATTGTAGTCGGCTATGAGGTTTTGCAACTCATTATAGTTAGGGAAAAAGTTAGATAGGTAGTCGAAAAACTCGGCAGTGTGGGACTGTTTGCGAAAATGCACGAAAGCGTGCGTTATCACGTAGTTTTGCAACTGTTGTGGTAGCTGAATTAGTCGGTAATCCAGCACTATTGCGCGCGATTCGGCATCGGCACAACTGCACCATCTACCATGCAAATCTCTAAATTGTATTTTTGTTGGACAAAGTGCCATTTCGCTACCCAACTTTGACACCTGCTGCGATAAAACAATGTTTGACATTCGCTTTAGAAAACTACATATCGCCTTTAGCCGCAGCTCGCGAGTGGCAAATTGCTTTTCACAGATAAACAAACAATCTTCCTTTAGATGTGTTTGTGATTGCGACGTTGCTACGCATTTGTACACTTGTCCGCATAACAAAAAACTTTTGCCGGCAAAAATATCTTTTACAAGCTGGCTGTTTAGCTTGTCCGTTTTGGCGCAAACAACGGCTGTCTTTGTTTTGTTTTTGGCAGGTGTAGTTGTCATAGACGTAGTAGACGACAGTTTCTCCATGCAAGAATTGATCCACTGAATGTTGTCAGCAACGTAGTCGGCAATGCGCTTTTGCGACAAGAAACGATAGGCAACAACCGTCACGCTACCGTCACTTTGCGGACATATTTTTACAACCCTTTTGTTTGTGCGGTTTACAACAATTTTCATGCTAAAATGATACCACCATGTCGGCAAACATAACTGCAACCTTTGACTACTTTTGATACAGTTTGACGAATCAAACATATTCAATCAACAGAATGGGAAGATACTGTCAAATCAACCACGAATTCCATGTAAATATCGAGAGCAATTTTCGCAAAAAAAATAATAAAAATACAACTTTTTTTACCAAAATTCTCCAAAAACTTTCAAAAAGAACAAATTTTAGACTATTATGTTACGCATAGTATTCTAAACTATTGACAATATTAGACTACTTGCGATATAATTAGCGTAGAAAGGAGGCAATTCGTTATGAGTGCTGATTTTACGTTTTTGAAAGGTAATATCGAAACAATAATCTTGTGCGCGCTTTACAATAAAGATATGTACGGCTACGAACTGGCTAAAAGTATCAAGGAGCGTTCGCAAAATAAATATGAAATCAAACAACCCACGCTCTACTCCTATCTTAAGCGTCTCGAGCAGGATGGCTATGTCTACGCTTATTGGGGAGGAGAATCCAGCGGAGGTCGCAGAAGATACTACAAATTGACGGAAAAAGGACGTTCCGACTGCGAAAAGTTTTTGGCAGAGTGGGAGTATCAACGCAACGTTATGGGTAGCCTTGTGGATGGCACTGCCGAAGTTGAACCACTTGGCGACGCATCCAAATTGCTGGGCAGAAAAACTCCGCGTAAACGCAAACAAGCAAGTTCCTTTGACGAGCAAGACGAGATTTCACGTCGTTTGAGCGAGCTTGATGGCTTGACGGACGAGCCCGAAGACGAGCAACCTGCACCACCACAAGCGGATGTTGTTGCAACTGTCGTTGAGCCCGCTCCTGCGGTTGAGCAACCTGTGCCTGCTCCACAACCACAACAAAATAACATTGCTTTGTTTGACGTCAACCAAGACGATGCTGATACTTTCATTTCCGACTTTGACCGTCTTGCTGACGAATCGTCACAAAAACTTGCCACCGGTACAAGCCAACCTAAGCAAGGGGAAAACTATCAACACACCTTGCTTAACATCCTTGGTGATCAACTTGATGAAGTTCGTGCCGATGCTGCAAATAATCAACCGCAAGCACCGTCTATCGATACCACTGCCGAGCTGGAAGAAGTTGCCGACAAATTTGCGCGTGAAGGTATCCGTTTGAGAATCTACAATCACGCAACGGCAAATTTCAAATCGAAAACGCTAATTCCGCTACCGCAAGTTATTTGCAATTCCTTCTGGATGACCTACCTTGTGGCAGTTGTTGTGTTTGGTTTGCTTTGCTTAACGTCAATCTCCGTCGGAAACTGGCTTGCGCCACTAATCACACTGGCAGTACTGCTTTTATTACCCATTGGCGCATCGCTTTACGCATGGTCAAACCCCATCCGCACGGAAAAACCAGCCTTCAACTTCAAGGTAATGTTTTTGGGCGCGTTAACTTTGGCAGGAATTGTTATTTTGACTTGCATTGCTATCAGTATTTTCAACAATATCGAACTTTCCAACTACAAGGAAATTGTAAACAAAATATTGATTCCATCAGCAATCGCACTGTTGCCTGCTACCTACATCTTCCTATTTAACCACAACTATAACAAATATTGATTTTTGTAACTATTGCAAACGTTGGGACAACGATTGTTGACGAATTATTTCAGGCGAAAGCGC
>CAZDLE010000119.1:0-3519 GCA_964506035.1 uncultured Oscillospiraceae bacterium | reverse complement strand
GTTAAAAACCTTGGCGACGTTATCGTAAAGGAAACAATGTTGGACGACGGCTCCGGCAAAAAGAAGGTTTGCCCCAACTGCGGTGCGCTAAACCCTGCAACGGAAGCGTTTTGTGTTAGTTGCGGTTTGAAGTTGGAAGTAGATCCGCAAAAGAAATACTGTCCCAACTGCAGTACGGAAAACCAAGGGGATGCGTTGTTCTGCATCAAGTGTAATTGGTCTTTCGAAGGTATTACACCAAAAGGACCCGCTTGGGATTGTCCCCATTGTAACGCGCACAACGATCAAGACTCTACTTATTGTAGTAACTGCGGTAAACCACGCAAGTAACGGAGGTAATATATGCATAGTTCTAACAGTTTCAATCTTTGCCCACATTGTGGCAACTCCAACACGCTGAACGCTCGCTTCTGCTCTCGTTGCGGAACTCAACTAAAGGTTCCCGAAGAAGTAGTCGTTTGTCGTACTTGTGGCACACGCAACTCTCCAATGGCAAACTTCTGCCGTAACTGCGGTAGTCAACTTAAGATGGGCGAACAAACAAAAATCTGCCCAAGATGCCGTAAGGAAGTTCCCGTGGGCGACAATGCTTGCTCTTGCGGATATATGTTTGCTACCATTTCGACGGTGGCACCCAGCGCAGGCGCTGCAGTTTCCCTTCGTGATGGTGCGGACGGCAAAAAATCCAAAAAATCCAAGGCAAAGGGCAACAAACCCGTTGCATCCAAAAAAGGTGGCAGAGGATTTGCTATCTTTGCACTTATCTTCTTGCTTGCATTTGCATATTTCTTTGTAGCACCAAGCGATATTCGTCCTTCCTTCCTAAACTTCGACGGTGGTTTGATTGAATATACCAACGGCGCAACCGTTGGTTCCAGCACAAAAGCGTACGGACTTAGCATTTTGATGGCTCTTGGTGCAGGCATTGTTTCCGCCGCAACAACCCCTGGTGGCAACGTTCTTAATGCAATCATCCTTGCATTTGGTGGATCCATTGCCGAAAAGATCGTAAGAGTAATGACTTTGTTGTTTGCTTTGTGCGCAGTTATCCACTTGCTTGTTTGCATCATTAGAGTATTCAGCAGCAAACGCTCCAAAAAATCCAACAAGTTGTATTTGATTCTTGCAATTCTAACAACCATCGCAACAGCGTTGATTGTTCTTCCAAATTTTGTTACAACAGGTTTTGTTGGAAAGATTTTGGCTATCTTCGCTTTGCAAAGCGGTCTCAAACTTGGTTGGGTTGTTTGCGCAATCCCTGCATACTACTGGTTCTTCTTCCTGTATTCTGCAATTGCAAAATCCAGACCACTAAAAGAAGAAGTTGCATAACGACGTTTTAACTAAATAAACTAACAAAAGGGTGGCAAGGTTCGCCCTTTTGTGGCGTATAGGACCTTTGCAAAGGCAACCGGTGCGTGTTTGCTATCGCAACAAGATTGTTATTTTTGTTGCGAAAAACACCTCTAACAAAGCTTTTGCAACTAAAAATCCCCCAAAAACGCAGCGGATAGGCGTTGTTGACTATTGAGAAATTTAGATAGTGCAGCGGATAAGTTTTTTGTCCGTTGCAAAATACAAATAGTCAACAAATACGCAGTTTCAATATCTAAATTAAAAAACGGTTTATTGTATCTGCGTAAATCTAACAACAATTTGCGTGTTCGATCACCGCTTTATAAAAATAGTGCAATAGACAGTTTTTCGTCCGTTGCAAAATCCCAAAAACGCAGTGGGCAAGGTTTTTGTCCATTGCAAAATACATTGTCAATCACGTTGACCCAAAAGAGGACTTATGAAAATCACATCTAACTTTTTGAGAGAAAAATTTCTTAAATTTTTTGCAGACCGCGGACACGCCGTTATTCAATCGGCAAGTCTCATTCCGGAAAACGACCCCTCCGTTTTGTTCACAACGGCAGGTATGCATCCGCTAATTCCCTACCTTCTTGGACAAAAACACCCCAAGGGAACTCGTCTTTGCGACGTGCAAAAATGCGTGCGCACAGGCGATATCGAAGAAGTTGGCGACGACTCCCACTTGACCTTTTTCGAAATGCTTGGTAACTGGTCGCTTGGCGACTACTTCAACCACGAATCCATCAAGTGGAGCTACGAGTTTTTGACCAGCCCCGAGTATCTTGGTTTGGACGTTAACCGCATTTCCGTCACTGTTTTTGCAGGCGACGACGACGCTCCACGTGACGAGGACTCCGCCAACGTTTGGAAGAGTTGTGGCATCCCAGAAGATCGCATTTTCTACCTTCCCAAAAAGAACAACTGGTGGATTGCCGGCACAACCGGTCCGTGCGGTCCCGATACGGAAATCTTTTGGGATACAGGCAAGCCTGCTTGTGGAGATAACTGCGATCCCAGTTGCGATTGTGGTAAGTATTTGGAAATTTGGAACAACGTATTTATGCAATTTAACCGCCAAGCGGACGGAACCTATTTACCCCTTGTACAAAAGAACGTCGACACAGGCATGGGCTTGGAACGTACCGTTTGCGTGTTGAACGGTCTAAAATCTGTGTACGATATCGACTTGTTTGCAGGTGCACTTGCAAAAATTCAGGAGCTTTCCGGCAAAACCTACGACGAAACCACCAAAAAAGCAATGCGTATTGTCGCAGACCACGTTCGTACGGCAACCTTCCTTTTGGGCGACCCAGTTGGAGTAGTACCCAGCAACGTCGACCAAGGCTACGTTTTGCGCCGTTTGATTCGTCGTGCCGTTCGCATGGCTAACTCGTTGGAAATGCCCAAGGGTAGCATTGCACAAATCGCACAAGTGTATATCGACGTTTACAAGGACGTATACACCGAGTTGACGGAAAACGCATCCAAAATTATCGACGAACTCAACAAGGAAGAAGAAAAATTCTCCAAAACTCTTGTTGCAGGCGAAAAGGAATTTTTTAAGGTTATTTCTCACATCCAAGGCAACGTTGTGCCCGGCGGAACGGCTTTCAAACTGTACGACACCTTTGGTTTCCCTGTGGAAATGACTGTGGAACTTGCTCAAGAACAGGGCTACACGGTAGATATGGAAGGTTTCCAAAAGAAATTTGCCGAACACCAAGCAAAATCGCACGCCGGTTCGGAACAACGCTTCAAGGGTGGCATGGCAGAAGGCGGTGGTATCGAAACAACCCACCTTCACACTGCAACACACCTTTTGCAAGCAGCCTTGCGCCGTGTTCTTGGTGACGAAGTAAAACAAAAGGGTAGCAACATCACACCCGAACGTTTGCGCTTTGACTTTAGTTTCTCTCGCCCAATGACGCCGGAGGAAATTGCCGAAACGGAACGTTTGGTAAACGAGGCAATCCAAGCAAAAATGCCCGTCACTTGCGTGGAACTTCCCATCGAAGAAGCACGCAAAACTGGTGCAATCGGCTTGTTTGGCGATAGATACGGCGAAGTGGTAAAAGTTTATACCATGGGCGATTTCAGCAAAGAAATTTGCGGTGGACCTCATGCGGAAAACACAGGCGACCTTGGCACGTTTGTTATCAC
>CAZDLE010000118.1:0-3538 GCA_964506035.1 uncultured Oscillospiraceae bacterium | reverse complement strand
TTTGTTAGGTTTTTGAAACTAAACTTATTTGAGTTCTGCTTCTGCGCCAGCTTCGGTAAGAGTTTTAACGATACCTTCTGCAACATCCTTAGGTTGAGCTTCCTTAACGGTAGCAGGTGCGCTTTCAACAAGCTTTTTAGCTTCTACAAGGCCAAGACCTGTAAGTTCACGAACAGCCTTGATAACAGCAATTTTGTTAGCGCCAGCAGCCTTCAAAACTACGTCAAATTCTGTCTTTTCTTCTGCAGCGGGAGCTTCAGCAGCAACAGCGCCACCAGCAACAGCGATAGGTGCAGCAGCACTTACGCCAAATTCTTCTTCGATTGCGTGAACGAGTTCGTTCAATTCCAAAACTGTAAGGGATTTGATGTCCTCAATAAACTTTTTGATATCCATTGTTTTATTCTCCTATGATAATTTTTTATTTTGAGTGGGCTTTGCCCGATTTTTGCGCACGTTTTTGGGCAGTACGCGTGCCGTTTTGCGCATTTATGCGACTTTGATTGCGATTACTCGCCTTGTTTTTCTGCAACTGCGTTCAATGCAACTGCAAGACCACGCATTGGAGCGGAAAGTACGGAAACCAACATTCCAAGAAGAACTTCTTTGCTGGGTACTTTTGCCATTGCGTTACAGGTAGCTGCGTCGGCAAATTTACCGTCGAACATACCACATTTGATGCTCATAGCGTTGAGCTTTTTGATGGATTCGGCAGCAACTTTTGCAGGAGCTACGGCATCTTCGATGCCAAATGCGAAGGAGCTTGGTCCGTTCAAAGCTTCGTCAAACTCGGTATATCCAAGTTCGTTCAACGCAATGCGGAACAAAGTGTTTTTGATAACTTTGTATTCCACGCCGTTTTTACGAAGTTCGTTACGGAATTCGGTGTCCTTGGCAACTGTAAGTCCCTTGTAGTCAAGCACTACGAAAGATTGGCAACTTTTGATTTTTTCTTTAAGTTGTTCAACAACCTCTCTTTTGGCAGCTTGAGCCGGGCTAAGTTTGTTGTCCATTTTGATATTTCCTCCTTTTTAGATTTTGTAAGACTTTGACGCTTTTGAGCCAAGTCTTAGGTAATTAAAAACCCTTGCACCGCAAAGGTACAAGGGTAGGAGTCGATTTGACTTTGTTAACCTGTTTGTACCTCGGCAAGATTTACTGTTACTTGCTGTCTTTGGGACGGTTGTGGGTTAGTAATTCAGTTTTGTTATGCTTTGTAAGCAACTTTTACGCCGGGGCCCATTGTTGTTGCGATAGCAACGGACTTGAGATACGTTCCCTTTGCGCTTGCAGGTTTAGCCTTGATCAACGCATCCATGATGGTTGTAACGTTTTCAAGAAGCTTGTCCTTGCCGAAAGAAACTTTACCAAAAATAACGTGGCAGATGGATTGTTTATCTACACGGTACTCAACCTTACCGGCTTTGATATCGGCAATAGCTTTTGCTACGTCCATAGTGACCGTACCGCTCTTGGGGTTAGGCATCAAGCCCTTAGGTCCCAAAAGTTTACCCATACGACCAACCAAGCCCATCATATCGGGGGTGGTGATGAGAACGTCAAAACCAAACCAGTTTTCTTTGGTGATCTTTTCGATATATTCTTCTGCGCCTACAAAATCTGCGCCGGCAGCCGTAGCTTCGTCAGCCTTGGCACCCTTTGCGATAACGAGAACGCGAACGGTTTTACCTGTTCCGTTGGGAAGAACTACAACGCCACGAACTTGTTGATCTGCGTGACGAGTGTCTACACCAAGTTTAACGTGCAATTCCAAAGTTTCGTCGAACTTTGCAGTTGCCATTTCGATAGCCTTTTCGATAGCTTCGCCCATATCGTATTGCTTTGTTTTGTCGTACTTTTTCAAAGCGTCAACATATTTTTTACCTTTCATATTGCGCCTCCTTAACCTTCTACGACAATGCCCATACTACGAGCAGTGCCAGCAATCATGGAACAAGCCGCTTCCAAAGATGCAGCGTTTAGGTCTACCATCTTGAGTTTTGCGATTTCTTCTACTTGAGCGTGTGTGATTTTTGCTACTTTTGTTTTGTTGGGTGTTGCGCTACCGCTTTCGATACCGCATGCCTTTTTGATAAGAACAGGTGCGGGAGGTGTCTTCAAGACGAAAGTGAAACTGTGGTCTTGATAGATCGTTACGATAACGGGGATGATAAGTCCAGCCTTATCTTGTGTTCTTGCGTTAAAGTCCTTGGTAAAAGCAGGAATGTTGATACCGTGAGGACCGAGAGCAGAACCTACTGGGGGTGCCGGTGTTGCTTTGCCGGCTGGAAGTTGAAGTTTTACAACTGCCGTAACCTTTTTTGCCATTGTGATTTCCTCCTATTCGTGGTTAAGCGAAAACAAACTAATTTTTGTTTTCTCCCATAATATCGCCGTTTTACGCCTGTGCGATAAGGCGAATTTATAACACTAACAGATTACTCTGCTACAGGTGTTGCGTTGATTTTTTCAATTTGGACAAAGTCCATATCTACTGCGGTTTCGCGACCGAACATGTTAAGCACAACTTGCGCCTTTTGGTGCAATTCGTCGATGGATTTGATAACGCCAACAAAACCTTCGAACGGACCGGAAACAACCGTTACGTTGTCGCCAACAACCATATCAAAGTTTACAACGCGTTCTTCCAAACGGAGACGTTTTACTTCTTCCTCTTCCAAGGGCCAAGCTTTACCGTTAGGACCAACAAATCCCGTTACGCCACGTGTGTTGGTAAGCATAAACCAAAGTTGAGATGAGTACACCAACTTGATAAACACGTAGCAAGGCATAACTTTGGCTTCGTAAGCCTTCTTTTTGCCGTTGCGGTCTTCAATCAAAGTTTCCGTGGGGATTTTGATGTCCAAAATCACGTCTTGCAAGTTACCGTTTTCCACCATTTGCTCGATGGATTTTTTTACAAGACTTTCGTAGCCGGAATAGGTGTGCAAAATATACCATTTTGCGTTACTAACTTCACTCATAGTTTACCCTACTTATGCACCAATGCTGCTTAGTAACTTTATAAGATACATAAATCCTGTATCGAAACCAAACACAATAAGCGAGAAAAACGCTACCACTGCCAAAACGATAAGCGTGTTGCTAACAACCTTTTTGAACGTGGGCCAAGTAACCTTTTTGAGTTCGGACCAACTTTTAGCAAAAAATCTACCAATTCTTTGGAAAAGGTTAGGTCTTTTGGTTCTTTGTTGTGATGCCATAGTTGTTCTCCTTACTTTGCTTCTTTATGAGTAGTGTGCTTTTTGCAGAATCTGCAGTACTTGTTAAATTCAAGTCTTTCGGTAGTGGTTTTACCGTTTTTGTAAGTGTCGTAGTTACGTTGTTTGCACTCGGTGCAAGCAAGAACAACCTTTACTCTATTACCTTTCTTTGCTGCCATAATTGTGTTCTCCTAATATATGTTTACAAATTACAAACTGAGTTTTTTTTGCATTTTTGCACGCAAAAAATTACACCCCCTATAGAAGTGCTACATTATGATACCATATAAAGGCAACTATGTCAACGTTTTTGG
>CAZDLE010000117.1:0-3579 GCA_964506035.1 uncultured Oscillospiraceae bacterium | reverse complement strand
ATACGAACGGAGTCGGTACGAATATACGTTACCAATGCCAGATGTTCCCCTGCAACGTCGATTCCTTCGTACAGTTGTTGCGCCACTTTCATCGTGGTGTCGCTGGACATCTTTAGCTTGTTTACTGCATCTTGTTGCATGGTGCTGGTGGTAAAAGGCGGTTGTGGTTTGCTTACTGCAACGCTCTTTTTGACGTTGGAAACAACGTAGTCGTGGGTGTTTAGTACCGCCAAAACTTGATCGCACTGTTCTTTGTTGGCAACTTTGAACTTTTTGCCTTTGTATTCGGCAAGATTTGCCTTGAATTGTGGTTTGACGCCAGCTTTTTGCAATACGGCGGAAACATTCCAATATTCTTCCGGTTTGAAGTTGATAATTTCCTTTTCGCGGTCCACAATGATGCGCAATGCAGCAGATTGAACACGTCCTGCGGAAAGTTTGTTGCGAATTTTTTTGCACAACACGGGCGACAAGGTATAACCTACAAGTCTATCTAATACACGACGTGCTTGTTGAGCATCCACCAAACCTTTGTTGATATAGTCGGGATGTTGAATGGCTTCATTTACCGCTTTTTTGGAAATTTCGTTGAACATTATGCGGTTTTTTTGTTTGGGATCGAGACCTAACGCACACAAAAGGTGGTAGGAAATTGCTTCTCCTTCGCGGTCCGGGTCGGTTGCAAGATATACTTGGTCGGCTTGTTTTACCGCCTTTTTAAGTCGTTCGATGGTTTCCTTTTGTTCAGGTTTGCGTGCTTCCAACTCCGGTTCGTAGTTGTTGTTGAAGTCGATACCCATCGACTTTACGGGCAAATCCCAAATGTGACCGCGGGAAGCTTGAACAACATAGTCACTTCCCAAATATTTGCCAATTGTTTTGGCTTTTGCAGGTGATTCGACAATAACTAATTTCATTAAATATCTCCATACATACGGTAAACGTTACCGGGTAACTTTGCAATTATACTCCTAAGTTGCAAATTTGCCAACAAAAAATTTAGCTCCGCAAGGGGAATTTGCGTTGCAACGTAAAGTTGATCGAAGGTCATTTGACCGTTTTCCGCCAGAACGTTTACGATGGTTTGCTCTTCGATGGTAAATTGATAACTTTGTTTTTCCACGTTGTTACAATCTATATTGTAGTAGTCCAAAATGTCCTTTGGCGTGGTTACGCATGCGCCTTGCATGCTTTTGATAAGTTTATTGTTGCCTGCAAAACCGGAATCGTAGATTTCGCCGGGAACAACAAAAATGTCTTTGCCCTGCTCCAAGGCAAGCTCCACAGTGGAGTTTGTTCCGCTTTTTAGCGGGGCTTGGCAAACCAACAATCCACGGCTAAGCGCGGACACAATGCGGTTGCGATGGGGAAAATGATAGGAAACGGGAGTTTCGTGCAGACCGTATTCGCTTACGATAAGTCCACCGTTAGCTACGATTTTTTCTGCGAGGGATTTGTTGGTTGCAGGGTAGATATTCAAAACACCACTACCCAACACGGCAATGGTTTTTCCGCCAACTTCCAAGGTAGATTCGTGCGCGATACTATCAATACCGTAGGCAAGTCCGCTAATCACCGTAAAATCTTCCGCAAGGACGGTGGAAAAGTCCTTGGCAATTTTACGTCCATAGACACTGGCTTTGCGTGTGCCGATAACGGCAATTGCGTCACTACTTAGTAAACCTACGTCGCCCTGGCAAAAGAGTATATAAGGTTTGTCGTCGATATACGTAAGGCTTTGGGGAAAATGGTCGGAAAAACAGGTTACTGCCACAACATTGTTGCGTTGCATTTCGGCAATTATCTTGTCCGCTTTGCCATTTTGCCAATCTTCGCAGATATCGGCGTAATCGTTGCCTACTATTTGTGCAACTGCCTTGTCGGTGCAAAAATTGTTTACAAATTCCGTTGCATCCGTAACGCTGTTAAGTATATTATAGAACTTCTTAGCTGAAAACAACCTTTCGCCGAGCAGTATGCAAAATTTTTCTTGAATGGAATACATGTTTTATACTCGATATTTTCTGTCTAACGTGCGGTATTGCAAAGATTCGGCAATATGGCGCACGGTGATGTTTTGTGAACCTTCCAAATCGGCAATGGTACGCGCAACCTTCAAAATACGGTTGTAGGCACGAGCGGAAAGGTTAAGTTTTGTAAAGGATTCTTCCACAAGCTGTACGCTTTGACGATCCAACTTGCAGTATTTTTTGATATCTGCGGAGGTCATTTGAGCGTTGCACGTTCTGCCGTTTGCCTTAAAACGAGCAAGTTGAATTTCTCTTGCACGATTTACACGCTTGCGAATTTCCGCAGAGGACTCTGCCAAGGTGTCTTCTTGCAGTTGGTCGTAGGTTACGTTGTCCACTTCCACGTGCAAATCTATTCTGTCCAACAACGGACCGGAAAGCTTAGACAAATATTTGTGTATTTGAGCGGCGGAACATTTGCACTCGGCTGTGGCACTACCGTAGTTTCCACAGGGACAAGGGTTCATGCTGGCAATGAGCATAAAGTTGGCTGGATACGTTATACTTATAGCGTTGCGTGCTACCGTAATTTGACCGTCTTCCAACGGTTGGCGCAACGTTTCCAACGTTTGACGATTGTACTCGGGAAGCTCGTCCAAAAACAACACGCCGTTGTGCGCCAAAGAAATTTCGCCCGGTTTTGCTTTGTTTCCGCCACCGGTAAGCGCAACCATCGTTGCCGAATGGTGAGGGGTTCTAAAAGGACGTTCGTAAATAAAGCCGTTTTCCAACTGACCGGACACCGAGTGGATTTTTGCAACTTCCAAAGCTTCTTCAAAAGTCATATTGGGCATAATGGACGGCACCGCACGAGCAATCATCGTTTTGCCTGCGCCCGGTGGCCCTATCATTATTATATTATGTCCGCCGGCAACGGCAATTTCCATTGCGCGTTTTGCGGCAAACTGTCCTTTGATGTATTTGAAATCGTTTTCGCTGTGGTTAAATTCCAAGTCGTTTTGCCAACTGCGGGTAACAAGCGGCGGCATTTCCGTTTGACCCGTTAAAAAATCTACCGCTTGGCGCAAAGTGTCTACAGGGTAGATTTCCGCACCTTCGATAAACACAGCTTCGTCGGCATTAGCCTTGGGGATAACAAACACGTTTTCTCCCTGTTGACGAGCAGAGATTATCATGGGCAAGATACCATTGATTTTGCGCACTTCACCGTTTAGCGAAAGTTCGCCAATCATAACGGCGCTTTTCAAACTGTCGTAGGGGATTTGTTTGCTTGCTGCAAGCATACCTATGGCAATGGGTAGGTCGTACAAACTACCTTCCTTTTTGACGTCGGCAGGAGCAAGGTTGATTACGCAAGATGCCACCGGATAGGTGTAGCCACTGTTTTTTAGTGCAGAACGAACACGCTCTTTGGATTCCTTTACGGCGGTATCGGCAAGACCGACGATATCGTAGGTGGGCATACCTGCGTGCATATCTACTTCCGCAGTGACGGGGAAACCTTCTATTCCTTTAACTCCGTAACTTTTTATCAGCGCTAACATACTATTTCTCCATTATAATTTAGCATTTTGCACTTTATAGTATC
>CAZDLE010000116.1:0-3595 GCA_964506035.1 uncultured Oscillospiraceae bacterium | reverse complement strand
TGGGAACGTCTTTTAGTGATACCAAATGCCTAAAAACTCTGCGTATATTTGGATAAACGGCAACAATCAAATTTGCCAAATCGTTAGTGTTTTTGTTCATAATTTTTTCCTTTTGGTTAGTGGATATTGATATTTGCTTTTAAAATCGTTGTGTGGTAGCATTGCAAGTTGTTACCATATTTTGCGGTTTAATTATACATCTAATTTATCTGTTTTGTCAAGACGGTACGTTAAATAAAAGTGAACAATGCAAAAATAAACGTAAAACGTTGGCGAAAAGGCAAATCAACGCATATTGGCAACAACAAATTGGTTGCAAACGTTAGAAAAATCGCAAAACGGGATGTAATCGTCAAATTGTTTGGTTGCATCATTGTTCAAAAAATATCTACTTGGTATTTGAAAAACAAAAACGCCGCTCAACGAACGTTGTATAACAGTGCAAAAATAAATATCTACTTTGACGCATTATCACTTGATAACTTTTTCGTTTTGTTGTAAACTATACATATAGATTATTTTTGCGTCCGATTGACAAGGCAAAGGACTTCGACGGGCGTTTTACGAGAGGTATTACTAATGAACAAAGCAGTAGCAGTAGTGGGAATGTGCGGTTCGGGCAAAAGTGTTCTTTGTAACTATTTTTGCGATCTTGGCTGGCAAAAGGTGTATTTTGGCGGAGTTACGGTAAATCAACTTATCAAACAAGGCATTCCGGTCAACGAACAAAACGAACGTGCCATGCGCGAAAGTCTGCGCAACCAATACGGCATGGGCGCATTTGCCATTCTTCTAAAGGAGGAAATTTTGCAAAAACTGCAAAGCGGAAACGTCGTTTTGGACGGTTTGTACAGCTGGGCAGAGTACAAAATTCTAAAAGAGTTGCTTGGTGACCAACTTGTGGTTGTTGCCGTAGTTACCAACTGCGCCGTTCGCAAACAACGCCTTGCCACACGCCAGTTCCGTCCGCTAACAAGCGAACAGGTAGATAGTCGCGATATCGCCGAGTTGGAAAATTTGGACAAGGGTGGACCTATCGCCAAAGCCGACTACTACATCTTGAACAATGGTACCGAGTTGCAACTAAAACAACAATTTGACGAATTTATGTCACAAATCGGTTAACACTTTCGCCTATCGGTACCTATTCCCGATGGGCGTTTTTGTTAGACGTTGCAAAAATTGTATAAATATTCAACAATCCATTTACACAAACGTCCCAACGGACGATACAAATAGATACAATGATTATCTATATAAATAGATATAATAATCGATAACAAATAAACGTCAAAACAACGGGCAAAATGCCAAAGGACAAATATGAAAGCGGTAATTCAACGTGTACTGGACGCCACGCTAAAGGTGGATGGCGAAACAATTTCTCAAATCGACAAAGGGCTTGTGGTCTATTTTTGCGTAGAAAAGGGCGACGATCCCAGTTTGTGCAAGGTTTTTGCCAACAAACTTGCCAAACTGCGAATCTTTTGCGACGAAAACGGCAAAATGAACCTGTCCGTTACCGACGTCGGTGGCAAAATTTTGATGGTATCGCAGTTTACTTTGGCAGCGGATTTGAGCGGTGGTAATCGCCCGAGTTTTTTCGGTGCGGAGGAACCAACTCGCGCCAACCAACTGTATCTTGATACCGTCCAACTGTTGCGCCAACTAAATTTGCCCGTGCAAACGGGCGTGTTCGGTGCCGATATGAAAATCTCTCAAACAAACGACGGTCCCGTTACAATCATTTGGAATTCGTAACGCGTTTTTGCACAGTAGCGCGTTTTTCGCTCATTTTTAGAGCATACAAGGTTAGCGAAAGCAACGTAGCCATGGCAACAAGAACCGTTAACATAAGCAAAATTTGTCCAAGGGTGTAGCTGTGCACTTCAAAAAAGAAGTACGGTCCTTGCACAACGCCAAAGGCATTTAGAATGTACATCGTCGTTCCGTACAAAAGGATGGTGCCAACGGTAAGCGTCGCGCTGTCGGTTGTGACAGTTTTGGGAAGACAAGTCAAGTAGATAACGACCATTGTGACGGGGCAGGCAAGATGATTTACAAAATCTTCCCCCACCAAAAACATTTTGTAGTATCCGCCTTCTTGAGTGCTTGCGCCCACCAGCGGGACGATAAATGCAAATGCCAAAAGATAGGTTGCCCAGCTATACAGCGTTACAAGACATTTTCCGCGCAGGGCAAAAATTGCGCAAATTGCACAAGTTACCATTGCAAACAGATTGCTCAACACGGTAAAATACACAAACATATTTGGTTGTTTGCCAACAATTCGCAACGTCAAAGCAACCACCTGCCAAACCACCATGGCAAAGTTTGCCACAACAAAAATCCACTGTTTAATTCTGCTCATAAAACCCTCACGGCACAAGTTTTCCCTTCGCGCAAAGATATATACCGATTGTGTTCCGTGTCGCAAATTTTTGTGTACGTATGCCAAATTTTGCGACCATTTGCACAAAAAAGCAGATTTTTGACGTGCTTCTCTAAAACAAAAACGCACCACACAAAACGTGCAGTGCGTAACTTGAGCGTATTTAGAGGAGATTAACATGAATACAAACGAGGGGTAAATTGTTGTATATCCGCTCAAGTTAACTCCATTATACCCCACTTACGTTAAACAAGGCTGAAAACTTCCCGCAAATTCCAACTTTTTTGCAAAAATTTGACACTATTTTCCATCAAAACGTCCAATTGCACCTTTCAGCAGATTTTAAGAGTAGATTTGTATACTGATTGCAAAAATAATCCACCAAAGGAGTTAATATGAAAATTCTGGTTGTAGACGACGAAGTTAAACTTGCCGACGCCATTGGCGAGTTGCTCGTTCGCAATAAATACAAAGCCGATGTGGTGTACGAGGCGCAAGACGGTTTGTACTATGCCCAAAACGGCGAGTACGATTGCATCATCATGGACGTTATGATGCCACAAATGGACGGTTTTGAAGTGGTGGAACGTTTGCGCAAATCAAAATGCAACGTACCCATTTTGATGCTTACCGCCAAGGACGACGTAGCCAGCCGTGTTCGCGGGTTGGACTGCGGTGCCGACGACTACATCGCAAAACCTTTCGCTGTGGAAGAACTTCTTGCACGTGTTCGTGCTTTAACACGTCGCAAGGCCGAAATCGTCAGTGACGTTTTAACCTTTGGCGACGTTCAACTAAACACCAACAACTACACCCTTTCCTGCGGTGCTAAAAACGTACCTTTGGGCGCCAAGGAATACGAAATTTTGCATATGATGATGTCCAACCCGACGCAGGTTTTTTCCAAGGACGTTATCATTTCCCGCGTGTGGGGATTGGATTCGGATATCACCGAAAACAACGTAGAAGCGTACATGTCCTTTTTGCGCCGAAAGCTGTTTTTTGTGGGTAGCAAAGTAGCAATTTCTTCCAAACGACTTTTAGGATACCACTTGGAGTACAATTCGTGATAGAAAATCTTCGCAGAAAACTTGCAATAACAAACATGGTTGCAACAAGCATAGTGTTTATCGCTGCCGCCATCATATTGATGTTTTCCACTATGTCACGATTGGACGTTGTTCGCAACGACAACATGCAACG
>CAZDLE010000115.1:0-3717 GCA_964506035.1 uncultured Oscillospiraceae bacterium | reverse complement strand
TTCGTTTTTTATTTAGAATCGTGCGGTGTTTTTCAATCGTTACAACAGGCTGAGGCTGTGGATTGCTCTGTTTTTATATATTTTGAAAAAAAAGCGGTACCAACCAATCCTAAAAAAAGCAAAGACGTTCTACGATAAAACTTGATGGATTATCTTCTACTCTTTCCAAACAAAGTGGTAGTTGATGCTTTCGCCACCGTCCACCAAAATGTTTTGACCGGTACAAAACTTGTTCGTTACCGTCAAAAAGTACGCCCACTCGGCAATTTCTTCCACGGTTGCCCAGCGTTTAAGGGGCGTTTCTTCCATAATTTGCGCCCACAGTTGCTTGTCGTTTATCACACAATCGTTAAGCGGTGTTAGCACTCCGCCCGGGTCAAGACTGTTGCAAGTTGCGCCGTATTTCGCAATGCGGATAGCCACGTTTTTGGTGTAGGAAAGCACCCCGCCTTTGCTTGCGCAGTATTCGGCAAATTCCGAACCGGTGTGTGCACTTGCCGAACCGATATTCAGTACCGATTTTATCTTCGGTTGAATGGCATATTTTTCCGTGATATGCAAAAGGGCTTTCAAGTTGACGTCGATATCCTCTTCGTTTTGCGTGCCAGCGTTGTTTACCAAAATTTCCACGTCGTCAATTTGTGGCAAATTGTCGTAGTCGCGCACGTCCATTTGATAGTGCAGATATTTTGTGTGATTGATGCTACTTTGTTGTTTGTCAATGCCAACAACGTCGTGCCCATTTTGCAAAAACAGCAGTGCAATAGCCTTGCCAATTCCTTGGGATGTTCCCGTGATCAAAACTTTCATTGTGGTGTTCCTTTTGCTACAAAATCTAAATATTCCTTTCCTACGCCTTCCTTTTTCCAGCGGAGAGTTATTTTGTACCCGATGGGCGAAAATGCCACTTCCAACAGCAGTTCGACAATTGCTCCCGTCAGCGCACAGGTAACGCATTGCAACAACGTCCAACAAAATCCGTCCCAAAATATGGGCGCAAACCCCATAAAAACGATAACGGAAAACATCAAATTGTCAAAAAACTGTCCCAAAAAGGTGGATACGTAGGTGCGAAACGCGTAGGCAACCTTACCGTCGGGATTGTTTTTGAAACATTTGCCTATCAGGTGATTTAGCGTGTTATTGAGTAGTGACGACACGATAAACGCAATGGTGCTACCCACCAAAATAAACCACGTGCCACCCAAAATGGTGTTGAGCTCGGTGTAGTCTTTTGCGTTAGATGGTATCACGCTTACCGCATAAAATATCAAACAGGTAAGCAGATTTACCACCACCGCCAAGATAGATATTTTGTTGGATGCCTTTGGACCAAAGTGTTTTGTTATAACGTCCATACACAAAAATGATAGCCACGATATCAAAACACCGCCGTCCAACGCAATCCAATCCAGTTGCAACAACGTTTTGTTTGCCAAAATATTCATACAGATAACGCTAACCGCAAACAGCGTAACAACGCCTGCCGGCACGCTACGAAGCAGTAGCTTTGTTTCTGCAATTTCTCTTCTTATCCATTTGCTAAAGTGCATTTTTAGTCACCTTATTTTTGCTTGTTTTTCTTTTGCCAAGCAACAAACTTTTTCCATTCCTTTTTGTAATTTTTGAACCACAAACTCGATACGAAAGCGGTATCGACGTGTTCCACGTTTGCAACGCCTTCCGGAGTATCTCTAACTGTGTCTACAAAGTAGGTTAGCACGGCAACCGCGTCGGCAATCGCTTGGCGAGATATATCTACAAATTGTTCCGTAACGTAACTGCTTACCAGTATCAAAAAATCTTGCACAAGGTCGACGTTTTCTTCTGCGTCAAGGTCGCTTATTAGTTCTTGCGCAAACTCTATTTGCCTTGCAAGTTTTTTGGGATCGTCAATCAGTTTTGACCATTCGTTGCACAGTTTTTCGTACTTGGTTTGGATGCTGGATTTTTGCTTTTTGGATAGTTTTTTGCCCTTCAAACGTGCAATTAGCAGTTCGTTTGCCTCGATTCGGCGAGATAGTCGTGCGTTGCGTTCTTCCGCCATGCGTTGCGCTTCGTCTTTTAGCATTTGACGGATGTTTTCTTCCTGCAAGGTGTAACGGCTTTCCTGTTGCAGATTTAGCAGTTCCGTTTCCGACGCGTTAACTTTTGCCTGTTTTCCGCCAAAAAACTTCATAAAACTGGTTACTATGGAACTTTCTTCGTAGTCCATTCCAAACCCGATTTTTAGATAGTCTATGTATCTGTTGATTATGGATGTCACAAATTCCGCCAATACGGAAATCACCAAAACAACGCAGGAAACAAGGTCCATGATCAAATCCTGCTCGGTGTGTTGCGCGTTAGACAACGTTGCGTGTAGGGCAAAACCCACTGTGATGCACTTTGCCAAATACTTCAACGTCTTGGTAAAAATGCTTATTTTGCGTCGTTTTTCCACCTTTTGACGCTTGTTTTTGCGCGTGTCGTTTTCCGTGGCCTTTAGTGATTGTTCCACAACGAAGGACGTGACCACCACCCCAAAAAGAATCACGTATGCAATCACGTGGGGAACGGACGCGATATTGGAATAAATAAGGTAGATATAGTACACGGAAAAGAAAGCCATGCTAACCATGCGCACCAGCTTCATAAAAGTGGAAATCTCTTTTTTGATTTTTTCAATTGCCGCCAAAGTATGTTTTGTTTCAACAACCGCCATATCGCACCTCCTTTTGTGATATTGATAAAACTGTATAGTTTACAAACCTCTGCACCATATTGATAGTGGTGTCGTGCAATGATTGAAAGTTGAATTGCCCAACTTGATTTATCACCGTACACAATATGATTGATTATTGTTCGTCTTGATTATACGTTTTGCTTATCAAATCTTCGTCTACTGATTTGTTGATAGATTTTTACGTCAAACGGATATTCAAGCCTACTTGCAACCAAAGTACTTCTTCAACTTGTTTTCAATCACCAACCATTATACCACGAAACGCCTTTTAACACAACACCTAAACCTACTTTTTGCGTAAACAAGATGTATTTGAGATATTGATGGATTATTTTGTAAGTGCAAATTGGTAACAATTTAGGTATTGTGGAGCAAAAAAAATAAGTCACGTTGTTGACGTGACTCGTAGCACGATAAGTATTATACCGCAAAACGTCGTTTAACACAACACTAAACCTTCTTTTTGCGTAATGCAATTTTTCAAGCATATCACCCAAAGGACGGCAACGGCAAACTTGCCCGTTAAAAATCATTTTTTGTATCGAAAACGCCAATAGTTGTTGACTAAATCGTCGCAACGCTTTATCATATTGTAGATATCAATTTGCGCAGTTTGTTGCCAAAAGGAGAATTTTTATGACCGAACACGAAAAAATGCTACAAGGCTGGACAATCTACGACCCCTTTACCGAAGGCATGACGGAAGAACGCACCAAAGCACACAGACTTTGCAAGTTGTACAACGACACTTTGGAAACGGACGTTCAACAACGCACCGCCATTTTGGACGAACTTTTGCCAAACAGAGGCGCGGACGTGTATCTGCAAGGCCCCATCTACTTCGATTTTGGCACAAACATCTCCATGGGAAAGGGCAGTTATGCCAACTTTAATTTTACCGTTTTGGACGAAGGCAGGGTTACCATTGGCGAAAACGTCTTTATTGGTCCCAGGGGACCAATAAAGACGTTTTCGCCAATAGTAACCCTGCC
>CAZDLE010000114.1:0-3722 GCA_964506035.1 uncultured Oscillospiraceae bacterium | reverse complement strand
TTATGAAAATCGAAGACGTTATTGTTGTAGTTGTTGTGCTGGCTATTGTTGTAGGTATTGTTTTGCATCTGCGCAAATCCAAAAAGAAACACGGAAAATGCACCGGTTGCCCTTACTGCAACCAATGTTCCTCCAAAACGAAGTCTTCGTGCAACGACTCCACCCAAAAATAACAAACCGTTTGCCGATTTCTTCCGTAGGCACACCACGTACAAAAACTCAATCGTTTGCTTCGCAAAAAGACAAAGTCATCAACAATCGGTTGGTGGCTTTGTTTTTTGATGATAAGATATTGCAAAAATTGATAAATATCGCAACTGCAAGAATTGATAAACGTCACCATTGTAAGAACTGATAAATATCACAACTGCGGATTTGCCAAAGGAAACACGGCAGTGCATAATGAGCCTTGCAATGCCTATTGTTGCAAAAAAAACAGTACACCGTACGTTTATTTTTGTAGCCATATTGCAACACTAATCAAAAAGGAGATAATTGCTATGAAATGTTCCAACTGTCAACGGGAAATGGACCAAAACTACTGCAAATGTCAAACTTGTGGCAAAACGGAGTGTGCCGAGTGCGCACAAAAGCAGTGTTTTGTGTGCGTCCATTGTGGCGGTCAAATGCAATATCTTTCCTGACAGGTTTATTTGCAAACGGGCAATTAGTTTGGTAAAATTGTGTTGCGTAAAACTACTAAAGGAGGTATTTTTGACCGAATTTGTAATCCACGGCACACTGGACGAGAACAAAAATTTGGTTTTTGCAGGCAATCCAACTTGCAATCAAGGGGAAAACGCAACCACAAAGCTGTCGGTAACGGTTCCTAACGCCCTTACCGAAGAGGTCGATTTTTACTTTGAGTTTTTGTGTCCGCATCACAATTGGGTTTCGCCAAAGGCAACGGCAACGGTGCAGGGGGAAAACACCGTGGTAACCTACCTTTTGGGCGGAAACGTCCTACAGGAAGAAGGTACCGTGTCCGTTCAACTGGTGGCGCGCAGCAAAGCCGATTGCACCGTATTGTACAAGTCTGTTATCGGCGCCCAAAGTGTCATTTTCGTCGCGCAAAGCGTCAATTATCAAACGTCCGCGCAGGCGCAGGATTTCTACGGCGAAGCACTGGGTATTTTGCAAGAAGTGGAAAGCAAAAACTACGTCACCACGGAAATGCTCACTCCATTGTTGCCAACAACCGTAGGCCAGCTGGAAAACGACGTCGGCTACGTCACGGCGGACGAAGTCAGCAACAAAGAAATCTGCATCCGCACGGCGGAAAACAGGCTACTTGGCAAGTTTTATCTAAACGACGCCTACAATCACCTTGTAACGGTGCCCGTCTACGAAAAAAGCACGGCAACAATCTACCAAGGGGACGTTCAAGTGGGACAATTCAAAATAAATCAGGCGGAAAGCGTCACCATACGGCTGGACAAAACCACGTCGAGCTCCAGTGGCGGATCAACCCCCAACAATGCAAAGGTCACGGTTTATCAGGGCGGACAGGTCAAAGGAACGTTCACCCTCAACCAAACGGCAAACACAGCTATCTTTTTGGACGGATCTATCCAGCCCACCTGCTTTGGCGATACCTACCAAGTGGAGCACAACGGCTACTGCGTTATCGACGACGTTGCAAATCGCGTTGTAGAGTTGATTGTCAGCCCCGACGAAGACACCTACGTCCAAGCGGAAGACGGTACGGAAAGTGGTTTGGTTGCCACCGTCACGTTAAACGGTGTAGAAATTGTCCTTCCCGACCAAGTGTACAACGATTTGAAACTCGTTCCGCAGTGTTTGCACAACAGATGGGTGGCAACGTCAAACGGAACAACCGTGGGCTACGTTCCCTACGAAAGTCCCGACGAAGGCTACGATTGTTTGGCAGTAAAGGTAACAACCGATACCGCATCGGGCGCCTGCTACGTGCATTATTCTGCAAGATAGCGTTGTGCAAAACCGGCGTTCACTTTGATAATTGTTGCAAAGTTTTTTGTTGGTGCCAATATTGTAATAGGGTGGTTTGCTCGCCACTGTATTCTGCAGTCTAAGCACGCGGTTTGATAACTTCAAAAAAAACGGCATAGAGTTTTGTCTACAGTCCGCACCTTTTCGTAAATAAAACCGTAATCGGTTTGCAAACTGCAAAAAAACAAGACCTTGGATTCGTACCACAATTCGTGGTGCCACCCAAGGTCCTTTTGTCGTTTAGTTAGTATTTGAGGAATTTTTTTGGGACGTTACGTGTTATTTTGTGCGCGGTTTGGGATATTATCTAACGTTTATTGACGGTTGTTTTGAGACTTTATCAACGGTTTTCTATTTGGTTAGCATTTGGGCAAGATTTACAACATTGCCGGCACCAAGTATCAGCAACGTGTCCTCTTGGGCGACGTGTTGTTCAACAAATTTTTTGCAATCCAAAAAGCTTTCGCAGTAGTGCGCGTCGATGCCAATCGACTTTGCAAAATCGTGCAAATTTTTCGACGTAATGCCGTCGATGGGTGTTTCGCGAGCGGGAAAAATAGGCAAATAAACAACTGTTGTACCGTCAAAACAGGTGGCAAATTGTTGCCAAAACGTCTGCGTGCGCGTGTAGGTGTGCGGTTGAAAAATGCAAAAAACTTTTCCTTTTGCAACGTTCTTTGCCGTTTGAATGGTGGCGGAAATTTCCGTTGGATGGTGCGCATAGTCGCAAATAACTTTACATTTATACGGCACTTCCGTCCAACGTCGATCAACCCCTTCAAAGGTGCAAAAGGCGTTCAAAACTTGCAACAAAGGTAGTTTTAATTGATAACACAAACCTATCACAGCAAGGGCGTTATTGACGTTGTGCTCCCCTACCAGTGGCAAGTTGCACCTACCCACAAAGTGGTTTTTGTGATACGCGTCAAAGGTGGTGTTTTTGCTTGTGGCATACACGTTTTTTGCACAAAAGTCGTCGTAAAACGCGCTTTTTGTGTACTTAAAGGGCGACTTTCGTGACATAAACACCTTTTGTGACTGTTCAAACAACCGCACAAAAGCATTCTGCACGTCGTCAAAAGTGGCGTAGCAATCGGGATGGTCGTACTCCACGTTTAAGCACAGCGTGTGGGTGGGGTGTAGATACAAAAAACTGCGATTGTACTCGCAAGCTTCGGCAACGACGATATTTCCACCGCCAAAGTAGTTTTCCCCTTGGTAGCTTCCCCCGATAAACGCCGTGTGGCTAACTCCGCATTTTTGCAAAACGTGGTGCAACATTGCCGTTACAGTGGTTTTTCCGTGGGTACCGCAAACGGCAATTCGAGTGTCAAAACTGTCGAAAATTGTACCCAAAATTTGCTCACGCAACACAACGGGTATTGCCAAATTGCGTGCTTCGGCAATCTGTGGGTGACACTCCTTCACTGCCGACGTTCGCACAACCAAATCAAATCCCTCTACCGATTGGCTTTCGTCCTGCACGTCAATGCCCAGTTGCTGCAACTTTTGCGTGTAGCAGTTTTGCGTTTTGTCGCTTCCGCAAAGATGGTATCCCAATTTGTGTAGATGTTGCGCAATACCGCTCATACTAACGCCGCCAACGCCCACCATGTATATTTTGTGAGGCAAACAAATATCTTTCATACCAAAATTATATGCACCAAACGCCGTTGTTGCCCCAAGATTTTGCAAAGATATTGTTAGTTGGTAACGTCCCCGACTAAAATAGTTGCACCACTTTGAGATAC
>CAZDLE010000113.1:1525-3744 GCA_964506035.1 uncultured Oscillospiraceae bacterium | reverse complement strand
TGTCGATTGCAACCATCTTGACGGCCATTCGGTGGAAAAATGGATTGTTAGCTACTGCAAGCGTGCAGGAGTAAACGTCGATAACGTCTCTGCAAACAAAATTGCCACCTATTGCCTAAACGATATGGCGCGTGTTGCAACGGAAACGCAAAAATTGCTGGACTACGGCGAAATTACCTCCGCCACCATTGATTTGCTCGTCCATCGCGATGTGGAACAAAACGTCTTTAACCTGTCCAAACATATCGCCAACAAAAACACTTCCCAAGCGTTGGAGTTGTACCGCGAACTCGTCACTCACGGCGAAGAAATTATGGGCATTTTCGGTTTGTTGTACAACGCATATCGACGTATGTACTACGTAAAAACCACTAACTATTCCACCGACGAGTATGCGTCTTTCTTCGGTGTAAAAGCCAATTCGCTGTATTTTGTAAAGGAAACGGCAGAAAAGTACAAGCCTATGCAACTAAAACGTGCTTTGAACTGCTTTGCCAAAACAGATGCGTTGTTGCGTGCTCATACCAACGACGACCAAGCAATCCCGCTACTTATCATGCAACTTTGTGCATTGTAAAGGAGAATCACCTTGAAACTTATCAATAAACTAAAAACCGACTATCGACTGTCTAACATGATAGTGCGCATATTGTTTGTTGTGGGCTTTGTGTTTTGCAATTGGCAAGATTTGTTGTTTTCTACAACTTTGGTAGCATCCACGATAAGTCTGCCAAGCGGTGCAGTTATTCCCATCATGTTGCTCACTGGCATTATCATGGGCGCGATATTTACCCTTATCATCCCATTTGTAATCAACGTGCTACTCAACTTTTTGCGGGTGTACAACGTGCCCCGTCACGAGTACGTGCTTATTGCATTTGTGTTTTTCGACATCGGCTTTTTTGCCTGCGGAATACTTAACCTTATCAACTTGATTACCCCGTTGTTTGTGGTTTGGGGCGCAACGCTGTTTCCGCTTATCGTGTCACTTGGATGCACGTTGGGGTTCTACAAAGTAACGGCTAATATGTATTTTAACGACGTTACCCGTCAACGCTATTTTAGAAATTTGGCAATCATCTACGTTGCCCTTGTGATTGTTTTGGGGGTGATAGCATGAAAAAAGTTTTAGTTGCAGTTTTTGCATTACTGCTTGTTGCATTGCTAATTCCCGTTGGAGTTTTCGCTCAAGAGCAACCAACCACCACCGACGACTACACAAATTCGGCAACCTATCAGGATTTGCAACGGTTTTTGCAAGCTTTTCCCAACCGTAGCGGCGAGGAAAACGAACTTGCTGTTGCCAATTGGCTTGCAGAACAATTTGTAGCTTTCGGCTACGCAACGCAATTGCAAACGGTGCCCTACGAAGAGTACGGCTACAAAACCTACAACGTTATCGGCATCAAAGATAATCCCAACACCAGCGAGAGTATCGTTATTGGCGCTCACTACGACTCTATTGGCGAAGGTGCCAACGACAACGCAAGCGGTATTGTTGCATTGTTGCAAATTGCTAAAAATCTAAAGGACGCGACGTTGCCTTTCGACGTGTACTTCGTTGGATTTGGCGGTGAAGAGCAAGGTTTGTACGGCTCAAAATACTTCGTATCGAATTTTTCTACCAAATACCTAATTCCGCTAAGTTCCATCCGCGTGATGTTCAACGTCGATTCCATTGCCAACGGCGACAAATTGTACCTTCAATGCGAAAACAAATCCACCGATTTGCAAAAGTTTATTTTGCAAAAGGCATCGGGAAAATCCACTTTGAAGCACAAACCCTATGCCGTGGGCGTGTACAATGCCGACGTTTGGGGCTACGGCTACTACGAAACGGTGCAAGGTAGCGATCACACCCCCTTCCGCGTGGAAGGCGTACCCGTGGCAAGCTTCTTCTCGGGAAATTTCAAAAACTGGGATTACGTGGAAAGCACCAATTCCAAAAACGTCACCATGAACACCGGCATGGACAAGTTGGAAAACTGCCGTCAATCGTGGATTGACAATATCGACACGGTGGTTGCAACGGTTGTTGCCACCGTTACCGATAGTCAATTTGACACAATCAGTTCCAACGCGCAAAGTGAGCTTGTAAATCTCACGTTGTGGTACAGCCAAATCGTACCGCGAATCGTTGCGGTAGTATTTGCGGTAGTGCTGGCAATTTTGGCAATTTTGCACAATCGCAAATTGCAAAAACAAGCAATAATGGGCAC
>CAZDLE010000113.1:0-1425 GCA_964506035.1 uncultured Oscillospiraceae bacterium | reverse complement strand
CAATTTTGGCAATTTTGCACAATCGCAAATTGCAAAAACAAGCAATAATGGGCACCGCCCAAGTAAAAACAAACCGCATTTTCGAAACCCCCAGTGCCGACGATATTTTCACCTTCAAGGACTAATCCAAATTCGTTATCAACCGACCAATCGAGCAAAAACACAAAATACACCAAGACGTTTGGCATTGTTTTTTGCAGTCCCGTCAAACACGTTTTGTTGATTGTTCTCGTCCACTTGAGCACAACGCAACAAAACGTAAAGGATTTGTTAGACGTAACTTGTATGCAATGCAACAAAAATCCACAAACGCTTTTGTAAAAAATTTATCAATCTAAACTAACTATGAATCAACATAAAACAACAAAACTATCAACATTTTGCCTTGTGTACCTTGCCGTTATCGTGGCGTGCGTGGTGGTGGACCAACTTACAAAATTTTTGGTCTACGACACTCTTTTGCAAGCCGGAAAGGGCAAAAGTGTTCAAATTTTAGGCACGTTTTTGCAATTTAGCCCCGTTCTTAACCGTGGCGCGGCATTTGGCATGGGCAACAGTCAAGCAAGCGATATCGTCTTTTTTGCGGTGACGGTGGTGGGCATCCCAGCATTTTGCTACTTACTTTTCCGCAGTCGCACACGCAGTTTGATGTCGCAAATTTCCTTTGCAATCATCATTGGCGGTACAATCGGCAACGCAATCGACCGTGGTTTTTACGCTACGGAAGGCACCTTTTTTAGCGGTGGCGTGCGCGATTTTATCTCCTTTTCCTTTTTCCCACCGGTGTTTAACGTGGCAGATTTCTGCCTAACGGTAGGCGTGTTTATGGCAATAGCGTCCATCGTGTACTTCGATCCCGATAGCCTTGTAAAACTTTTACAGGAAGAAAACGCTCAAAAACTTGCTACTCAAGCGGCAGACGGTTCCAACGATACAGCCGATACGCAAACCGTCGATACCGATTCCACTTGTCAAGATAACGCAACCGAGCAAACAGTTTGCAACCAACAAGATACCGCCGAGGTTCCCACAGATGAGAACGATACAACTAATTAGTGACGGCAACTATCGCAGAATAGATAGTTTTCTTACGGAAAACACCTCGCTAACACGCTCTCACCTGCAAAAGGTAATGGCGCAAGGCGGTGTTTGTGTAAACGGCAAAGTGGTTGCAAAACCTTCCGCTGCCGTCAAGGAAGATGACGAAATCGTCGTTACCTTGCCCGACGAAATCCCCTTGGATATCCCCGCGCAAAACATCCCGTTAGATATCGTCTATCAAGACGACGATTTGGCGGTAATCAACAAACCGCAGGGCATGACGGTGCATCCGGCAAACAACGTGTACAAGGACACTTTGGTAAATGCACTTTTGTACCACGTAACCGACCTTTCCGGCATCAACGGAGTGCTTCGCCCCGGCAT
>CAZDLE010000112.1:0-3813 GCA_964506035.1 uncultured Oscillospiraceae bacterium | reverse complement strand
CAACCCCTACAGTGCCGACGTATTGCAAGCGGTGTGCAACCAAGTAGATTGTCAAGGCGATGCGTGGTTCAATCCCTACCAACAAACCTGGCAACGGTTTGATAACGGCCTTATCGGCGGGCAAAGCCAACGGCTTAACCTTCAAGGCACGTTCGATGGCAAAACGCTAACTTTTTGCAACGTGCAAATTGCCGTTGACGAAAATTTCCGCTACCGCTTTATAGGCAAAAAGGGCAACGTCGTTGTTGGCGTAGATACCGACCAAATTCGTGCAAACGTTCTTTTTGACGACGTGCAACTTACTGCGGAACTAGTCGGCGACCACACCTACAAACTTGCAGACGGAAGGTTAGTCTGCCTAAAAAACATCCAAAACTTCAACGGAAAACTGTGTTTTCCCCAAGACGCATTGCAACTTTTTGATGCAAACGGAAGGCGTGTTCTTGCCCATTACCGAGTGTATCAAAACACAATCGTAGCAAAAACCTTTGGCAAAAGTTTGTTTCTGCCCAGCGGAAAAGTTAAACTAAGCAACGCCCGTGGGCGTGTTAGGGTAACTTTCGGTGCAAACGTGCAAGCAACGGTAGCCAAAAGGGGACTAAAGATTAAAAAATGTCTCGACGAAGAAACCTTCGGTAACAAAAAGCTTTGCTATTGCTACGCAAAAGGTTTCGACAATTACATTGCGCTGTGGGTGGATGCAAAAACCCCATTTTTGCGCAATTCTACAAAATTGAAAATTATCGATTCTACATTAAAGATAGAACGGATTTAATACAGCAAAGGAGATACTCACTGTGAAATTCAAACATACTGCATGCTACGTTCCCGAATATCCCCGTCCACAATTTGTTCGTAAACAATGGACAAACCTTAACGGTAAATGGGATTTTTATCTTGATAACGGCACAGCGGATACCACCAACTATGCAAACGGTTTTGTAACCAAGCAACAAATTTTGGTGCCGTTTGCTTACCAATGCCCCGCAAGCGGAATTGACGACGCTACTCAATACCCAACGGTATGGTACCAACGTGAAATCGTGGTGGATTTTTCCGCCGAGCAAGACGTGTTGCTTAACTTGGAAGGTAGCGACTACGTAACGGAAGTTTTTGTAAATGGCATTTCTTGTGGCGTTCAAACGGGTGCTTATCACCGCTTGACGTTCAATTTGACGGATGCTTGCGTTAGCGGAAGCAACAAATTGGTAATCAAGGTGGAGGATAGCTACGACGGAACAATCCCCCGTGGAAAACAGCGTGCACTTGACGTTGACTACGGTTGTTGGTACGTTGGCGTTAGCGGAATTTACAAAACCGCTTGGTTGGAAGTGGTAAACAAACACCGTGTTGATAGTGTAAAACTTACTCCTATCACGTCACAAAACGTAATTTCTGCCGATTTCGACTGTGTTTTGCCGGAGGAAGACGATTTCTACGCTAATCACGACGTAAAAATTTGTTGCAAAGTGTCCTTCCAAGGGGAACACGTTGCGGAAGTTACCACAATGTTAAGTGATTGTTGTCCTGCTCAAAACATTTGGCTGGGCGAAACAGCTCACTTGTGGGACGTTTTTCAACCTAATTTGTACGATCTTACCATCACTTTGACGGTGGACGGCGTTGTTTGCGACGTTGTTGAAAGCTATTTCGGCATGAGAGATATTCAATACGACGATGGTCAAGTGCTGCTCAACGGCAAACCTTTGTATCAAAAACTTATTCTCGACCAAGGCTATTGGCCGGAAAGTAACCTAACTCCGCCTTCGGAAAGCGCATTGGAAAAAGATATCGACGATATGATTGAAATGGGCTTTAACGGTTGCCGTAAACATCAAAAGGTGGAGGACGAACGTTTCTTGTACCATGCCGACGTGCGTGGCTACATCGTTTGGGCGGAAATGCCCTCTTCCTACGTTTACGCAGGAGATAAGGAGGTAAAAACATTCCACGCAACAAACGCCAGCCTAAACAACTTTGCACGTGAGTGGATGCTTGCCGTCCATCAGCAGTACAATCACGCTTGCGTTTTGTGCTGGGTTCCCATCAACGAAAGTTGGGGCGTAGACCAAATTTTGTACGACAAAGCACAACAAGACTTTGTAAACTACCTTTACGATATCACCGCCGACTACGACGATATGCGTCCAATCATCACAAACGACGGTTGGGAGCATACGATTTCCGACTACCTTACAATCCATCACTACACCCAAAGTGGCGAAAACTTGTATAAGTACTTTAACACCGTCGAAAAATGTACTCAACGCATCTTCGACGAACACCACAAAGGTGCCTTTGCCGATGGCTACAGCTATCAAGGTCAACCCATACTTATTTCCGAGTTTGGCGGAACATCCTTTGTAAAGGATCTAAGCGGTAACAAGTGGGGCTACGGCGAAGCAGTAAAAAGCGACGAGGAGTTTGTTGCAAGATTCCGCTCTTTGATTGAAGCAATCTACGCAAACGAACATATCCAAGGTTTTTGCTACACACAACTTTCCGACGTATACCACGAAGTAAACGGACTTATGACCTTCGACAGACAACCCAAGGAACCGTTTGAAGTTATCAAAGCCATTTTGGACAAAGCGCACACAAAGTAAAAATTTGCACAACAAAATTACTCCAAATTGTGCAGTTATGTGCAATCGACATTGCCACAAATTGGTAGTGCAATCATAACTTACATACAAAACAAAGTCGCAGTTTTGCGACTTTTTTTGCTGCTTTTTAGAAGTTTTTTTATATAATATTGCAATTGAACGTAAATAGCAGTGCAAATCACACAAATTGGACTTATCGTCTCCAAAAAGACCAGTTTTTCAAAATTGTTTCCAAAAACGCAGTACGTAGGTGTTTTTTTGTACATCGTTATAACCAATTTGGGCAATTTGGTACAAAATGTCTATCAAATTGAAGTTTACTGCACCCGCTACCGACGAGTAACAAACCAACGCCCCCACGTATAAGCACATCAATCAAATCAAATAACCTACAACAATCAAAGGGACTAAACCAATCCGCTTAGCCCCTTTATTTTGCCATTTATTATGTGTCATCTGTAGCGTAAATATGTCCATCGTGACAATGCCCAGTCTTTTGCTTTGCCACAGATTATGTGTTATATGTAACACAAAAAACTGTCGATTACCATTCGCTTTGTGAAGCAGTTGTTCCCCGCTTGAGTGTAGACATCTAACGCAAACAATTTAGCTATTTTTTTATTTTTGTTGACATTTGCTTTAGTGGGTGGTATAGTATCTTTGACAAAAAGTGATAAATCGTTTTACCAAACGAAAAAAATCATTTTATCAAACAAAAAACGAGAGCTTTGTTTTATAACGTTAGTTTTAAAAATCATCATAAAAACATTCTACAACGCAATTTGCCGTTGCATAAAGGAGAAAAATGAAGCCAAAGGTTGTTATTATTGGTTGTGGCGCTCGTGGTGGCGAGGCCTACGGAAGGTATTTTATCGAAAGCGAAGATGCGCAAATTGTTGCCATTTGCGATATCAATCAAGCCCGTTTGGACGGGTTCCGCAAGGAATTTAACTTATCGCCCGACGTTTGTTTTACAAACTACAACGATTTGTTTGCATTGGGCAAAATCGCCGACGTGTGCGTGGTTGCATTGATGGATAAAGATCACCACGATGTCGCAATCAAGGCAATGAGTTTGGGGTATCATTTGCTGTTGGAAAAACCCGTTTGTGGCACAGCCGAACAGTGCAAGGAAATCCGAGACTATGCAGAGTCGCACAATTTGTTGGTAACCGTGTGCCACGTTATGCGTTACACATCCTACTAC
>CAZDLE010000111.1:1315-3938 GCA_964506035.1 uncultured Oscillospiraceae bacterium | reverse complement strand
GTTGCATTTACTTGACATTACAACACCGTTGTAGTAAAATTATTCTACAAAAAAATAACCAATCAACGCGCATTGCAACTTAAAGCTCCCTTTAGGTTGTTTTGTGCAGTTTTATATCAAGGAGAATATTATGGCAGAAGTTCAGTTGACCGAAGCTGGTCGCAGAGAGTTAGAAGCTCGCTTGGAGTACCTAAAATCCGTCCGTCGTGCGGAAATCGCAGAAGAAATCAAAATTGCTCGTGGCTTTGGTGACCTTTCCGAAAACGCCGAGTACGACGCAGCACGCAAAGCGCAAGGCGAAATGGAAGGAGAAATTGCCGAAATCGAAGCAAAACTTCGCTTGGCAAAAATCATCCACGAAATCACCGTTACTTGTTGCGAAATCGTAAACGGTGTAGAACAAGCTCAAAAAACATACACAATCGTTGGTACCACCGAAGCAGACCTTGCCTCCGGACGTATCAGTGACGAATCTCCCGTTGGCGCAGCTTTGCTCAAAACTGCCGAAGGACAAACTGCCGAAGTTGCATTGCCCAACGGACGCGTTAAGTACATCAAAGTTATCTCCGTTTCCAGATAACTTTACCTAAAATTTTACAAAACAGCGCCCTAACAAGGGCGTTTTTGGAGCAATCATGAATCAACAAAACGTGCAAACACCTGTAGAGCAGGACATCAACGAAATTTTGCAAATCCGTCGTGACAAGCTTGCCAAGTTGCAAGCGGAAGGCAACGACCCCTTCGAAATTACCAAGTTCGACAAAACCCACTCTTCCAAACAGATTGTGGATAACTTTGTGGACCCTGTTGAGGGGGAGGAAACACAACCGCAAATTGTTGCCGTAGCAGGACGTATGATCTCTCGTCGCATCATGGGCAAAGCAAGTTTTTGCCACATTTTGGATGGCGACGGCACAATTCAACTGTACGTAAAACGTGACGAAGTTGGCGAAGATGTTTACGCAGCTTTCAAAACTTGGGATATCGGCGATATCATTGGTGGCGTAGGTGAAGTTTTCCGCACACACATGGGCGAAATTTCCGTAAAACTGTCGTCCATCACACTTTTGTCCAAATCGTTGTTGCCCCTTCCGGAAAAATTCCACGGTTTGCGCGATATAGAAACACGTTACCGTCAACGCTACGTCGATCTTATTGCCAACCCGGACGTAAAACGCACCTTTGTTATTCGTAGTGGCATCATTAAGGCAATTCGCGAGTTTTTGGATAACCGTGGATTTATCGAAGTAGAAACACCCATTCTCAACACAATCCCCGGTGGTGCAAACGCTCGTCCGTTTGTAACCCATCACAACACGTTGGATATCGATATGTACATGCGTATCGCTCCGGAATTGTACCTAAAACGTCTTATCGTGGGCGGATTTGAACGCGTCTACGAACTTGGTCGTCTTTTCCGCAATGAAGGTATGGACCCCAAGCATAATCCCGAGTTTACCACAATCGAACTGTACCAAGCGTACACCGATTTTGAAGGTATGATGGAAGTTGCTCAAAGTATGTTCTGCTACGTTGCAGACAAAGTGCTTGGAACGCGCATTTTGCCCTATGGCGAAAACACCATCGACCTTAACAACTGGACGAAAATGACCATGATCGAAGCGGTGCAAAAGTACACCGGTGTAGATTTTGCAAATCTGGACGATCAACAAGCAGTTGCAGCAGCACAAAAACTTGGTGTTAATTTGGATAACGGCAAACAAACTTGGGGACACGCTCTTTACGAGTGCTTCGACGAGTTTGTAGAAAAACAACTTATCCAACCCACCTTTATCTACGACTACCCCGTAGACGTAAGCCCCCTTGCAAAACGCAAGCCGACGGACAAGCGTCTTACCGAACGTTTCGAGTTCTTTATGAACGCTGCAGAAATGGGCAACGCTTTCTCCGAGTTGAACGATCCAATCGACCAACAAGAACGCTTTATGGCACAAGCACGCGCCAAGGCAAACGGCGACGACGAAGCGCAAATGACGGACGACGATTTTGTAAACGCCCTCAAATACGGCATGCCCCCAACAGGCGGTTTGGGAATTGGTATCGACCGCATGGTAATGTTGTTTACCAACAATCAATACATCCGCGACGTCCTTCTCTTCCCCACCATGAAACCCTTGGCAGACTAATTTTGCAAAATGGTGCAGTAGATACAGCGCAACATGTGGATACTTTTCAATATCGCGAGATAAGCAAACAATTCACAACCTATCGCACACCGTGATATCATTGTAAAACAGCAAATTAACACAATATCTAATACAAACCAAAAAGGACAAGAAGCATATCTTGTCCTTTTTTTGTTCTGCAATATGATGAAGAGTGCTTCGCAATATCACAATTTTCTCTATTACAGCGCAATAGATATACCGCAAAGCAGGCTAAGTTTATTACAAACGTCGGCATTCTGTCAATCGCTCACAAAAACACCAATATAACCACAAAATGCAGAGTACTCAAACGGTTACTCTGCATTTATATTGATTCTAAATACCATCCGCAACGAGCTTTTCAACGGACGACATAATTCTAAATACCATCCACAACGAACTTTTCAACGGACGACATAATTCTAAATACCATCCACAACGAACTTTTCAACGGA
>CAZDLE010000111.1:0-1215 GCA_964506035.1 uncultured Oscillospiraceae bacterium | reverse complement strand
CGACATAATTCTAAATACCATCCGCAACGAACTTTTCAGCGGACGACATAATTACCTTTGTATTTTTATGGGTTCAATTCTCAGCACAATAGTAGTAACAAATATTCGTCAACGTTCTCTCAATAACTCACCACAAGGGTGTTTTGGTCAACGGTTAGGCTGTAGGGGTCAAAAGGCTGGCAACAGGTGGTGCCGTTTAGCGTCATGGTTTGCAAGGTGCCTTTGGCAAAGGTGGTGTAGATACGTTTTTTGCCAAAATTAAGTGCAAATTCTTCCAACTTTTCTTCCAAAACGGTGGGACAAACGCGCAAACTCGCGCCTACCAGATGTAAGCCGTAAAGGTTTTCCAATTGCGAAACGTAGTACCAGTTTTTTGGCAGATTGTGCTTTGAGCAAAGATTTTTTAGGTATTCCTTGCAAGGATTTTTTAGCGGTAAAACACCGACTATTTGCGCCAATTCCGTCAAATTTTCGTCTGCGGATATTTCTTTAGTCAAACTTGCCAGTTGCACCAAGCACTTTACTTTGTCAAATCCGTCAATTTGCGACGCTTTTTTTGCCGTCAACGCATGCAGAACCTTGTTCGCACCCACACACTTTGCCGAAAGCAAATGGGTGTTTACGTAACTTTTCATTTCCGCCGAGGGAAAACTCTCGTCCTTTACAAGGGTCGCATAGTACACGCACGCCAAATCCCACAGCCACTCGTCGTCATGTTTTTTCAATTTTCCGCAGTTATCGTAGTAGGTGGTAGCCTGTCCGCCTTGCCACAGATTTGTTAGATATTGCTTTACAAACTGCGGATTTGTGTAGTTTACCGACGCCAATGCAAGCGGACGTGCCCTTTTAAGACGATTATTAAGACAAAAAACCTCCTTGCAGTTTACGTAGTTTAGGTATGTGGACACCAAACTCTCCTGCACAAGTGGTGTAATTGCGGGTGTTTTTTGCGACGAAAACAGATTTATCGAGCACTGAAAATCCTTGCCAAAACAAATTGCCAAACAATCACCGCAAGATAAGTCGCCACTCAACTTGTATCGTAGCCGATATGCGCCAAATTCCCAACCGTTGGTAGTGTAACTTTCCACCTTTCCGCAACATTTAACAACGTATTTTCGCACGCCGTCGGCCACAAAAAAGGCGTTATTTTCAAATTTGACCGTCGATTTTCTCTCAAACGGCAAATAATACACCGTTTTCAGTGGTAGGTGA
>CAZDLE010000110.1:0-3969 GCA_964506035.1 uncultured Oscillospiraceae bacterium | reverse complement strand
GGGACAACTTTTTGTTCGATATATAGCCGCATACCAACGTTTGTTGTTGATTGTTACAAGGTTTCGGCAACAGCCACCACCCTAACGTAGTTGAAATGCTCGATATTTGAGTTATTCTAACTTTCGTGGCAGTTATCTGCAAAACTACGCGTTATCGTTTTGTTTGTTGGTAGATTTCCAAATATCTACGGCTGGAACGACTCCAACTGTAACTGCAAGCCATGCCCCTTTGGCGAATTTTTTCAAACACGGGTTTGTCGGCATAGAAATCCAGCGCACGGTGTACCGTGTAGCCAAAATCGTGGGCGTTGTAGTTGGTAAAACTAAATCCGTTGCCCTTGCGAGTGCGTTCGTTGTAGCTAAACACTGTATCTTTTAGACCACCTGTTTCGCGAACGATAGGCACTGCGCCGTACTTTAGACCGATAATTTGAGTAAGTCCGCAAGGTTCAAACAAACTGGGGACAAGCACAAAATCTGCAGCGGCGTAAATTTGGTGGGCAAGTTTGTTGCTGAAAGTTAGGTTAGCGGATACCTTTGCCGGGTATTCTTCGCCTATGCGACGGAAAGGTTCTTCGTAGTCGCCGGTGCCCAACAAAACAAACTGCACGTCACGTTGCAAAACGTAGTGGATTTGATCCAGCACCAAATCCAAACCTTTTTGGTCTACCAAACGAGAAATCAGCGCCAAAACGGGAACGTCGGCGCGAACGGGCAGCCCAAGTTGTTGTTGCAACGCAAGTTTGTTGGCAACTTTGCCTTGCTCTGCCGTTTTTTTGCTAAATTTGTGGGGAATAAGTTTGTCGTAGTAGGGGTTGTAAGCTTTATAGTCTACGCCGTTCAACACTCCAAAAAGTTTGTGCGAATAAGCGTTGATAACACCTTCTAAACCGCAACCATATTCCGCAGTGGTTATTTCCTGTGCGTAGGTGGGAGATACCGTTGTAATGGCGTGAGAGAACACCAATGCGCCTTTCATCACGTTGGCACAACCGTCGTGCATAAGGCGGTCGTTGGTAAAATACCAGTCGTCCAAACCTGTTAAATCTTGCAATTCCTCTTTGCCCGCCCATCCTTGATACTTCAAGTTGTGCACCGTGTACACAAACTTCATATCGCGGTAGAAATCGTTGTGTTTGTAGAAAGCATCAAACAACACGGGAACAAGGCCTGTGGACCAGTCGTTGCAGTGTACGACGTCCGCTTGAAAGTTCAACCAACCAAGCAAATCCAAACTTGCCTTTGCAAAGTAGGCAAAACGTTCGTTATCGGCAAAGCAGTACATAGGACCTTTGAAGTAGTATTCGTTGTCCAAAAAGTACACGTCCACGCCGTTTACCTGCATGGTGAACACGCCCACGTATTGATGGCGCCAGGCAACGTCGGTATAATAATAGCCGACGTATTGCATTTGTTGTTGAAATTTTTGCGCGATTTCGTCCTTGTAGTAAGGCATAACCACGGCAACTTGGTGTCCAAGTTTAGCTACTGCTTTGGGCAATGCGCCCATAACGTCACCCAGACCGCCCGATTTTGCAAAAGGTTCAACTTCTGCAGATAGATAGCAAATTTTCATTGATCCTCCTAAATAGTACGGCGTTTGCCCACGACAATGGGAAACTCCGGTTGACCGACAAGTTCCTTGCCGTTGCCGATAACACAGTTTTTGTCCAAAATTGTGCAGGACAAGCGTGCTTTACGCGATATAACGGTATCTTGCATTACGATGCAATTTTTAAGTTCTGCGCCCCTTTCCACCGTTACTCCACGGAACAAAATGCAGTTTTCCACACTACCATCGATAACACAACCATCGGCAACCATGCTGTTTTTGACGGATGAGTGTTGCAAATAGCGTGCAGGAACCTTGTCTTTGATTTTTGTAAAGATGGTGTCGTCGGCAACAAACAGTTGTTTGCGCACGTCGTCGTTGAGCAAATCCATACTTACGCGGTAGTAACTGTCCACGTCGGTGATGGTTGCAAGATAGTTATCAAAACGGTAGGCAATTACGTTGTGTTTTTTGATGTAGAACTCGATAACGTCCTTATCAAAATGCTTTTTGCCCAAAGTTTGGCATCTTTCCAAAACGTTTACAAGCAAATCCTTGGTGAAGATGTAGTAACCAACGGCACGATGAGTGCGCGGTTTTCCGTCGGTGGTAGCAACAACACCGCATACGCGGTCTCCTTCGATATCTAAATAGGTGCCCTGTTGTGCGCCGTCCGTATCTTGGTAGATGATCGTCAAATCGGCACCACTCTTTTTGTGCAGAGCAAACGCACCGTCAAAACGAATATTGCAAACGTTGTTACAATCGGCAACAATAACGTATTTTTGTTGACTGCGTTTTAGGTAATGCAAAATACCCAAAATCATGCCCATACGTTGATCTTCGTACAAATCCAAATTGCGTGCAAAGGGCGGAAGTATAAACAAACCGTACTTTTTGCGTGCCAAATCCCACGGTTTACCGCTTCCAAGGTGGTCCAAAAGGGATTGATAGTTGTAGTCGGTGGCAACACCCACGTTGATAATACCGCTGTTTACCATGCCGGACAACACAAAGTCGATAAGGCGGTATCTTCCTGCAAAGGGAAGTGCCGCAACGGAACGGACGTTTGCCAGTTCGCCAAGGTTAGTTTCGTTGTTAGATGAAAAAACAACACCCATTGTATCGATCATTACTGCTTACCCCCTTTGTCGATTATCATACTGTTGGGAAGAATCCATTTGTCACTAACGTGCACGCCGGGTGCAACAAGACTGACGTCGCCACTGCAAAATGCAGAGACGTATTTGTCGGTACCTTCGTTACCACCGCCAACACCCACAATACAATTTTCGCCGATTACGGCGTTTTCGCCAACGATTGTTTTGTATAGTTGTGCGCCTTTCTTAATTTTTGCGCCGGACATAACGACGCAATCCACAACTTTTGCACCCTCTTCAAGTTCTACACTATCGGCAATTACGCTGTGTTTTACGACGCCGTTGATATAGCAACCTTCGGTGATAAGGCTGTTGAAAATTTCCGCATGGCTACCCAAAAAGTGTGGTTGTTTTAGCGCGGATTTGGACAAAATAGGCCACTCGGCATCTGCAAGATTAACGCCGTCGTTATCCAGCAAATCCATATTTGCTTGCCACAAACTTTCCACGGTGCCAACGTCCTTCCAATAGCCTTCAAAACGATAGCCGTACATTTTGCTGCCTTGAGCAAGCATTTTGGGGATGACGTTTTTACCAAAGTCCTTAGAAGATGTTTCGTCCTCTTCGTCCAAGATAAGTTCCTTGCGCAAAACGTCCCATTTGAAAATGTAGATGCCCATGCTTGCCGTGTTGGACTTGGGTTGCTTGGGTTTTTCCTCAAAGGTGATAATTTTGCCGTCGTTATCCGTTTGCAAAATGCCAAAACGAGACGCTTCCTTTGGATCGACGGGAATCATTGCGATGGTGATATCGGCATCACACTTTTGGTGGAACTCCAACATGTTTTTGTAGTCCATCTTGTAGATGTGGTCGCCGGAAAGAATCAAAACGTTTTCCGGTGCAAATTTATCGACAAACTCGATATTTTGGTAGATGGCGTTGGCTGTGCCTTTGTACCACTCGCCTTCCTTTTCGCGCATGTAGGGTGGCAAAATGTACACGCCACCATCGTTGACGTCCAGATCCCAACTTTGACCGTTACCTATGTAGGTGTTGAGTTCTAACGGCTTGTACTGCGTTAAAATACCAACGGTATCGATACCCGATTGTACGCAGTTTGTAAGCGGAAAGTCGATAATACGGTACTTTCCACCAAATGGAACGGCTGGTTTTGCGACGTTTTTAGTCAAAACGCCCAAACGACTACCCTGCCCGCCGGCAAGAATCATTGCAATGCAGTCTTTTTTCATTTTACCTCCAATACGTTTTATCTACGCAAAAGCGTTGTATTTATATGTCGTCCAAAGGACGGATTAG
>CAZDLE010000109.1:0-4007 GCA_964506035.1 uncultured Oscillospiraceae bacterium | reverse complement strand
GCGCCACGATAAACGTCAAACAAAGTTGCGCTTTCTACCAAAGGAAGGCTCAAAAATTCGTCTAAAACATTTTGTACTGCAACGTCTTCGTCGCAAACAAAGGCGAAATCGCGTGTTACTGATGGGAATTTGCTGATAGGACTAAACTTGATTGCACCGCGTTTGTGTGCAAGAAGTTTGTCGATACAAAGTTCAGCATAGTAGCAATCCGTTTGAATATCAAAATTTGTGGCAACTTGCGGGTGAATCTTGCCGAACACACCGCAACCTTCACCGTCAATAATCACTTCAGCGCAAATGCCCGGGTGCAAACAGTTGCTCTCACAACGTGCAAGTGTCACACCGCTATTGGTAAATGCGTAAACAACTTGCAAAACGTCGTCGCGGAAGGTTTCAAACGTAACGTCCGTTGCACAAATGGACACGCGTTGTTCTTCGGTGGGCAGTTGGGTAAGAGGCAAACTGTCCGCAAGATAAACCTTGCCGATTTCAAACAGTTTTAGATTGCTGTTTTTGCGCGAAACGTTAAGTCCAACGCATTGCAACATGTTTGGAGCAAGGTCGCGCGCCATCAACGAGAGTTCCTCGCCGATAGGGTTTTTAACGCGGATGTATTTACTTTCGTCAATGGGGTTTACAGATGCTTTTTCAAACAAGGATGCACCGCCAAATGGGTAGAAAATACACTCATTGTATCTAAGGCCCGTCAAAACAGTGCGTACTTTGTCGCAGAAAACGTGTTTTTCCGTCTTTCCGCCCGACGTGATGCGCGATTTTTCCATCAAAGTGCCTGTGATATTGTCGTAACCGTACACGCGAATAAGCTCTTCGATAATATCACAGTCACGAGAAATATCGTCACGATAAGGTGGAACGATACAAGTTACTGTGCCGTTTTCTACCGTTGTTGCAATGTTTAGTGACTGCAAAATGGAGATAATTCGATCTTTTTCAATGGTGATACCCAAAAGTTTTTGGATGCGAGATTGCTCAAACACAATAGTCTTGTTTTGAGGCATTTTGCCGATACAATACGGGTTTTTAGCAATCTTTCCTGCGCCAAGCTGTTCAACGAGATGCAAAGCGCGGTTTAGACCGAGAATATTTGTGGAAGATTCGATGCCCTTTTCGAAACGAGCAGAAGAATCACTGCGCAATCCCAAACGACGACTTGTGCGACGAATATTTCCGCGAGCAAAACTTGCCGACTCAAACAAAACGGTAGAAGTTGTATCTTTGATGCCGGAGTTTGCACCACCCATAATGCCAGCCAAGCCAACTGCACGCGAGTTATCTGCGATAACAACGTCATCCGTTGTCAAATCGTACTCTTTTCCATCCAATGGAATGATTTTTTCGCCTTCATTAGCGCGACGAACGATAATCGTATTATCGGAAATATCTGCATGGTCAAATGCGTGCATAGGTTGACCGATTTCGTACAAAACATAGTTGGTGATATCTACAAAATTATTGATACCGTGTAATCCAACTTTTGCAAGACGACTTGTCATCCACAAGGGAGATTTTTCGATTTTTACGTCCACAACACCTTGCATAAAGTATGCAGGGCAAAGGTCTTGATCTTGTACGTGAACGTTTACCAGGTCGCGAGTTTCAACGTCGCATTCCGTATAGGAAACGGTCGGTTCTTTGCACGTTTTACCAAGAGCAACGGCAACTTCGCGTGCAAGTCCCAAAACACTGTTGCAATCTTGACGGTTACTTGTTACACAAACGTCCAAAACGTAGTCGTCAATACCAACCACCTTGCGGATATCTTCGCCAACAACTGCATCATCTTGCAAAATCAACACACCGTCAACGTTGGCATTAGGATAGTAGTCGGCAGTGATACCAAGTTCCTCCGGTCCACAAAACATACCCAAAGACTCTTCGCCACGCATCTTGCCCTTTGTGATGTGCAATCCGTTGGCTGTGTTTGCGTTGTGCAATGCAACGGGAACTTTGTTGCCCACTTTTACGTTGTGATCGTTGGTAACGATGGGGATGATTTGTCCGCCGATATCCACCTTGCAACACAAAAGTCGTTCTGCATTGGGGTGTTGTGCAATATCAACAATTTGGCAAACGACAACATTAGTTACCTTTTCGCCAAGATACACTACTTCTTCAATTTCCAGACCGATATCTACCATCTTTTTGCAAAGGGTTTGTATATCTTCGGTCACATCTACATATTCTTTAATCCAAGAAAGAGGTAATTTCATTTTAACTTTCTCCTATTTACCAAATTGTTTCAAAAAACGCAAGTCGTTTTCGTAGAAAAGGCGAATATCGGGGATACCGTATTTGATCATTGCGATACGTTCCACACCCAAACCGAATGCGTAACCGGTGTACTTTTTGCTGTCAATACCGCAGTTTTCCAAAACAACGGGATTGACCATGCCAGCACCAAGAACTTCAATCCAGCCGGTGCCTTTGCAAAGGGAACAACCCTTGCCACCACAGTTGGAGCAAGTTAGGTCAACTTCTACGCTGGGCTCGGTAAATGGGAAGTAGGACGGACGGAAACGAACCTTTGTGTCCGGTCCAAAAAGATGGCTTGCAAGGTATTCCAAAGTGCCTTTCAAGTCGCACAGAGTGATATTCTCGTCCACTACCAAACCTTCGATTTGGTGGAAAACAGGCGAGTGGGAAGCATCGCTGTCCGAACGGAACACTTTGCCGGGGCAAATCATCTTGATGGGAGGTTGTTTTTGCTCCATCAAACGTGCTTGCATGGGTGACGTTTGCGTACGCAACAAGATGTTATCTGTGATGTAGAAAGTGTCTTGCATATCACGTGCAGGGTGATCAGCAGGAATATTTAGCGCTTGGAAATTGTACCAATCGCTTTCAATTTCCGGGCCGGCAAGCACTTCAAAGCCCATTGCGACAAGCAGGTCGGAAATGGTGTTTTCCACCAGCGTAACGGGATGCAATGCACCCCAAGGTTGCATATTTACAATGCTTACGTCCACCTTTTCTTCACGCAAACGGCGTTGCATTTCCTTTTCCTTTAGTTGCGCTGTTTTGTTGGCAAAAGCTTCTTCCAACTCGTTGCGAAGTTTGTTTACTTCCGCGCCAAAGGTAGGACGTTCTTCAGGTGGAAGGTCCTTTATGCTTTTTAGAAGGTTTGTCAATTCTCCTGCTTTGCCCAGAAAACGGACCTTTAGTTCTTGCAATGATTGCAAAAGGTCGCACGATTCCAATGCAGACAAGCAAACTTGTTTGATTTCCGAAATTTTGCTCATAAGTGTACTCCTTGATTGCCATTTGGCAAATAATTGTTGATAAAATATTTGATGCAATACCAGCGTAACGCAATGTTGACACAATCGAATGGTTAGGCAACGGGCGATAGAGAATAAATCTGCTAATCTATCAACAAAATCGCAATAACGCCTAACGTTGAGTTAGAATAGTCGCAAATCATGGTAACTGCAAATTAGATTTTGATATGCGCAGTTATATCTGTGAGACTTTTACGTTTATGACAACAAAAAAGCCCCATGCAATTTGCATAGGACGAACTAAGCCGTGGTACCACCTAAATTTGAAAGAACTGTTTGTGCAAATATCGTTTGAAAGGATTATCTCATCAAATATAACTACAATTCTTCCCTTGTAAGTTCGATAACGGAAACCACCCGAAAGGACTACTTTGTTTCACCCTTCAACTCCAAAGTGAATATCTTTTTGCGACGTGGCAAGGCTCACACCACCCCTTGCTCGCTGTTCAACGTTCACCGCAAACTCTTGTGCTTTTTCGCAGTTTTTATCATTATAACAAAAAAGCAGAAAATTGACAACAAGTTTGCGAACAATTGTTGTATTTTTATATAAATAAAATGAAAACACTACAAGTATGCAAGAAATTATGCTTACACAAGGCAATACTTAATATAGTTAAAAATCTCCGAATGTAACGTTGGGGTAAATCAGTGTTGCAGACAACGATTAGTTGAGCGATATAGTAACAATTCTAATAAGGCACGTTG
>CAZDLE010000108.1:0-4016 GCA_964506035.1 uncultured Oscillospiraceae bacterium | reverse complement strand
GTGTACAACTACCTGCCCTATATGATTTTGCCACTGCACACAACGCTTGTTTCCATCGACCACAGTTATATCGAAGCGGCGGAAGACTTGGGTGCAGATAAGTTTACCGTTATGACTAAAACCATCATTCCACTTTCCATTCCCGGTGTTATGAGCGGTATAACAATGACTTTTATTCCGGCAATTTCCACCTTTGCCATTTCCGAAGTACTTTCCAGTAGCAAGATCTTTTTGTTTGGTGATGCAATCAACATGCACTTTTCCAAAACGACAAACAGTTTTGGCGTGGGCAGTGTAATGAGTTTGGTAATGCTGGTATTGGTAATTGTGTGTAACGCAATTTCCAACTTGGTAAGCAAGGACGAGGAGGTAAAAAGCGCACTATGAAAAACGAAAAACTCAAAAAACTTTGTGCCGACGGTTACCTTGGACTTGTTTTGGCGTTTTTGTACCTGCCCATTTTGCTGATTATCATCTTCAGTTTTTCCGGCACGAGCAACTTCTCTTTCAAACACGGTTTCACGTTTGATTCCTACGCGTCGTTGTTTAGCGATAGCGTACAAACGCAAAACTTGTTGTCCGCAATCAAAAATACCCTAATTATTGCCATTATCGCAAGTGTGATTTCCACAATTTTGGGCGCTTTTTCCACAATAGGTATCTATTGCTTGAACAGTCGCACCAAAAAAGTAGTGCTAACGGTAAACCAACTTCCCATGATCAACAGCGAAATCGTCATGGCGGTATCGTTTATGGTGTTCTTTGCGGCATTCTCGCAACTGTTCCCTCAAGGAATGGTGCGTCTTATCATAATTCACGTGGCGTTTTGTACACCCTACGTGGTGCTGTCAATACTTCCACGTTTGCAAAAAATGGACCCCAATATGTACGAAGCCGCTTTGGATTTGGGCGCAAACCCGCTCAAAGCCATCTTCCAAGTGGTATTTCCCTACCTTGCCCCCGGTATTATTTCCGGTTTTAGCATGGCGTTTACCCTTTCCTTGGACGACTTTATTCTTACCCAATTCAACAAAGGCGATACCGGTATCGAAACCCTTTCTACCTACATCTACGAAGATGCCCGTGTAAAAAGTTTGGAACCTTTCTGGTTTGCCGTGTTTAGCATTTTCTTTGTGGTGGTGGTAACCTTTTTGTTGCTTTCCAACGTCAAACGTAACGTCAAAAAGGAGGTGCACGAATGAAAAAACTTTCCCTTGTGTTGTGCATTTTGATGGCAACGTTGTCTCTTTTGACGTTTGTTGGTTGCGCACAAAGCCAAACCACCGATTCCCTTGTTGTGTACAACTGGGCGGACTACATCTACGACTACGAAGAGGATTTCAAAGCGTACTACAAAGAGATGACGGGCAAAGATATCAAGATCACCTACGTCACCTTTGATACTAACGAAACAATGCTCACCAAAATTACCAAAGGCGATTCTAACGTGGATATCGTCTGCCCAAGCGAGTACGCCATCCAAAAACTGATGGAGTTGGACTACCTTGTGCAACTGGACTATTTTGACGAAGCAAAGTATCGCAAAGACATCACTTCTGCCGACTATTCCCACAACGGCGATAACGTCGACACAAAAATTACCGAAAAAATAGAACAAAGTTTTGGCGATATCAATGGCAAAAACATGTTGGACTACATGGTGCCGTATATGTACGGTACGCTGGGCATTTTGTACAACAAGTACCAATTTATGGAACTTGGCATCTACGACCAAGACGTTATGAACAAATCCAACTGGGGTATTTTGTTTAACGACGACGGCAACGGCGAACTTCTCAGCGAAAAACTTACCGGTCAAATCTTGATGAAGGACAGTATTCGCGATACCTACGCCGCAACGGTTTTCTACCTGTTGGAAAGTGGCAAGTTGGATGGTCTCACCGACGACAACGGCAACGCCTACACAGATATGTCGGCAAACGCCCTTATCAACAGTGTGGACGACCAACTTTTGGAACTTGTAAAGGATGCTCTTACCGAGCAAAAACAACAACTTTTCGGCTACGAAGTGGATTTTGGCAAGGACGACTTGCTAAAAGGCAACGCCATTGTAGACCTTGCTTGGAGCGGTGACGCATTGTACGCCGTGGAAGAAAGCTGGAACGACAACCTTGGCGAAGAGGGCGACTACGAACTTGCCTACTATGTACCAAACGGCACAGGCAATATCTGGTTTGACGGCTGGGTAATCCCAAAAACCTACAACCCCAACCATATCGAAGCAATCAAGTTGTTTATCAACTTTTTGAACAATCCTTCCTGCGCAGCGGAAAACATGATGGAAATCGGCTATTCTTCCGCAGTGAATCCTACGGTTATCCTTGATAACGACGATGCAAAAGCCGTTCTCGCAGAAGTGTACTGTGTAGATGCACCGGAGCTACTCGACGAAGAAATCTACGCCGAACTTGCAAAAGACGGTTTCGACTACGACAGTTGGGAAGAGTTTGCCGACGAATTTTTCTTCTACTGTGACGAAATGGACGGCACCAACTGGCGTTACCCCATGGAGACGGATTTTGATAGCGACTTCAACCAACAATACAACCGCAACGCTACCACCTTTGGCGTAATGCGCGATTTTGGCGACAAAAACAAGGACGTCGTTACCACTTGGAACTACGTTCGCTCGGCAGGATTTAGCGCAATTTCACTGTTCTTGTGGACGTTGCTTGCCGTAGCAGTAGTGGTGGGCGGAGCTTTCTTTATCCACTTCCTCGTGGAACGTTCCCGTCACAAAGTAAAAGTGCAAAAATAAAATACTTGTCTAATTCCCCAATCGACGCCCCTCGACTGGGGAATTTTTCTCATTTTTCCGCCCATTGCAAAAACACAATAAATCATTTGTTCTATCGTGGGCATTTTTATAGTAAAATCCCTTGCCAAAAGCGTAAAAATAATGTAAAATAGCATAGTTAGAATGTCCCTTTATGGGCACTACTATAATTGACAATAATTTATTCAGGAGGAATAACACAGTGGCAACAAAGTATACTTATTTGTTTAGTGAAGGCAATGCTTCCATGCGTGAACTTCTTGGTGGTAAAGGTGCAAACCTTGCTGAAATGACCAATATCGGTCTTCCCGTACCTCAAGGCTTCACAATTTCCACAGAAGCTTGCACAAAGTACTACGAAGACGGTAGAAAAATCAACGACGATATCAAAGCGCAAATTATGGACGCTATCGTTAAAATGGAAGGAATCACCGGCAAAAAGTTTGGTGACAAGGAAAATCCTCTTCTCGTTTCCGTTCGTTCCGGTGCTCGTGCATCCATGCCCGGTATGATGGACACAATTTTGAACCTTGGTCTTAACGAAGAAGTTGTAGAAGTTCTTTCCGCTAAATCCGGCAACCCACGTTGGGCTTGGGACTGCTATCGCAGATTTATCCAAATGTTCTCCGACGTTGTTATGGAAGTTGGCAAAAAGTATTTTGAAGAACTTATCGACAAAATGAAGACTGCAAAAGGCGTTACTTCCGACGTAGAATTGACTGCAGCAGACCTCAAAGAACTTGCAAACCAATTCAAAGCAGAATACAAATCCAAGTTGGGAACAGATTTCCCCAGCGATCCAAAAGAACAACTTTTCGCAGCAGTAGAAGCAGTTTTCCGTTCTTGGGATAACCCACGTGCAAACGTTTATCGTATGGACCACGATATTCCTTATTCTTGGGGTACCGCAGTTAACGTACAAGCAATGGCATTTGGTAACATGGGCGACGATTGCGGAACCGGTGTTGCATTCACACGTAACCCCGCTACAGGCGAAAAAGGTCTTATGGGCGAATTCTTGATGAACGCTCAAGGCGAAGACGTTGTTGCAGGTGTTCGTACACCAATGCCCATTTCTCAAATGGCAGAAATTTTGCCCGACGTTTACAAACAATTCTTGGACGTTTGCAACATTTTGGAAAATCACTACCGTGATATGCAAGACATGGAGTTCACCATCGAAAAGGGCAAACTCTACATGCTTCAAACACGTAACGGT
>CAZDLE010000107.1:0-4038 GCA_964506035.1 uncultured Oscillospiraceae bacterium | reverse complement strand
GTGGAAACGGAAACGCAAGGCGTATTGGTTATCGGTGAAGAAGAAGTGCTTGTTAGATATAACCGCTCGTTCACGTCCAAGTTGATGCAAGCCAGCGACGAACTAAAAAGCTACTACGTCGACCTGACAAACTACGCCCTGGGCTACAAAAAGGTTAAAAACAAAATAAGTTGGCCGTCGGCTACGCTAAAACGTCCCGGTGAAAAACTTGCAACGCTAACAATCAAAGGCAAAACGCTGTACGTCTATTTGGCAATGGACCCCGAAGTTGCAAAACAAACGATAAAGGGAACCATAAAGGACGTTTCCGACAAACGTCGTTACCAAGACGTTCCAACACTGTTCAAAGTTAAATCTGCATTGTCTTTGCGCAAGGCAAAAACCTTGTTAGACGCGTTGTTTGCATCCAAAGGTATCGAGATTGGCACGTCTGCCGACCTTTTGAAAACAGAAGACTACCCCTACGATACGACGGAAAACCTTATCAAAAAGGGACTTATCAAAGTGCGCGCTGTAGACGGACGAGAAATTGAAGAAGGCAAAATCCTTCGCACTGCCGGTTACGGAATCGTTGCAAGCGTAACTGCCGAACAGGCCCACAACATGATTGCCGACGAAGTGGCTTCCACTTTGGTAAAAACGTCGTCTGCGGAAAGCGTTGGCGCACGAGCAGGCAAAAAGTTTGCAGTAAATATCGACACTCTTTCGCAAAACTTTGCAAGTGGCGACGTTGTAACATTGGACGTACTAAAGCAAAAGGGAATCGTTCCCAAAAAGGAAGTTGCCATCAAAATTTTGGCACGTGGCACGCTGGACAAAGTGCTTACCGTCGAAGCAGATGCATTTTCGCTTGATGCCATCAAGATGATTGTGCTTGTTGGTGGCACCGCTATTAGAAAGTAGCGTTTGCAACACGACAGAAAAATGGTTTAATAAATATGCAAATCGTTGTCTACGCATTAAACCGCTATTACAAAATATAGAAATTAGATTTTATAGCAAAATTGAAAACTTTGTCGAAAATGAGTTTTGCGACAAAATAGTAAGGATTGTTTTTGTAAAAATTAGAAAAATCGATATATGCAAAAAATAGAAAGAATAGATATCTAAAGCAAAATAGAAATTTATCAAAAATAGTTTTTTGCGATATAATATCAAACATCATAAAATATAGTTTTTAAACAGAATATAAAATTTTACCGCCCACTCGCGATTGAGTGGGCGGTATTTTTATCGTCAAACATTAGTGTAAATAATATTTACTTTGAAAGCCTATTTTAAGAAATATAGTTAACTAAATTTCTAAAACTACACAAAAGTAGCCGTTTAACTATACAAAACTAACTATTTAACTACCACTTTCGGCGTTGTTTTACTTGCAAGGTGATAACAATCGGTATGGCGTCGAATTCCTTACACACCTTTTCGTACTCGTCGGATTCGTCGCTGTAGTGCATTTTCGCCAAGTAGTGGATTTTTTGTTTTTCGGTGAGATCACGTCCGCGATCGACATCCACTACACCAAACGCCTTGCTTTTGCCGTTGCATTCCAGCACCAAAGTATCGCCTTGGTCGATATACCTAAGCTGTGGCAAATCGGCAAGTTTTATCGTCTTTTTGGTGCTTTTGAGTTCTCCCAAAACCACGTGTTCCACGGTGGGTGCACTGTTGAAAAAATCTTCCTCCACTTGCAACACAAACGTTTCCGCAAGGTCCTTTTCTACTTGTACGTCCCGCCTGTAAACTTCGTTTTGAGGATAATTGCAAGCCTTTGGATTGAGCCTAAACGCATATTGTGCATACGCCATGTGGCCCGTTTCGCCGTGCGCTTCCGCCATGACGTCGCCAAATCCACGCTGACTAAATCGGCGCATTTTTCCGTCGTTAAAAACAGGAGCGCAACAACCACATTCCTGATGATCCCAACCGGAAAACAAGTAGCCGTTTTTCTTGATGTCGTCCACCAAAGCCATTCGCACAGCCCAAGTGTTTTCGCCTTCCTTAAATTCGTGATAATCGTAGTCCGTCCATCCAACAACTCTAAGTTTCATTTTGCGTCTCCTTTTTTGTACATTGTAACAATTTTTGCCGACGATGTCAATAGCAAAGGCGACGTGTGACGTGGAGGATTTCGACGGCATTGCGTTAGACGTGCTATAACAAGGGATTTTTGCGAAAAGTAAAGTCGATACCAAAAAAAATTAACACGTGGCACGACAGATAAAACGCCAAATTTGCATTGTTGACAAGTGTAGATCATTATCAAGGTGATTGTTTGCGAATTTCAATTAGGCAGATTTTGCACAACGATACATAATCCGCGGAAAATTATCAATGCTAAAGGTATCACGATTGACAAAAGTCGGTCGGGAAACGTTTTTACAAGGAGAAGAAATGAAAAACAAATTTTTAGTAACAGCCGTTTGTTGTTTGATCGTGCTGGTGTGCTTGGGCGTGATGTGTGCATGCAGTCCAAAAACGCCCGTTTGCAACAGCCCACAAGCGGAAGAAAACGCACAAAACGTGTCCTTTGGCAAAAAATACTACGTTTTGCAAGGGGATGGGTGCAACAAAAATCAGTACTACGTTTTTAACAAGGACGGCACCGCTATTTACAACGTTACGCTGACTGGCGGTAACGACGTTACGTTTAGGTCGGTTGTAAACCTGCGCTGGTTTGACAGTGGCAACGGGCAGTACGTTTTGTTGCACAACGGCACACGAATTTTGCAGGGCAAGCAGGACGTCGTTTTTGGATTTGGCGGAGTGGCGCGCATTTGCGCATGCGCTATGCAGTGGGACAACGCCTACTACATTTGTGAAGATTGCCTAAACGCCATACCCAACTACGCACAATTTATTACGGAATAAAGCGAGCTGATAAATGCACGCCGACTATGTTGGTTTTACAAGAAGCGGGTAATTACCAATCGTCACTACGATGGTTAGGGGACGTGGATTACAAAAAGAGATTTACAAAAATATACCGCCATAAACAAAAAAAGGGGAAGTAGCAAGCCACTCCCCCTATCGTTGTTTTAGTCAATAATTATATTTGTTATCTATGTCAAAATCAATATTTGCGCACGATTGCTTGCATCTGGTCGAGCACCTTTTCCATATCGCTAATCAGTTTGAATTGCGTGCGCGCGCGGTCTAAGTTTTGTCCTGCGTACTTGGTATGGAAATACACGTCGCCATCCAAATAGTCGGTCAAAAATCTCATACCACATTCGTAGGTTAACAAAATCGCGCTAAATGCAAGGTTGTCCTTTTCGATTTGCGTTGCACCTTCGCCCACGGCAGACAAATAGCCTTTGGTGTACTGCTCAAACAGGCTGATGTCGAACACCACCTTGGACAAATCCTTTTCGTCTTCGGCACAGGGATTGCAACCAAAGCGGATGCTATCGCCAAAATCGTAGCAAATGCTACCAGGCATGATTGTGTCAAGGTCGATAATTGCAACCGGTTCGCCAGTTACCACGTCCAACATAACGTTGTTAAGTTTGGTATCGTTGTGGGTAACGCGGGTAGGCATCGCACCACTTCTTAACAAAGATACGATTTTTCCGCAATAACTTTTGCGAGCCAGCACAAAGTCAATTTCGGCGGAAACGTCCTTTGCTCTACCCAGTTTGTCCGCCTGCAAAACGTTCAAAAAGTCGTTAAAACGTTTTTCGGTGTTGTGAAAATCGGGTAAGATTTCTACAAGTTGCGTTGCATCAAACTGTGCCAACAAATTGGCAAAATTGCCAAAAGCAACGGCACTTTGGTAAAAATGTTCGGGTTTTTGCACCGTTTGGTATGCAACTGCATCCGTGATGAATATGTACATACGAAAACTGTTGCCACATTCGTCACGGTAGTAGGTTTTTCCGTCGTTGGTGTAAATGATTGTTAAGCTTTCTCTATCGGGATTGCCACCGCGCTCGGCAATTTTTTGACGGTTAAATTCGGTAACAAGGCGGATGTTGTTCATCAGCTTGTCCACGTCCTTAAACAAATTGCCGTTTATCTTTTGCAAAATGTAGTTGG
>CAZDLE010000106.1:0-4157 GCA_964506035.1 uncultured Oscillospiraceae bacterium | reverse complement strand
TGCAACTTGCACAACAGACGGTTACAAGGACTACTACCAATGCTCTAATTGCCAAACGTATTTCGATACTGACAAAAATGAAACCACTTTGACGGCACTTGTTGAAAGTGCAAAAGGACACAACTACGGTACGTTGGTTCACAATCCTGCAACTTGCACAACAGACGGTTACAAGGACTACTACCAATGCTCTAATTGCCAAGCGTATTTCGATGCTGACAAAAACGAAACCACGTTGACGGCACTTGCTGAAAATGCAAAAGGCCACAACTACGAAGATACGGTTATTACGGCTACGTGCATTGCAGCAGGCTACACCAATCACGTGTGCCCTTGCGGAGATAGCTACAAAGATACCCCAACGGCAAAGCTCGACCACATCTGCAACGATTTGGACATTTGCTCGCTGTGTAATAATAAGATTTTTGAATTGACCTACACGTTGAGCACAGACGAAAGTTACTACGTTGTTGAGGGAATTAAACACGGCAAAACTGCTACCACGTTTGAAATCCCTGCGGAGTACGAAGGTAAAACCGTAAAAGAAATTGCGTCGTCGGCATTTGAGGGCAACACAAAGCTAACAAGCGTAACAATCCCAACAAGCATTACCACCATTGGCGAAAAAGCATTTTACAATTGCGTAAACCTTGACATAACCATCGCAGGCCAACAACTAAACGATAAAGTTCAAGTATGTTATAAATACAATGCAGATAGTAAACTATCTTACATAGGCAACTACGCATTTAGCAACACCGCTATCACAACCGTAGCTTTTCCCAAGAGTATAACAGCAATAAACGAAGGCGTGTTTGATGGCTGCACCAAGCTGGAAACAGTATATTTCCATGGTGGGTTGAACGAAATAAGCGCCTACGCATTTAGAAACACAGGCGTAACAGAATTGCCCGAAATAAGGCTAATGGAATCGATCGGCGAATCTGCCTTTGAAGGATGCAATAAACTTACAAAAATTAGTTTGTATAGTTTAACAACCATAAGCAAAAGGGCGTTTGCCGGTTCTGCAATAACAGGCGAGTTAACAATACATAATGGAATAAAAAGCATCAAAGAAGAAGCCTTTATGGATTGTAAAAACATAACCAAGCTTACTGTGGCGTCTGATGGCAACAATAATGTCCGTAAAACTATCGGAATCAAAGCATTTTTCGGCTGCACAAGTTTGAAAGAAGTTGAAATTAAAGGCCTGACGTATGTCAGTTCCAGCATAGGGCAAGCGGCATTTGGTAGATGTACATCACTAACAACTATCACATTGCCTTTCGTTGGAGCTTCCACCACAAAATCAAACAATAGAGAAGAAAAAAATAATTTCGGTTATATCTTTGGCGAAGCTAATGATGTAGGAACGACAAATTTGGAAGGCCTAACAGCAGTTACGCAGTTCTATAAAGAGGATAAGACGGTAACAACTACGTTCTATATTCCCTCTTCGCTAAAACACGTAGTTATATCCCGAGACAAAGCGATGTGGCATGGTTCGTTTTCTAACTGCACAATGCTGGAATCAATTACTATCCGTAATGGAACAATTAATTCGTATGCATTTGACGGTTGCACAAACCTTAAAACTCTTGACATCCAAGCATCGGTTACTAACAGCATTGTAATTAAAGAACATGCTTTTGAAGGGTTGAGCAACCTGAAAGAATTGTATATTGATGGTATAAGTAAAAATAGCGACATACCTGTTACCAATTTGCTTGGCGGCTTAACTAAGTTAGAAAAGTTAAAAATTCCCGTTGCCAAGGCAACAAACTTTTGCAACTACTTTAATAACGATGATTCCGTTACAGATGGATCGGGTGTGCCCAAGAGCTTGAAATCCGTTACCGTGTGTGACTCGAGAAATGAAATTGTCAGTTTGCCTCAACACTTCTTTAAAGGCTGCACAAGCATTACGGACGCTACCATTGGCGAAGGTATCGCTCAAGTGCGCCCAAGGATATTTGAAGGCTGCACAAGTTTGAAAAAGATTGTTATTTTCGACGGAGTAACGTATATTGCCCCCGCTGCTTTGCAAGGCTGTAGCGCATTGGAAAGCCTTACAATACCGTTTGTCGGAACCGACCTCGACACAAAAGCAGACAAACGCAAACCATGCTTTGGCGAAATATTTGGTGATATAGAGTACGATGGTTCCTACGCAGCGAAAAAACCTTCTGCATACTACAGCACAGCTTATCCCAACTATTACTTACCAAGCACGCTAACCAGTGTAACCATAACCGGCGGTGCAGTTGAGAGTTATGCTTTCCACTATTCCACCAGCATTACTACATTGGGTTTTAAAAACCTCACGTTGGCAATTAATGCGTTTAGTCACTGTGAGAATTTGAAGAACCTTTACTTATACGGTAACAATAAACTTATCTCAAATAGTATAATATTCTATGAGAGTAGTAAACCCAAAAATCTTTACGTGGAGTCGTTGGAAACGTGGCTAACAACGCCTTTTGCATATCTTTTTAAGAGCAGCAAAGATTGTCACATCTACGTGGATGGCGAATTACTTAAAGGCACGGTGGTTATCCCCGGTAGCGTTACGGAAGTTGGCTCGGATACTTTTTCCGGCAACTTGGATATAACAGGCGTTATTTTTGAAGAAGGCGTAAAGAAAATAGGCGATAGAGTATTTGAAAATTGTCCAAACCTTACAAGTATCACCTTACCAAGCACTCTTGAATCAATCGGTCAAAGTGCATTTGAGAATTGCAGCAAGTTGGTTAACGTGACATGTCCTGCAGAAATAATAGAAAGAGGTTTGATTCCTGCTACTGTAACACATCTAACGATAACCTCCGGCGTGGTTAGCAATCTAAACAATCTTCCCGCTTTGGTTAGCTTGACACTGGAGGACGGTGTTACCGAAATTGGTGCGAACGTTTGCACGCAAGGCTGTGGCGAACTACAAACGCTAAACATCGGTAAAGGACTAACCACTTGGACGGAAAATGCGTTTAGCAGTTGCTTGAAATTGCAAACCATTACCGTTTCTGCCGGCAATGAAAACTTTATAGTGATAGACAACGCTTTGTGCTCCATTGACGGCAAAACAAAGTACCTTAGCGTAACGTAGGTAGAGAAGTTTGCACCACTGCGACCAAACCAAACGCCTTTGCGGAGCCATAATGGCAAATGTAATTACATCTAACAAATTGTGCATAAATTGACAAATACGCAGTTGGCGGTTTGCAACAGTTTGTAAACAATGCACAGCGTACAAGATGGCAAGCAACAATACGTTAGCTAATAGCACCGGCACATTTGGTGGTTGCAACAGTTTGCAAACAATGCACAACTAAACAAAATACAAGGGGCACACGGCATTACGCCGTGTGCCCCTTTTTGTGCTGTTGCGAAACAGGGTGATAAAATTGTTGCGCTACTGTTTGAAAACAGGCGGTTGACGTTAGTTACAAATGGTTGGATATATCAACGACACTTGCCAAAGTTTGTTCGGCGTTGTCCGTTCCTACACGACGTGCCATTTTAAAACTAATTTCGCAATCGCCAAACAGCGTTAACGAAATTGCTTGGAAATTGAATATTCCCGTATCGACAGCGTCTTTCCATATCAAAGCTATGCACGAAGCCAACATAGTACGCTACACCGCCAATGCAAACAAGCGTGGCAACGAAAAGTTGGTGGTATTACTGTAAAAAATAGAATTGTACACATAAACTGTGCTGACAAAAGTGACCTCACAACCTTCCTCGGTAGGTCACTTTTTTATTCGCTTGCATATTATTTGCTTACACAAAAAGTGAAAATTGATACTTATAAAACGAAACGCACCGCAAAATTTAGACAACTGTTGCGGTGCTTTAGATTTGTTTAGTTTGTGTACTGTGTTTGTTTGTGCGTTGTGTACGTTAGTTGCACCATCAATTTTAGTTTAATTTTTTGACACTACTTCTAAAAGATGGGGTTGCTGTAAACACAAATTTTTCGTTGGTATGTTTGCCTTCGATTGCATCGCACACCAGTGAACAAATTTTTTCGCACATTTCGGTAACGTCCTGACGAACGGTTGTGAGCGGAACGGACAGTGTAGACGAGAACATCAAGTCGTCGAATCCCACCACGGAGATATCCTCCGGAATGGACAATCCGCACTCCTGCACTGCCT
>CAZDLE010000105.1:0-4237 GCA_964506035.1 uncultured Oscillospiraceae bacterium | reverse complement strand
CTGGTACGGAAACCGTCAAAGAAGTGAAGGAAGGGTACTCTTGCTTCCAAAGTGGAAAGGTGTGCAACAAGTGCCAAGTCCATAGCTTCTTGTACGGAGTTGGATGCAAGCATTGCAAAACCTGTTTGACGACAAGCCATAACGTCGGAGTGGTCACCGAAAATGTTAAGAGCGTGTGCAGCCAAAGCACGTGCAGATACGTGGAATACGCAAGGAAGCAATTCACCACTGATCTTGTACATGTTGGGAATCATCAAGAGCAAACCTTGACTTGCCGTAAAAGTGCTTGTCAATGCGCCTGCCACAAGTGAACCGTGTACAGCACCAGCTGCGCCGGCTTCCGATTGCATTTCTGCAATTTTGATAGGTTGACCGAACAAATTGGTTCTGCCTTGAGCGGACCATTCGTCAGCAACTTCTGCCATAGGAGAGGACGGAGTGATAGGGTAGATAGCAGCCACGTCACTAAAAGCATACGCAACGTGAGAGGCAGCAGTATTACCGTCAATAGTTCTCTTTGCCATTATTGTTTTTCCTCCAATAAAAAAATTGTAATGATTGTTTCGAGTGCAAATTGTACGCATTTCAACACAAAACGCCAATTTACACCACATACAAAAACATTATAAACTGTTCCCGAAATAAAGTCAACTACCAACGCCTATAAAAATTATTATATTAATTAAAAACCAACCAAAAAGGGAAGCAAGCCCGCGCTAACGAAAGCACCTTTCAAGCTTACTTCCCTACTAATTACGTTATTTTGAAGATATATGCAACAGACGTCCACAAACAAGTATCAACAAATCGCAAATTTGTTTCCAACCTTTGTTGTAACCTGCCGAATATACGTATGCAAACAACTCTAACAAACTGCAAAGTTGTAGTGATATACAAAAAAGAATCTAAAGCAAGCGCAAATTTGTGGCGTATGCAAAAATTTAGGCCCAAAGCCACAAAACAGATGTTTTTCGCAAGTGTATCACTAACTACAATTTTGCACAAAAACGTCAACACGTTTTGCGTTTTTGCGCTATTTGCTAATCAAATGGTAGGTGTCGTACAGATTTTTGTAGTCGTCAAACAACGTTTTATCTTCCGCCTTAAATGCGTAGTGCGCAAAGGAAAAACACAACGTTTTATCGCAAAAGGCGTTTGCCAGCCTAAATTGTTGTAACATTCTTTCCGACGAGCAAAATTGACCTTTTGTGGAAAACAATTCGCAGTTTATCCACAAAGTTAAGTTTGTGCCTTCCGTTGCATCGTAGCAGTACTTTGCAAATTTGTAAAGTTCTACAGCATTGCGTTGTTCTTTTGGCGATTTTGCACCAAATCCGTCTTGCGGTGCAAGTATATCCCCTTGGCGGAACTTAACCTGCTTGCAAATGCGCTCAAAAGTGTTGTCTAATTCCAAAAATGGCGAAGTGTACTTGCCACGATAGGGCGAAAATATCAAAGGCAAACCATTGCCGTATTGTTCGATGCCGTCAATAACGCCGTTAAGCAACTTTATCCATTGTTTTTCGTACCCCAAAAAGGTAGAAAACATTTCCGGTGAGTAGTACCAACCCACAAACGACTTGTGACTGCGATACTTTGTGTACACTTCATCAAACAAGGTGTTGTGTATGTCGATAATGCGTTGCACGTAGTTATCGTTGTAGTTGGTACTCCACCAGTCCGCAGGAGAGTAGGTTCCAACGTAAACGTCCAAGTCGTGATTATCCGCCGAAGTCAACATCAATTTCAGCGTGTTAGAGTAGTATTCGTCGCAAGGATACGTTTCACTTTCGTAGTAAGCAACGTTTTCTCCGCCGTCGTCACTAAACACCCACTGCAGTATGACGGTATCAAAACCTAAGGATTTCAACACGTCAAAATAGTCGTCCCACTCTTCCGCAGTAAGATCGCACGCGTACCAACTTTGTATAAAATCCACAGTTGGAAACAGCGGTGTTTGATTGGATATTTCCGCTAACACTTTTTTGTTTTTAGATTGTGTAGTTGCCACGATAACGATTGTTGCAATCAAAATGCACGCAACAACCACCGCAAGGATAATCACAGTTTTTCTTTTCATAACGTCAAACGTTCCATCCTGTTATTTTTTCATCCACTACTAACTGCATTTGCAATGCATGTACGCGCGGGCTCGTAGAGTGGTGCAAAGCAACCGCCTATATTGCCAATCTTCCAACACCGTTGGTAAACACCCACTTTCGTCTAGTTATTCCGCGGATTGTTTCCGCACTCAAAACGTTTTCAATCAACGATACCGTCTCGGCAGATAGCGTTGTGTTTATCGCCTTAACGGAGCTTTGCAAATGGTCGGGTTTGGTGGTGCCAATCAACGAAAGCACATTGTCGTATTTAGATTGCGTCCACGCCAACGCCAATTCGCTCATGCTAAGCCCCAAAGCGGATGCAATTTTGCCAAATTCCTTCAGTTTTGCAAGGTTTTCCTCACGATATTCTTCGCACAAAACCCCACGTGATAGCATTGGATTGTTCAAATTACTCTGGTCGAATATCTTGTCGGTAAGTATTCCGTGACCAACCGCGCCGTACACAACCACGGTTACGCCCAGTTCCTTTGCCGTGGCAATCAATTCCTGCTCGATTTCGCGGTTAAGCAACGAATATTCCACTTCAACGCTGTGTATGGGATGTACTTTGCACGCTCTACGCAACGTTTCCGCATCCACTTCCGATAGTCCTATGTGCCTAACGTATCCTTCGTCCACCAAACGCTTTATTTCTCCAACAACCTCTTCTACGGGGATTTCCGTATCTTGACGTGCCGGTTGATACAAATCGACGTAGTCCAAACCCATTTTTTCCAAGGAATTAAGCAATTTTCCCTTGATATTTTTGGGATTGACGTCCAAAAAAGCGCCTTGTGGTGCAAAAGTTACACCAAACTTGAGGGAAACAAACACTTTTTCTCTGTCGATACCTTTCAAAGCCTCACCCAAAACAACCTGCGATTGTCCCCTTTGGTAAAAATCGCCCGTGTTAAAAACGGTTATGCCGTTTTCCAAAGCCTCGTGTATCGTTTGGATGGATTGCTCCTTGTTTTCGAAGTTCATTCCCATTGTACCTAAACCTAATTTGTCTACCATAGCCTTTCTCCTTGATAAAATTCAGCCCTAAGCCTTTCTTCTTGATAAAATTCAGCCTTGTTCAACCGCCCCAACCATTTTTTTAAGTTAAGCGGATTTTCAACATGACAAAAATACTTATGATATCTTCACTGTTACTCAATCATTTTTTTAAGTCAAGACAATTTCCAGCGAGACAAAAATACTTACGATATCTTCACTGTTACTTAACCACTTTTTTCGAGTTAGGCGGATTTCCAACATGACAAAAAATACTTACGATATCTTCACTGTTACTCAACCACTCAACCATTTTTTTTCAAGTTAAGCGGATTTTCAACATGACAAAAACACTTTGCAAATACAAGCAAATATCTATCTTCCATTGTACCATATAGACGTTTCCTGTTCAAGTATTTCGCAAATATTGTAACGCATTTTGCCGAAAAAATAACGCAAAAGATCCAATTTTTATGCCACAAATGTCAACACCTATCTCAAAAATACTTGCAAATACTTTCTTTATTACACTCACAAACAACGTTATTGAAATGATGGCGTTATAGTAGGGTGGTGGCTTACTACCACCAACACAAATTAAAAATGATTGTTTATTATTAAAAATGAATGCCGACGATTATACCACCAATCATCAAACGTTCGCCATAGACAACGTGACCTATCACCCCGAGCGTAGTCTAACCGATAGTGCGCTACGACGGTAACGTGACCATACCCCCAATTTGCCGAGATATCAAGCGAAACGCTATTAAAAATCAATTAGATGCACCTAATTCGCGCCAACAAATTCCCTTTGAGGCACGTATCAACACCTATTTGCATCCATATTAAAAAAAGATGTTTACAATTTAGATAAAATAGTATATAATACAAGAAGTTGTTGCTTTGCTTGCAAGGAGCAGAAACTTCGCCGTTTTACATTCTCGAAGTACAAAAACGACAGTTTTTGTATCAAAACGATAGTTTTGCAAAAGATTTTGCCGAATGGCAAAAGATTTACTTCGTATAGATTATAATACAAGAAGTTTTGTCTGGATGCGCCCGTAGGCATATACAAGCAAAACTTCGCCGTTTTACATTCTCGAAGTACAAAAACGACAGTTTTTGTATCAAAA
>CAZDLE010000104.1:0-4258 GCA_964506035.1 uncultured Oscillospiraceae bacterium | reverse complement strand
AATTGTCCCACTAAAGAAAAAGTGTATATTCTTTTCAACCATTGCAAAAATGTTTTGCAAACTATTGACATTTGACAAACGCGGGAATATAATAAAATTACAGGTGTTGCATAACGGGTGTTGTTTTACACAATAACTAATCAAACAAACACGTTACGAGCACTGCTATCGTTAGCGGCACGATTATGAAAATCATCGTCATCACTAAAATGCGGTGATACTACTATCAATTCGTCGCATTGAGCATTCGGCGGGTTGGTAATACTCACACCATAGCACCAAACGAAAACGTTAGCGATGCGACAATCGGCAAAGCAACGATAACACGTCACAGCAAAGGAGTTACAAGTATGCCACGACAATTTATGTTCAGCAAACAGCAAATAGTTGATGCCGCAGTGGATCTTACGCGCCAAAAAGGGTTTTCGGCGGTTAGTGCACGCGCCCTTGGAGAAAAACTCGGCACTTCACCACGCCCCATTTTTAGCTATTTCGAAAGCATGGCGGACGTGCAACAAGCAATAATCCAATCGGCAAATTTGCTTTACACAAGCTACCTACAGCAAGATATGTCAAGCGGAAAATATCCGCCCTACAAAGCCAGCGGTATGGCGTACATCCGTTTTGCGCGGGAAGAAAAGGAGTTGTTCAAACTGCTGTTTATGCGCGATCGCACCAACGAAGATACCACAAAACTTGCGGATGAGGCGGATTTGCTTACTGATTTGATATGCAAACAGGTGGCAATCACAAAACAACAGGCAGTAACCTTTTACCTTGAAATGTGGGCGTACGTACACGGCATAGCCACCATGATCGCCACCAATTTTAACGTTTGGAGCGAACAAGATTGCAGTGACATGCTAACGGATATGTACCTTGGATTGAAATCTAAATACGAAAACGCCAACAACTAAAATTAGGCACAGCAAATTTTGCGTTAATCAACAATTTGCGCCAAACTGCACCTTAACACATACAAAAGTGACAGTTAAACATCAAAAACTTCGCTATCACAAGATACGGGCAAATCTGATTTTTGCTTATTAAAAGACAAATCAGTATCGCAATTAGAGCATTAAATCAACGTCTTGCATACCAAAAAGGCAAATCAACGTTTTACACACTAAGACGTAGAAAACATACGTGAGTTTTTGAAACAATCGGCGGGCAACGTACAAAACGTCAACTGCGTGCTGGTGCATTTTACCAACGGCAACTACAAAAAAGTGGCACGCCAAGCGGACGAAACACTTGGCACCATCACAAAAAACCGGTAAACGTGTGCTGCAGAATGGGCAACTTTAAGTGGAGTTGTAAGAGAAAAAGTAAATCTAATTGAAATTAGGAAATATCTGTTATGGAATGGTTTAACTACTACGGTCTTGCCGTGATTTGCATCATAATGATACCAAACGTTATTTGCACCTTTGTAGACAAAAGCGCTTTTGAAAACTACTTTCACAACAAAATTATCGAAACAATGGAACAAATTGGCCGTTTTGGATGCTTTGCCTGCATGATAATCAACGTGCCCTTTGTGTGCTACGGATTTTGGATGGAAAACGCACTTGCCATATACCTGATAACAAACGGCGTTTTGTTGACGACGTACCTGCTTGGCTGGGTGATTTTTGACAAAAAGAAGCAAATAACAAAAACGCTGTGGTTATCTATTGCGCCAACGATAATTTTTGTGTTTAGCGGTGTTGCGTTGCGACACCTTCCACTGATTGTTTTTGCAACGCTGTTTGGCATAGCGCATATCACTATTAGCTACAAAAACGCTGTTTTGCGCGTTAACAAACACAAAAGTGGGCATTAAAACGCAAAAACAAAGCAAAAATGCGAATTAGTGGAACAAACAAAAAACATCAACGACAAAGATTTTCACAAATATGCGAAGAAAATAGTGCCACGATAAATTTGGTTCTATTTAGAAGTAAATCGCAAAAATACGGAAACAAAATTATAAAATCCGACGAAACTATATTAAACAACAATTCTAAAATTAGTAAAAGTCTAAACAGAAAATTAATCAAATCAAACTAAAATATAAAGGATATATGCATGGGAAACATCATACAAATTAGCAATCTAAACAAAAGCTTTGGCGAAGTGCATGCGGTAAACAACCTAAGTTTTTGCGTAAAAACAGGCGAATTGTTTGCCTTTTTGGGGGTCAACGGCGCGGGAAAATCCACCACCATCAACATTATGTGCGGACAACTTTCCAAGGACAACGGCGCCGTTACTATCGACGGGTTCGACCTTGACCAAAACCGCGATTGTATCAAGCGTGAGTTGGGCGTTGTATTCCAAAACTCCGTGTTAGATTCGGCGTTGTCCGTGTACGACAACTTGCAATGTCGCGCTGCACTTTACGGCATCACGGGAACGGATTTTGAAACACGTCTTGCCGAACTTGCCGAGCTGTTGGATTTTGCCGATTTGCTAAAACGCACCGTGGGCAAACTTTCCGGAGGTCAACGCAGACGTATCGACGTGGCGCGCGCCTTGTTGCACAAACCAAAAATCCTTGTACTGGACGAACCCACCACCGGGTTGGATCCACAAACCCGTCAAACGTTGTGGAACGTTATTTCCGACCTGCGCAAAAAGGAAAACATGACGGTATTTTTGACCACTCACTACATGGAAGAAGCTGCCGAAGCGGACTACGTCGTTATTTTGGACGGTGGCAAAATCGTCGCCGAAGGCACTCCGCTTACGCTAAAAAATACATACACCGGCGACTATATCACCCTTTACGGCGCAACGGACGAGCAAATTGAGACGCTCGGTTTGAAACACGAACGAATCCGCGATGCCTACCGTTTGTTTGTTGCCGACACAAAACAAGCAACGGAGCTGATTGTAAAATATCCGCAAATTTTTGTTGATTACGAAATCACAAAAGGCAAAATGGACGACGTATTTTTGGCTGTGACCGGAAAGAAACTTGGGGGTAGCGACAAATGAAAACTCTTGCAATTTTTATCAAACGTAACGTAAAACTGTTTTTTAAGGACAAAGGGATGTTTTTTACGTCACTTATCACACCGGCAATACTGCTTGTGTTGTACTCCACCTTTTTGGGCAACGTGTATCGAGATAGTTTTGTATCCTCTATGCCCGAAGGGTTCGCCTTGGAAGAATCAGTCATCAACGGGTTGGTTGGTGGCGAACTGATTTCCTCTTTACTTGCCGTATCCTGCGTGACGGTGACCTTTTGCTCCAACATGCTGATGGTTCAGGACAAAGTAACGGGTGCCGTAAAGGATTTGACAATTTCCCCCGTTAGTCCGTATACGCTTGCGCTTGGCTACTACTTGGCAAACCTTATCACCACGTTGATAATTTGCTACGCAACCAGCATTTTGTGTTTTGTGTACGTGGGATGCATCGGTTGGTACATGACCGTTGGCGACGTGTTGCTAACATTGTTGGACGTTACCATTTTGGTGCTGTTTGGCAACGCGATTTCTTCCGTTATCAACTTTTTCCTCAACTCGCAAGGACAAATTTCCGCCGTGGGAACAATCATCAGCTCGGCATACGGATTTATCTGCGGTGCGTACATGCCAATTTCTTCCTTTGGGGAAGGTTTGCAAAAGGTGATTTCCTTCCTTCCGGGAACGTACGGAACGGCGCTGATTCGCAACCATTGTATGCAAGGCGCCCTTGCCGAAATGCAATCCGTCGGTGTGCCTGCGGAAGTTATCAAAGGCGTGCGCGACTCCATCGACTGCAATTTGTACTTTTTCGATAACCCCGTGTCCATCGGCGCAATGTACGTTATCGTGATTGCCACAATCGTAGTTTTCCTTTCGGCGTACGTCCTTCTTAACGTAAAAGCCGGAAAGAAAAGATGACGTTTTTTTGGGGCGACCGGTCGCAAAACAGGACCTTTAATGCTGTTTTGTGCACTGCTTAACAGCTTTTTGAACGCAACTGCGCGTAAATTTGTGATAGAGCGATAAGCACACGTCCTTTGCGACCTATCGACATTACAACTGCAATTTAGACGTTGTTTTGCAAACAATCAAATGTCGTTTGTTGAATCCAAAATTGAAACCAAATTGTTTTACAATACCATATTGACAAAAACTGACCTTGACACCACCGCCAAGGTCAGTTTTTTGTGCAAATTGTTTGCAAAATAGATACGTCCATTTGTTAGATAGTAAAAATCGCCACTTTGGATTGTTTCTAAAACAGCAACACGTTGTTGAGTTTTGTAAAAAAGGCAAAAAAA
>CAZDLE010000103.1:0-4309 GCA_964506035.1 uncultured Oscillospiraceae bacterium | reverse complement strand
TGTACTGCTTGGCAAAGTTTACCGAGTAGTACGGGATGCCAAGTTTGTCGGAAACGCGCTTTACGTCTTCAAAATCCTGTTCGGCGGTGCAACAGCCGTTTTCGTCGTCCTCTTCCCAGTTGTGCATAAACAACGCTATCACGTTGTAACCTTGTTGTTTAAGTAGGTATGCCGATACGGCAGAATCTACACCACCGCTCATACCCAAAACTACAGTTTTCATGTTTATTGTTTTTTCCTTCGTGCTTGTGCGTTTTTGACAAGAATTTTTAGCGTTTCGATGGTTTGATCGTTGTTGTCCGTCGTCATGATAACTTCCAATAGGTTTTCCGTTGCCATGATAGAATCTTCACCTGCAAGCAAACGGCGTGTTAGATACATACCTTCCAACTGATTTTGGTTTAGTAGCAGTTCTTCACGACGGGTTCCACTGCGGTTTAGGTCAATTGCCGGGTAAATACGCTTTTCGCTCATGCGACGGTCAAGGTGGATTTCCATATTGCCCGTTCCCTTAAACTCTTCGTAGATGATGTCGTCCATTTTGCTACCAGTATCTATCAGCGCGGTTGCAAGCACCGTCAAACTACCACCGGATTTTGTGTTGCGACCAAGACCAAACATACGTTTTGGCTCCTGCAAGGCAGTTATATCCAAACCACCGCTAAGCGTTCTGCCCGATTGCTCTGCCGTTTGGTTGTAGGCACGAGAAAGGCGGGTGATACTATCTAACAAAATCATTACGTCCTGACCTTGTTCCACACGACGACGCGCGTTGGCAAAAACAAGCTCGGCAATGCGGATGTGGTTTTGTGGGGATTGGTCAAAGGTGGAATATGCCACTTCGCAATCGACGCTTTCCTTAAAATCGGTAACTTCTTCCGGACGTTCGTCAATCAAAAGAACGGTAAGTTTTATTTCCGGATGATTTTTGCGCACTGCCATGGCGATTTTTTTGAGCAAAATGGTTTTGCCTGTTTTGGGCGGAGCAACGATAAGTCCGCGTTGTCCTTTGCCGATGGGTGCAACAAGCGACAATGCACGCAAAGCGTAGTCGGTCTTTTCACTTTCCAACACAATACGGTTGTTGGGGAAGCAGGCTTGCAAACCATCAAAAGGCACACGATTTATCTCTGCGCAGGGTTGGTCGTTGATTTCCTGGATAAACACAACGGTAGGCACCGTTCTATCGGGAAATTGGTGCAACACAACCTTTACTTTGTCGCCGGAACGCAAATTCATTTTGGAAATGATGTTTTGCGATACGTGATAGTCCTTTCCCGGGCGTGACGTGTAGTTTTCCGTGCGCACAAAACCGTAGCCGTCGGGCAAAATTTCCAACGTGCCAACACGCGGAAGGGATTTGTCCACGTTGTCGACTGCGCCTTCGATGGCAAGATCCGCTTCGATTTGGGCAAGTTTCGCCTTTTTGGTGGGTCTGCCCGATTTAACGGGGATTTCCGGTTCCAACTCGCCTTTGTAGGACGCCGTGATACGACGTACAAGTTCGCTACGTGGCAGGTTGCGCGGGATGATATAAAAATCGCGAGCCAATTCGCGCAGTTCCAAAATGGTCATTTTGCGCATTTTGTCGGTAAGTTCTTGCAAAGTTGCAAATTCTTGCTTCATGTTTTCCTCCTAAAAGGTCTAAAATATTGTATAACTTGGGCAAAAAAAGTCCAAGATCGTAAGGTCGAAAAAAATAGATCTTTCGCCCTTGGGTTTCCGTTTGATTGTTTGGTTGAAAATTGGTGCAAATGGGCAAAAATGCCAACGAGAAATCTCAAAACAAGTTATAAAAGGATTTATTGAAGATATTATACAATATATTTTTTGCTATGTCAAATGCAAAAATGCTGTAAAAAAGTGGATAAATCGTTAAAAAATCTACACTTTGGTACAAAAAGGTATATTTAGGTATAATTTGATACAAAAGGGTACAACGGAGTACAAAAAGGTAGAACCGTGTAGACAACAGTACAATTTGGTAGAAAATAGTATAATTGAGTAGAAAATTGTATAACCGAGTATAAAAAGGTAGAAATTGGTACAAAATGGCTTGACAAAATAAAGCATAATCCTGTTGACAAAACAAGATAAACGTCAAAAAAAGTAAAACTATGTAGAAAATTGTATAACCGAGTATAAAAAGGTAGAAATTGGTACAAAATGGCTTGACAAAATAATGCATAATCCTGTTGACAAAACAAGATAAACGTCAATATGGATTTACTAAATAAAACACAATCTATCGGCGAACAAGATACCGCAGCAAATAACTATCTCAAAATCCGTGATAGCAACTGTCGTAGGGCGTGCGGAAAGATACAACCATATCAAATAGCCACCAGCAAAAACAGCGCAAAATGGCATGCCGTATAGTACGTCTGCTCTGCTGCAAAGTCCATTGGGCAAAATTTGACAAAATCGTCAAAACAGATTAGAAAAAATCTATTGACATATAAATATTTTTGATGTAAACTCTACTTGAAGATTAGAGTTTTGGGGAGAATATTTATGAAAGAACAACTGCTTTCCATTGGAAGAATGGCGGAAATCAACAACACAAGCATCCCGACGTTGCGCTTGTACGACAAAATGGGGTTGCTGAAGCCTTGCTACGTCGACCAAGAGACGGGCTACCGCTACTACACTCTTTCGCAAACGGCACGGTTGGACATCATCGCCTACATGAAGGATTTGGGCATGAGCCTTACGGAAATAGGCGAGGTGCTACGCAAGGAAGATATTGCCATTATCGAAGATATTTTGGTGCAAAAAGACGAGCAACTTCACAAACAAATGCGAGAGTTAAAGGACCGTCACGACGCCGTTTCGCGCACGATAACGCAAATCGAGCGGTATCGAAAATCGCCCACAACGGGCACCACGTCGTTGGAGTATATCGACCGCAGATACGTCTGGAGCATGCCTTGTCCTACAAATTTCTATCAAAAAGGGCACGAAAGTTACGAAGAAGCGGTAATTATGTTACGAAACGAGCTGTTGAAACAGGGGATTTCGCAAGTGCACAGTTACAACTTGGCAACGTCCATTTTGCAAAAAAACTTTGAGAGGGGCATTTTTGTGCCGGACGAGATTTTTGTGTTTTCCAACAAACTGCTGGACGACAACGGCGGTCACGGTTCCGTTGTGGAAAGCGGAATGTACGCATGCATCTACTTGGACAACTACGACGACGAAGTGAAATACGGCAAGCAACTGTTAGATTTTTGCCACAGGCACGACTATCAAATTAGCGGAAACTACATCTGCGAAGAACTTACAGAACTACATATTTTTGACGATACACGGCGCAATATGTTTTTGCGATTGCAAGTTCCCGTAAAATTTTCAAAAAAGCATTGACTCTAACCTTAGATTAGGGTTTATAATAAAGTTACCATATTGAAAGTTAGCAAAATAACTTCAAAAAAAATCAAAAATAAGGAGGATTTTCATTATGGAAAAAGTAAAAGTAGTTCAATACGGTTGCGGTAAAATGGCAAAGTACATCATTAGATATTTGTACAATCACGGCGCAGAAGTTACAGGCGCAATCGATATCAACCCTGCAGTAGTTGGTATGGATATCGGCGACTTTGCAGAACTCGGTTTCAAAACGGGCGTTATCATTTCCAGTGATGCCGACAAGGTTTTGGACGAAAGCAAAGCAGACGTTGCAATCGTTACACTTTTCAGCTTTATTAGCGATATCTACGAACACGTAGAAAAATGCGTTTCTCGCGGAATTAACGTTATCACCACTTGCGAAGAAGCAATTTATCCTTGCACCACCGCTAAAGCTCAAGTAGAACATTTGGCAGAAGTTGCAAAGGCACACAACTGCACTATTACCGGTTCCGGTATGCAAGATATTTTCTGGATCAACATGGTTGCTTTGGCAGCTGCCGGTTGCGACAGCCTTGTTAAAATCAAGGGTGCATACAGCTACAACGTAGATGAATACGGTCTTGCTCTTGCAAAGGCTCACGGATGCGACCTTTCCGCTGACGAATTTGAACAACAAATTGCTCATCCGGCTGAATTTGAACCTTCTTACGCTTGGAATGCAAGCGAAGCTATCTGCAACAAACTTGGTCTTACAATCAAATCCATCGATCAAAAACACGTTCCCTACATTGTAGACCACGACGTATACAGCAGTACACTTGGTTCCACAATCAAAGCAGGACGTTGCATTGGTATGTCGGCAGTTGTTACCATCCAAACGGAAGAAGGTATCGTTGTTGAAGAAGAAACCATCGGTAAGGTTTACGGACCGGACGACGGCGATATGTGCGACTGGTGG
>CAZDLE010000102.1:0-4325 GCA_964506035.1 uncultured Oscillospiraceae bacterium | reverse complement strand
AGGTGCAAGTGCAGTTTGTTGAGTTTTACTTGACTCATCAAGTCGATTATCTGCTTGATTGTTTCCACACCGAAAAAGTGACGGCAAATATCAAGGTGCAAACCGCGGTGAGCAAAGCGTGGATAGTCTTCCACATAGTAGTTGATTGTGGAAATTGTTTGGTGTGGCACGAACAAATCGAAGGCTTGACACAACGATTGAACGGCATAAAAACAGCCCTGCTTGGTTGTTGCGGTAACCGTCAAACAACTTTGAGAAATGTTGACTTGGTAGCCTTCGCTTGGAATACCTTGTTCCCAAGCAAAGTGGATTTGACTATCTTCCAAATCGTTGGAAAATTGCAGTTCCAAGCCGTTGCAAGCTTTTACTTGATCTGCAAATAATTGTGCAATAGGTTGAAAATCGGGATGACAAAAAACTTTGGTTGTGCCGTCGATAACAAATTGGCCGGCAAGACGTTCCACCTTTTGTGGACGGGGCAAAAGATACATGTTACCTCCATATAGAAATTGAGAAAGTCTCAACGTGATTTAGATTTTGGATTTAGAGAAATAATACTCCCTGCCGAAATAGTATATCACAAAAAAAAGCAAAATTCAATAGTTTTTTGCGATTATTGATGTATCTATTATGCAAGAAAATGCCCTTTTGATTGCGGAAAATACAAATTTTGAGTGCTGTTAGAACAAAAAGTTTGTTGCGTTTGGGAAAAAGGCGATTGGGCACAAAAAACACATTAGGCAAGATTGCGAAAGGTGTTTTGGTTATTTGGAGTGTGTTTTGCCTCTTGCGACGTTACACCGCACGAGATTGTGCAAGGATAAACCATTGCTACTACACGCAGTTTGGCGGCGGCAAGTTGCTGCCCTGTGATGGGTACGTTGCGTAGTATTTGATTTGTAGATATATAAAGCCTTTTTGATTAAAATAAAAAAATCTACCGCTGGGGTAGATTTTGGTTGGTTGGAACGTACTGTTGAGTTGTGCAATCAAAAATGGTGGCGAATCAATTGTTGTGCACATCTAATTGATATAAATAACTATCGACGTACAATCAAATTACACAGTAACGCTGTAAAATTCGATTTTTAATACAAATTGTTGGAGCAATCGTTACAATAGCAAATTTCTCGTTTTAGTAGCGTTTGCATCAATAAAAAAAATCTACCGCTGGGGTAGATTTTGGTTGGTATAAATTAGTCGGTCAAATTGTTGGAGCAATCGTTACAGTGGCACTTCCGCTGTAAATTTAATCACTCGGCAAAGTTGGCAAAACGGCTTTGCATGTTGCCAAAATAGAAGGTTATCAGTTCGCGGATGTATCTTTCCAACGTGGAAAAATCGGTGGAGAATTGGAAGGTTTTGAACAAGCTTACCAAAAATCCTTCCGCAACGGCTTCGCACAGGGTGGGGTTTGTTACCTTGCGATCGGCAGAGATATCGACCGTTTGCAAATACTCGTTGATTTTGTTGGAGATGATTTCCACCAAAAAATTGATAAAGGTTGTGTAGTGACTGGTGTTGCCTTGACGAATGATGATAAACTCGTCGGCGTACTTGGTTAGCAATCCTGCAAGGGTGGATGCAAGTTCGCCGGGGGTTTTATCTTGAAAGTTGAGTTGATTTTGGATTGCATCGCGAAAACTTTCCATAAAAGGATTGATAACGGCAAAATACAGTGCTTCCTTGTTGGTGAAATAACGATAGATGTTGCCCAACGAAATTTCCGCATTGTTGGCAATGTTGCGAATTGATGCGTTGGAATAGCCGTTGGACTTGAACTCTTCCACGGCGGCGGCAATGATTCTATCTTTGATGTCCTTTTTGAGATATTGCATGATATTCTCCTTACAATGCAAGTATTGTAACACAAAACGGAACATAAAGCAAACGTTTTGCAAAACAATTTGCGATTTTTTCGCGTTTGATTTTATTTTTTGGCGTTAGGCAAAAAAAAAACGTAAAATCTTTTTTGACAAAATCTATCTATATAATACAAAATTGGTGCGTTTTTTACAGAATACTAAGCCTATAATGTGGGGGAAATCGGGAGGAAAAATCATGATAAAAATCGGTCTTGTAGGTCAACGTGAGTTGAAAAATCTTTTGCAAAACAACGAACAATTTGAAATCGTTTTTGACGTGGACGGAAGCGACGCGCGAAAGTACTTGGACACCACTGCCGTTGACGTGGTTATCACCGAGTTGGTGATGTCGGGAGAAGACGGTTTTGCGCTGTTGGAAAGGTATCGTGACGTGCCGTTTGTGGTGGCATCGGAACTGAAAAGCGAGGTTTTTGTTATCAAGGCGTTGGAATTGGGCGCAAAGTACTATCTTGTGAAGCCTGTGGAATACAGCGTGTTGGAACAGCGCATACTAAACGTTTACGACGGGGACAAATTGGGTAGCAAGGTTATGCGCAAAAAGACTGTTTCGGAAAAGACGTTGGACGAACGGATTAGCAACATTTTTGTTAGCGTGGGGATCCCTGCGCATATCAAGGGGTATCAATTTTTGCGTGAAGGCATCAAGTTGGCGGTGGACAATCCGTCTATTATCAACGCCATTACAAAAAGTTTGTATCCCACCATTGCGCGCAGATTTGAAACGACGTCGTCCAAGGTGGAACGTGCAATTAGGCACGCCATAGAGGTTGCTTGGAATCGCGGAAAAATTGAGAACATAAACAGCATTTTTGGTGTGAAGGTGTACACCTCGGCGGAAAAACCCACCAACGGCGAATTTATTGCGTTGCTTGCCGACAAAATGTTGTTGGAATGTGCATATTGACAAAGTGGAGAAATTAAACAACAACATTACACGCAAAATGCGGATATCCAAATGGTTATCCGCATTTTTTTGTTCAATTTTTGATTTGTTTATACAGGTTTGGTAGCGTCCGCAGTTGTGGTGTCGGGTTCAACTGTGTCTACTGTGGGTACGTCTGCTGTAACGTCCGTTATGGATTGGGGTGGCACGTGGTTGATATCTGTTGCATCGGCAATGTTTTCGTCCGTTGGCTGTTGGGAAAGATAGGTAAAATCGGCGTAGTCGGGGGTATCTTGGTTGGGTGCGCATGCCTGTTTTAGGTCAGTTAGCACGCAGAGGTAGTAAGGCTTGTCAACAATCCACATAAGTGCTTTGCAAATTAGCATTGCAAGGATATTTATGCCGGGGATCCAACAAAGCAACATGTTGACGAGAGTTAGCGCCATTTCCGCGCAGAAACACACCAAGTATATGGGGAATCCCACCACTATGCACAGCGTTTTGGCAATGCAATAGCCTACGTTTTTGCTGGTGTAACGAAAAATCCATGTAAAACGGTTGCGATAATGTTGTACCATTGGATACCTCCTTAAAGTTGTTGTTTGCAGGTTGAAAAGTTTATTTGTTACCTCATTGACAAAAGAAATAAACTGCAAAAACCTTTGTGATGGTTTTGGGAACGTTGGGATGATTGTAATTTTACTACGTTTGCGCTTGATAGCAATGCTAAAAAACGTCTGTTGCAATCCGCATTTGGGTAAAAAATCGAGTGAAAGTAGCCAAATCTACGTAAATCGTTAAAATCACTGCTGCAAAAGGGTGTTTTGCACGTAATTTACAAAAAAAACATCCGCACAACAGTTGCCGTAGTTGCTTTTGACAACATTTGCAAACGGTTTTTATTATTGTATCGCAAAAAAATGGCAATGTCAACATCGAGTATTCGATAATTCTTTTGTGGCGTTAGGTTTGTTTTGAGAATATACTAAAGTATGAACTTAAAAGATAAATTGTTAATCAACGAGAAGGAAAAATCTACGAGAATACATTATATTTCGATAGACCAAATAAAACTCTGTTTGCAAAATTGTTAATCAACGAGAAGGAAAAATCTACGAGAATACATTATCTATTTCGATAAACCAAATAAAACTCTGTTTGCAAAATTGTTAATCAACGAGAAGGAAAAATCTACGAGAATACATTATCTATTTCGATAAACCAAATAAAACTCTGTTTGCAAAATTGTTAATCAACGAGAAGGAAATATCTACGAAAATACATTATCTATTTCGATAAACCAAATAAAACTCTGTTTGCAAAATTGTTCGTCCCAAAAGGAGATTAATCCTTGTTGCAAAAAATCATCTTGAAAAATCAGTTTGTCGAAAGGTATCTTAGACTTCGGGAACAAAAAAATCTACAAAAATATCTGCGTAAATTGCGATAAAGGGTTGACACTTTTGGCAATAGAGAGTACAATTTGGGTATCAAAATAATACCCCGGTAGGAGAGGCTACCACAGGGATACGGATTGCTACCGCCGTGCCGTGGAG
>CAZDLE010000101.1:0-4476 GCA_964506035.1 uncultured Oscillospiraceae bacterium | reverse complement strand
CAATATGTCCAAAACTGACGACGACAACGTTAGCGCGTATGTTGTTCCACGTGCCGGCGGCAAATATGATGCATATATAAAAGGAATGGGAGCAACCAAAGACTATACCTATTCGACAACACCATTTGATGCTGACGGCTACAGCGACAAGATTGTTAATGCGTATATTCAAAAGGACGTAACAGCCATTGGCGTGTGGACATTCTACGATTGCTCAAATCTTACCAGCGTAACGTTTGAAGAAAATAGCAAGCTAACAACCATTGGCGAGTGGGCATTCCGCTTGTGCACAACTCTTGAAAGCATAACAATTCCAAGTAGCGTTACAACTATTGGCGAGAGGGCATTCGACAGTTGCTCAAGCCTTGCAAACATAACAATTCCAAGTAGCGTTACAACTATTGGTATGATGGCATTCTACAATTGCTCAAATCTTGAAAGCATAACAATTCCAAGTAGCGTTACAACTATTGGCGGGTGGGCATTCAGCGGTTGCACAAAACTTGCAAATATTACTGTTGACGAGACAAACCAAGCATACAAATCAATAGACGGCAATTTGTACTCCAAGGACGGAACGATTCTTATTCAGTACGCAATTGGAAAAACTGCTACTTCGTTTACTGTTCCAAGTAGTGTTACAACTATTGGCGGGCACGCATTCTACTGGTGCAGAAGCCTTGAAAGCATAACAATTCCAAGCAGTGTTACAACTATTGGCGAGCGGGCATTCCGCTATTGCTCAAGACTTGCAAACATAACAATCGAGGGCGTTCCCCAAATTGACGACGATGCTTTTTACGACACCGCAGCTTACAGCAATACGAGCAATTGGGAAAATAATGTTTTGTACATAGATAATTGTTTGATAGAAGCAAAAACAACAATAGAAAGTTGCACCATTAAAGATGGAACAAAAGTAATTGCTGCCTATGCATTCGAGAATTGCACAAGCCTTGAAAGCGTAACCATTCCAAGCAGCGTTACAACTATTGGCGTATATGCATTCTACCATTGCGAAAGCCTTGAAAGCGTAACCGTTCCAAGCAGCGTTACAACCATTGGCGCGTCTGCATTCAGCGGTTGCTCAAAACTTGCAAACATAACAATTCCAAGCAGCGTTACAACTATTGGCGAATATGCATTCAGCAATTGCGCAAAACTTACCAGCGTAACGTTTGAAGAAAATAGCAAACTAACAACTATTGACGAGTGGGCATTCTACAATTGCACAAATCTTACAAGCGTAACCATTCCAAGCAGCGTTACAACTATTGGCGAATATGCATTCAGCAATTGCACAAAACTTATCAGCGTAACCTTTGAAGATCCAAACGGTTGGTATTGTACACAAACCGAAGGTGCAACAAGCGGTACGAATCTAACGTTAACGAATCCGACTGAAAATGCAGAGTATCTAAGAAGTAGGTACGATGATTACAACTGGTACAAATCCACAAACGAATAGGCAAATAGTTTTAACATCAAAAAACGCTCACGGTGACGTGAGCGTTTTGCTTTTTGTTTGGTATACGTTTTGTGTTTTAGTTCGATATCTATCTTGCGTTTTCGATATCTATCTTGTTTTATTTCTATGCTAATATTGGTTATATCACCATTATACACTACTTAAACTTTGGCGCCACAAACCAACGATTTGTTATCGTCCAAACTTTATCGCTATCGTTGATACGTTGAGCGTTGATTTTTGGTTGCACAACCAATCAATTTGCATTGCGACGTGCAAACCAAGTTTGTTGCAACCTATTCGTACAGTTTTGATACGGGCAAGTCGGTGTACAACCTTTCGATGGCTTCGGCAAAGATGCTTGCAACGGAAACCACTTCGATTTTGTCCAGCTTTTTTTCTTCGGGCAGTTCGATGGTATCAAGCACCACGATTTTGTCCAAAGCGGAGTTTTGCAGACGTTCGATTGCCGGTCCGGATAGCACTGCGTGGGAACAACATGCAATAACACGTTTTGCTCCGTTATCTACCAACGCTTGTGCACCTTGGCAGATTGTGCCGGCGGTATCGATCATGTCGTCCATCATAAGGCAGGTGCGACCTTTAACGTCGCCGATAAGGTTCATCACTTCCATCACGTTGGCACGTGGACGGCGTTTGTCGATAATGGCAAGGGGCGCATTAAAACGGGTTGCCAGCGCACGAGAACGCACCACACTGCCCATATCGGGGCTGACGATGGTTAGGTCGTCCAGCTTTTGGGTTTTGACATATTTTGCCAAAACGGGCATACCCATTAGGTTATCTACGGGGATGTTGAAAAAGCCCTGCAACTGACTGCTGTGCAAATCCATTGTTAAAACACGGTTTGCACCGGCGGTTTGAAGAATATCTGCAACCAGTTTTGCCGAGATAGGATCACGCGAGTGTGCTTTGCGGTCCTGACGGGCGTAGCCAAAGTACGGCAACACGGCGGTGATACGGCCAGCGGAGGCACGCTTCATTGCGTCGATAATAACAAGCAGTTCCATAAGGTTGTCGTTTACGGGATTGCAGGTGGATTGAATCACAAACACGTCGCAACCACGAACGGTTTCCTTGATTTGCACGGACGTTTCGCCGTCGGAGAACTTTCCGCACTCAATTTGACCGAGAGGCAACTCTAATTTGTCACAGATGGCTTGCGCCAATTTTTTGCTTGCATTGCCTGCGAAAATCTTGATAGAGCCATGCATTTGATTTATCATTTTGCTACACCCCCAAAGTGATTACACCACAATTATATAGTTTTTGGCAAAAAGTGTCAATCAATTAACCCGCGCAAAACACGCCCGCCCAAAAATATTTGACGGTTGCGGTTTTGGGCGCCGGAAAGGTGGTTAAAAACAGTAACATCCGCACCAAAACGCCTTACAATACAAACTTAAAACAGCTTGGTGGAATATTAAAACAGAAATAAGTTGTTTGTGGATTGTGTAGCAAAACACACGGAACATTGCAGTTTGATTGCACTACAAGGAAACATCCGCTTGTAAAAATGTTTTAGCTGTGGTTTGAGGGTATCGGTGGTGGGTTGAGGGAGCATCCGCAAAAATATCAAAAAAAAGCAGACGAAAATACGCCTGCTTTGGGTTGTTTGGTTGCAATTTGACGCAAAAAACTATCTGCAACACTCTTCGTAGTCTTGGCAGTAGTGAGCCGTTACGCATTCGCAACCGTTGGTTACAGTGATTTGCGAAAGTTTGCAGTTGTTGTGCTCGCCGTGATGCATACAAGAGCAAACGTCGCATTTGATTGTTTGTTGATTATCCATTTTTTACCTCCTTTTGAGTTAAGTTTGCACAATTTTGGCGCAATCAATACGTACGTGCACGCAAAATGTGGATTGGACGTTGCTGTTTTTTTTGTCCATCTTGCAAGACGTCACGGGCGGAAGCAGTAAAAAATCCTTTGTGGGCGATAAGCATTGACTTGTGCGCAAAAATGCGGTATAATGTAGCAAATTGAAGGAAATCTTTACCAAAAGGAGCGGTATTTATGAAAGTTTTACTTCTGCAAGACGTAAAAGGTCAAGGTAAAAAGGGAGAAATAATCAACGTGAGCGACGGCTACGCAAACAATTTTTTGCTAAAAAAGGGTTTGGGCAAGGTTGCCACCGCCGACACAATCAACGCCGTTGCCATCCACGACAAAGCTGTTGAAAAGCAAAAGGCGCAGGAAAAACAGGACGCAATGGACCGCGCAAAGGCTCTTAAAGGCACTCGCGTGACCATGGTTGCATCAAAGGGCGCGCAAGGCAAGATGTACGGAAGCATCACCAACAAGGAAATTGCCGACGAACTTGCGAAAATCGGCTATCCAGTGGACAAAAAACAGGTTGTTTTGAAGGAGCCCATCCGCTCCACTGGCATTTTTACCGTAACAGTACGACTGTACGCCGAAATTTCCACCACCATCGAAGTGGTTGTGGAATAAGCACATATTTTAATAACCGAACCACATCACGATTAACGTTAGTGTTTTGTTAGAAATAACGCACTGCACGATGGTGTGGTTTTTTATTTTATAACGCAACTGCGAATATATTAAAAAGCATATCTCATCAATTTGGATTTGTTACGGAAGAAATAAATCCCTACAATAATTAGTTTATATAGAATACAATATAACGTAGAATTTACAAACACAGCAATATATAAGGTTCGGCAGCAGCAAGCCACCACCCTACCATAACGCCAACGGCACTTAGCATTAAGCCAACTAATTGTACGTTAGCAAAATGATTATTGCTCTACTTCATTTCTACATCCCCAACATTTGACGTAGAGCCCACTTTTGATAATTGACGCCGCATTGCATCTCAATACTTGGTATGGATACTCACCACAAAGCAATGACCACAACAATACAAAAGAACCTCAACGCAACGTTGAGGTTCTTTGTAATTTGTTTGTTTGTTAGGTTTTTGAAACTAAACTTATTTGAGTTCTGCTTCTGCGCCAGCTTCG
>CAZDLE010000100.1:0-4556 GCA_964506035.1 uncultured Oscillospiraceae bacterium | reverse complement strand
TTTCCATGCTCACGGCGATACATCCCTTGCGCTACCAAGAACGCAATTCCTTTTTCAATCCGGCAACGCAAACCGTAACGAATTTGGAATATACCAAGCCAATCGTAGTAGAAGATAATTGTTGGATTGCCGCCAACGTGACGATTTGTGGTGGCGTGACCATAGGCGCAGGCTCCGTTATCGGCGCAGGCTCCGTTGTGACGAAGGATATCCCTGCAAACAGTTTGGCTGCAGGAAACCCTTGCAAAGTTATTCGTGCAATTACCGAAAGTGACAACGTTATCACCCCAACGGGCATCGTTCCGCGCAAAAAATAAGCGGTGGTGCTAAAAAACCGCACAATAGCCAACAATCTTCAATCAAGACAAAACCGTTTTGCAGTGCAACAAAACGATACGTAAAGTGGATAATCTTTGTTCAAAAGCCAAATAGCTTTGTGCCACTGCGCCGAATTGCTACACGAAAGTGAACAATCTTTATTCAAAATCAAATTGCATTTTGCAAAATTGTGGTTACTTTGCACCAAAAACCGTTTTGCATCACGCGTATCCGTCTAATAGAAAAAGCCACGCCAGGTTGACGTGACTTTTTTTGATTTGGTGACTCATAGGGGACTCGAACCCCTGTTCTCGCCGTGAGAGGGCGATGTCCTAGGCCGCTAGACTAATGAGCCACGTTTTTAGCTTATGTAGTATACCATATTGCAAAAAAATATGCAACCATTTGCCTTCAATTTGTAAAAAATCCGCATTATTGCCAAAAATATCTACAAAATGCGTGCAAAATTAATAAAATCGGTTGAAACTGTCAACGATATATTGTATAATATAAGTACGTGAGGCAGATATCGTTATTTCGTTGTTTGCTAAGTGAATGGTTTTGCATCCGCGTGGCGTTGTAAATTGAGTAACCTTGCTCTTAACGCGTTAACACTCTTTGCTGAAAACACATCAGCGTAGCATTGTGAATTGAGTAACTTTGCTCTTAACGCGGTAACATTTTTTCGTGGAAAACACATCCGCGTGGCGTTGTAAATTGAGTAACTTTGCTTTATCTAATATTTGCTTAGTCAACGGATTTGATACTTTTCTCACAACCAAACACACACTCGCGCACAAGGGAAACGGACGGCAAAATGCACAAAACCTCACGTTTAACACCCGGTTGCGCGTTGCTTAACACCATTTTTAATGATTTCAACGGGCATTGCCTTTGAAAAATACATTATCCTGCCCGGTTCGACAAGTTTTACAAAATGCGTCAACTACGTTTCGTAAAAGGGGATTGCGTCCAAATGCCTATTTCAGGTTACTACGGCTTTCGAGTAAAGTCAAAAAGCGCGTGCGCTTCGGTAAAAGGCTGTCGGTATTTGGCAGATTACCCACCTGTTTTGTCAGGTTGAACCATCGTAAAACACGGCCACGGCGGGATTTTTTTTTACACAAATGAAAAGAAGTTTAACATTGGTTTCGTTGCTATTGTTTGTTGTCGTGGCATTTTGCGGATGTGGCGACGGCGAAACGGTAAAAGGCGACGGAGTTAACAACCCATCCACCAATCCATACCAAAGCGGCTATTTGCCCAACGTTTCAACAAAAACGTGCAGGGTGTACGTTTGTGGAGCGGTGCAAACCGAGGGCTACTACGACGTCAAGCAAGGTACAATCATTGCCGACGTTGTTGCGCTTGCAGGAATTCTGCCACAGTCGGTGCTACCCCAAAACAGCGAGTCTTTTGCGCAAGACGGCACGCAAATCGTGGTGGGTTACTACCAAAACCAAACAAACTACGATTGTATCAATCTTAACGGTGCCTACGTCACCATAGCAAATATGCACGCCGAAAACGTCAACGACGATATCCTTGCAAAACTTCACGACTACTACACAAAACACGGCGTAATCACCAACAAAAACGTACTAAAACGGATACTTTCACAAGAAGAATATCAACTAAATCACTACAAGTTTTTCGTACAGGAGAAGGACTATGCAACGGCTGATTAACCCACGCTTTCTTTTGTTTGGCGCAATCGGTTTGATTTTGGGTATTCTGTGTGGCTACTCGTTGATGTACGGAAGGTGGCTGTTGCCATTGATATTTGTTGCCACGCTGGCAATTTGCCTAACTATACTGCTACTACTCAAAAACAAACTGTACTTGATTGTGCTGTTTGTTTTTATTTTTACCTTTTTGGGATGTGGCGCCTTCCAACTCAATTTGTATCGTCATCAAAAGAAGGAAATTATCGCGCGAAAAGTGTATTTGAGTGGTCGTGTTACCGATATTGGTCGTATGGGTAACGCGTCAAACGTGCTTTATTTGGAAGATTGCGTGTGCGATAACGCAAAGATAAAGGGCAGAGTGCAGGTTGTGGTGTTCGACGGACAGTATTTTGCCACCGGCGACCAACTTACACTGTATGGAACGTTACGTTCCACCTATATCTTTGCAAAAAACTTCAACACAAGCTATCTTCGCAACAACTGTGACTACCAACTTACCGATATTGCCATACTCAAACAACAAAGCGGAAGCCTAAAGCCGGACGAATCCATCCGCAAATATATCTACCAGTGTTGCACGAACTACATGCCCAACTTTTCCGCGGTGATGTACGCGCTGATAACGGGGGACGACAATGCCCTTGGCGACAACGTTTTGCAGATGTATCAACAATCGGGCATGGTACACCTAATTGCCGTATCGGGCATGCACTTGGTGTATATCATCACCATTATTGGATTTTTTATCGGCAGACTAAAACTAAAACCCATGGCGGAGTTTTGCGTGATGATAGGTCCGCTGGTGTTCTTTTGTTATATCTGCGCTTGGGCACCGTCCATTTTGCGCGCATTGTTTATGACGGTGTGTGCATATTTTGTAAAGTGGATAAGCGGAAGATACGATATGGTAATTTCTCTGTCCTTTTCCACGATAGTGCTACTGTTGGTAAATCCCTACTATCTTTTTGACGTTGGCTGGCAACTTTCCGCCCTGTCTGTGTTGGGTATGGCAACTTTGCACGCTCGTGTGGACAGATTTTTGCGACGTAAACAACTTAACAAACACCTTTACGCCTTGCTTTCGTCCCTGTCCATTTCCCTTTCTTGCACGTTGGCAACATTTACCACAACGGCTCACTATTTTGGCGAAATCCCCATACTGGGCACCTTTGCCAACTTGGTGGGAGTACCGCTAATGTCGTGGGCGTTTACGCTGGGCGTTATTGGATTGTTACCCTTTGTGTTCCACTACGTTTTGTACCTTGCCGATGGTATTTTGATGGCGGTAACGCTGGTGGCAAAAGCAACGTCGTCGTTGGATTTTGCCGTAGTAAGCCTGCCTGCCACGGCACTTGCCATAGGCGTAACGGTGGTGTGGCTGTTTGTTGTGGGACAGTACGTAAATCTCAAAAAAGTAGCAAAAGTGGTGCTTAACTGCCTACTTTGTGTACTCTTAACGGTGTGTTTCGTAACAGCAAGTGTTCCTAAGCAGTGCAACGATCAAGTGTTTGTTAGTGTGGGCTATCACGGCGCGGACGTTGTTGTTACCAACAAACAAGGGGAGGTTGTAGTCCTGTCCGATTGCAAAAATAGTTACGCTTTTTCCGCCATTCAAAACCATTTGGAAAAACTGCAGTACACGTCGCTAACGTGGATTGTGTACGACTTTTCCGCCTTCGACAAAGCAACGGATTTTTCCGCTTTTGCCAAGTTGGGTGTAGACAAGGTTTACGCTTTGTCCAACCACGCCAACGACGACGTTGCAAAGGAACTGGCAAAATACGACCTATTTGTTACCACCGTTGCGCCAAACCAAACGGTAGGGCAAAACGTAGCGGTACAAAGCGTGTTTGATGCAACTTTGTCCGGTGTGGTGGTGACGTCAAACGGTATGACTTTTGCCGTGGTGGTGGGCGACGATATTCAAGCAACCAATTTTGCCGATATCGTCTCAACTGCGCAGTTTTACGTGATTTCCACCCCAACAGAAAGGTATTTTACGCAAAATCTAACAACTTTCAGCCTTTATCAAGATTATTATGATACTAATTATGGAGCAAATAAGTACGGGAACTTTACAATTACTCAAAAAGATGGTAAAATAATAGTTAATTTCTAACGAGGTAACAAAGCGTGCTAAAATTTTTGCAACTCAACGCACAACTTAAAACGCAGTCCTACCCGGCGCTGTGTCTGTTTGGCAACGACGAGTGGGTAAAACGTCGTGCCATTTCCCTAATTTTGGACAGTTGTGGCGTTACCGACGACGGGTTTTCGGTGGATACGCTGGATTGTCCCACTGTGGACGACGTGCAGACTTCCTGCCTTACCCAGTCGCTGTTTGGCGACAAACGCGTGGTTGTTTGCGAAAATTTTGCTTTTGCAAAAACGGGCAATACCGAAAGTCAAAAGGTAAAGGATGCCAAAGCGCAACTGTCCAAACTGGTGCAAAGTTGCGACGGCAGTTTCTGCGTGGTGTTTGTAACCGCCGACCAATCCGCGCTAAACGGCGTAAAGGGCGTCGAATTTGTCGATTGCAACCATCTTGAC
>CAZDLE010000099.1:0-4586 GCA_964506035.1 uncultured Oscillospiraceae bacterium | reverse complement strand
TTCCCCACTGCTGCCTCCCGTAGGAGTCTGGGCCGTGTCTCAGTCCCAGTGTGGCCGATCACCCTCTCAGGTCGGCTACCCATCGTCGACTTGGTGGGCCGTTACCTCACCAACTATCTAATGGGCCGCGAGCCCCTCCTATGCCGCTAATTCACTTTTACCCCTGAGAGATGCCTCTCTGTGGTCTTATACCGTATTAGCACAAATTTCTCTGTGTTATCCCGTTGCATAGGGCAGGTTGCTCACGTGTTACTCACCCGTCCGCCACTAAGTGTATTGCTACACTCCGTTCGACTTGCATGTGTTAAGCACGCCGCCAGCGTTCGTCCTGAGCCAGGATCAAACTCTTAAGTTTAATCTGACTATGTTAACTTTTGGTTGAGTATTATTCTCAACCGCTGGCTAAAATCCTTAATAAATTGACTGTGTTTTATTTCGTCTTACTATTCTGTTTTCAAGCTTCATTTCGCTACCCAGCTCGCTGGACAGCTTACTTATTCTACTATACTATCAAATTTGTGTCAAGTAATTTTCGCGTGTTTTTGAAACTTTTTTTAATTTTTTTTTGACAATCTAAAATAGTATGGAATATAGTGCTTTGCATTGCTCGCGGATATCCACAAAAACCGCAGTTTTTGACGAAATCACTGCGAAAATTGATAATTTTGCCCGTCAAAACGCAGTTTTTTGCTAAAAATAGTACAATTTTTTATCTGCGAAAAATCCTTTGCGACGTATCAAATTTTAGTAGTTTTCCTTGCGAAGTTCAAAATATGCCTTTGGGTGAGCGCACACAGGGCATACGTTGGGAGCGTCCTTGCCCACGTGAATATGTCCGCAGTTGCGACAAATCCAAACGCACTCGTCCGTTTTGCTAAACACTGTGCCTTCGCTAACCGCCATAGCCAATTTTTGATAGCGTTCTTCGTGGGTCTTTTCGATAGCGGCAACACCGCGAAGTTGACGTGCGATATCGTAAAAACCTTCCTGCTCGGCAATTTCCGCAAATTCGCGATACATTTCCGTCCATTCGTAGTTTTCACCACGAGCAGCATCCATAAGATTATCTAACGTGGAATTGATACCGTGGAAGAGCTTGAACCACAGCTTTGCGTGTTCCTTTTCGTTGAGAGCCGTCTCCTGGAAGATTGCTGCAATTTGCTCGTAACCTTCCTTTTTTGCCTTGGATGCGTAGTAGTCGTATTTGCAACGCGCTTGACACTCGCCGGCAAAAGCCGCCATAAGATTTTGTTCCGTTTTGCTACCTTTTAGTTCCATTTTTGCCTCCAATATGACGTGTAAATATTTATAACGACGTGATGCAGATTGATTTAGTATCAACAAAGACGTACCGCAAATTGATTTGTATATCGGAGTGAATTGATTTGCAAATCAATGGTGTGTTTTGGATGTAAACACAAACAAAATGCAATCACGATACAATTAAAGTAGCAAACCGTGTTGTTTGCTACTTTTCTTTTGTGAGTAAATTTTTACTTTGTCGCTATTTGTGAAAAACCTTTTTAATTTTGTGGGTTAAATATCTTGCCTTTTGAAAAATATCTTGCTTGATACGTTTTTGGCTTTTGGCGAGATATAAATTGCCGTATCGCTGTCGGAATCAATTCTGCCCAAAGTCACTATATCGCAAATGAATCTTATTGGAACATCCCAACTCAAACAAGAATCAATTCTGCCCAAAGTTACTATATCGCAAATGGTCAAAACGCAATATCCTACTATTTTTGCAACAAACCATTGATTGTGGCGTCTTCCGGAACGTTGGCAACGTAGACGGGCATGCCAAGTTGCGTTTGCATTTGTACGTCCATACCGTGGGTGTTTGCACCGCCGCCGCACAGCATAACTCCGCTGTTTTTTACAAGCGAACGAACGTCTTCCTTTAGTCCGTTTACCAAACTTTGGATGATTTGCACGTATTTTTTGACAAATTCTACCAAAATGTCGTAGATTTCTCGCGAGCTGACGGAAATTGTTTCCACCATGCCTTGTTCGACGTTTTGTCCCACCACAGAAACGACGGTCGTGTCGTTGGGGAACAAACTGCCACACTCCAACTTGAGACGTTCCGCCTCGTCGAAGGAAAGTTGAACCATATATTTTGCGCGAACACGCTTGGAAATTTCTTCCGTGATGGCTTTACCGCCGTAGTAGAGAGTGCATCCCGAAAGGATGGAATCGGCAACAACCACTGCGATATCTACGCAATCGCTACCGATATCTACAATCACGCCCTGACGGCATCTAAACTCGCCAAAAACTTGCACACTATCAGCAAGGGGAGTTTCCAAAAATGCCACTTGTTTTGCGCCCAGTTCCAAAAAGATACCTTCGATATTCTTTTTGTCCGAGCTGATCATTCCGCAAGGAACGGCACACAAAACGGAATATTTGGAAAGGTTTGCAACGCGCGTGTTTGCAACGTGAGAAAGCAGTTTTTTGATAAGAGCTTTTACACCGTCGGTGTCGATAACTGCACCTTCCAAAATAGGATGGGAAAGTTTGATTGTTCCGTTGTTGGTGTTGTAGACGCGCAACGCTTCCATTCCAACGGCAACAATTTCCTTGCCATCCGCACCGCCAAGAGCCACAACCGTGGGGATTTTGTCAAAAAATCCGTCTTGTTTTAGTCCTGCGGAGATGTATTGTGAACCAAGGTCGAAAACTAATTGATAATTTTTCATGACGATTTTTCCTTTGTTTTGTAACGATTGCAGGGTTGCAACCATAGTATTGACAATGTTTTGATAAAAATTTCCGTTACAATTTGTTTTTGTTGATTAAAAAAATAACGTTGTTTTGTTGAGACGAGACGTTTTCACAAAACCGTTCAACTTGCCCTTTACGCCGACCAAAATGATAGTTAAAGGTGCTTTTAGACATCTACTGCAAGTCCAAGTTTTGCAACACTTCCGCAATGCGTTCGGTGGGAAAACCTACGACGTTATCGTAACTGCCTGCGATATCGCAAACAAAACCGCTATCTTGGATGCCGTAGGCACCGGCTTTGTCCAGCGGAGAACCGGTTGCAACGTAGTCGTCGATTTGCTTTTGAGTGAGCGTGCTAAAGGTCACTTGAGTTGTATCGGCAAACAACCATACGCCCATTTTGTGCACAATACAAACGCCGGTGTGTACCTGATGAGTTTTTCCGCTAAGCGCCGTTAGCATACGTTTGGCGTCCGCTTCGTCCTTGGGTTTGCCCAGCAGTTGACCGTCGAGCTCCACCACCGTATCACAACCTATAACAACGGCGTCGGAGTGTGCTTTGAATATTTCCAAGGCTTTGCGATTGGCAAGTTCTTTGGCAACGTCCACCGGCAAACGAGCGGTGGAAACTTCCTCGCCTACAGACGGAATAATATCGAAATTGCTATTAAGTTTTGATAGCAATTCCCTTCTGCGTGGCGAATTGCTTGCTAAGATAAGTTGCATAGTATGTTTTTTTGCAGTAGTCTGCAATGTTGCAGTGTTGCATATTTTGTGTGCAAAACCAAGTATTTTGATACGATAATTAAAGTTTTGCTAAGTTTTTGCCGTTTACGTAAAGATTTTCTTGCTATATTATATATCAATTTTACACTTTTGTAAAGGCGTTAAAAAAGATTGAAAAAAGAGGGTAAAACGTCCAAAATTGCACGTCGGCACTTTGATTAATTGCACAACAACAAATTTGTTTTTATCAATTGGCTACGTTAAAAATGGATATACCTATTGCGATTTTATCACGGTTGGATTGTTTTTTGCGATAAAACAAGGCTCCTTACGCAACACGAAATAACCATTGTATAAAACCGTTCGAGTTTCGGTATAGCAACGCCTACGATTACCGCAATTGCAATTTTTGATAGTCAATCAAAACATTTTTTATAGTTGCGCATTGTAGCGCGTGAGAAAATCCAACGCGAATTTTTGGAAATAGACGTCCCAAGCACGTTCGCAGTGGGTAAGATCGGAATTGAACAGCAATTCCGTTACCACTTGGCGCTCGGACAGTTGGTTGTACAGTTTGATGGACGCCTTTTCCATGGTTTTGTCGTTGACGGAAATATTTTCCTTGCCACCGCAGTACACAAGCGCGTGTTGGGGTAAAATTTGTGGGGTTCTTTTCAAAAATTTGGCGCAAGCCCTTGCGTTAAAAGGGGTAAAGGGAGAAAACAATCCCATTGTTTCGTACAGACGTTGGTACTTTAGACCTATGTACATGCTGATAAGCCCGCCCATACTGCTACCGATAACTGCCGTTGCCAAGCGTTGCGGATCGGTGTTGTATCTTGTGTCTATTTCCGTTTTGAGATTTTTGGCAAAAAACTCGGCATACTTGGCTCCTTCGCCACCACGATTGTACAGCGGTTCACCACGCATGGGAAGAGCCGATTTCCACGGGGAATACTCCGAAAGACGCCTGCTTGGATTACATTCCACTCCCACGACGATAGCGCTCATGCCTGTGAGTTGATAGATTTTGTCCATGGTTTGGTCCACGTGCCAGGCCGTTCCGTAGGCGGTAAGACGATCGTAGAAAATGTTTTGACCGTCGTGCATGTAAATTACCGGGTAGGGGT
>CAZDLE010000098.1:0-4769 GCA_964506035.1 uncultured Oscillospiraceae bacterium | reverse complement strand
ATCTTGGGTGGACTTGCAGGATATTTCGGCGGTTGGGTAGATAGCATTATCATGCGTATAGTAGATATCTTCAACTGTATACCCACTTTGCCCATTTTGTTGATTGCGTCTGCGGTTATCGACGGTTGGAAAATTGCCGGTATTATCACCGCCGACCAACAAATTTACGTTTTGATGGTAATAATCACGCTGTTTAGCTGGAGCGGTGTTGCACGTATGGTGCGTGGACAAATCTTGTCCCTTCGTGAGCAGGAATATATCACCGCAACGGAAGTTATGGGTTTGCCCACTTGGAGAAAGATTTTCTTGCATCTTATTCCCAACGTTATGCCCCAACTTATCGTATCTATGACGCTTGGCTTGGGCAGTGTAATTTTGTACGAATCCACACTTAGCTACTTGGGTTTGGGTGTGCCTATTGGCAAAGCAGCTTGGGGATCGATGATCTCCGTTGTCAACTCCGATCCTACCGCACTAAAATATCATGTCAACACTTGGCTACCCGCCGGCTTGATGATCGTAGTTGCAGTACTTGGCTTTAACTTTGTAGGCGACGGCTTGCGTGACGCAATGGATCCCAAAGCTAAAAAGTAATGAGGAACAACAATGAAAAAATCATCTAATTATTTGTCTATAAAGGAAAGTAGACGAATTTTAAAGTATAACAATGCACGCATGCGTTACTACGAAGCGCAAAAGCGCAAAAAACGTCTGCCTGCAGAATATACCACCAAAATGAAAAATGTCGATAACATTATCGAAATCGACAATCTCAAAACGGTGTTTTTTACCGATGCGGGAACGGTAATGTCGGTAAACGGTGTGTCGTTTGATATCCCCAAAAGCAAAATCGTTGGCGTTGTTGGCGAATCCGGTTGCGGAAAAAGCGTAACGTCGTTGTCCATCATGCAACTGGTACAGGCACCGCAAGGACAAATTATCGAAGGAGAAATTCGTTTTAACACCGACGATCTGTCCACCGACGAAGAGGGAAATAAACTGTGCTACAACATTGCAAAAATGCCTACGGAACAAATGTACAAGGTTCGTGGTAAGGATATCACAATGATTTTCCAAGAACCGATGACAAGCCTAAACCCCGTGTTTACCATAGGCAATCAGTTGGACGAAGTTTCTTTTACGCACAATCCATCCATCAGCAAGGAAGACGCCAAAAAGTGCAGTATCGAAATGCTAACCAAAGTTGGTATCGCCATGCCGGAGCACGTGTACAAAAGTTATCCGCACGAACTTTCCGGCGGTATGCGTCAACGTGTTATGATTGCAATGGCACTAATAGGCAATCCCAAATTGATTATCGCCGACGAACCTACAACGGCGTTGGACGTGACAATTCAAGCACAGATATTGGAACTACTCAAAAAGTTGCAAAAGGAGCAAGGTTGTTCCATCATGCTAATCACCCACGACTTGGGCGTTATTGCCGAAATGGCAGACGAAGTAGTCGTTATGTACGCCGGACGTGTTATCGAAAAGGGTACCGCTTCGGAAATCTTCCACAACCCGATGCACCCCTACACGATAGGCTTGCAAAAAAGCAAACCGCTTATCACGTCCTCCTCTACCGAACCGTTGTACAGCATCCCTGGACAAGTCCCCAACCCCATCAACCTGCCGGACAGTTGCTACTTTAAAAATAGATGTAGCAGATGTGTTGGTAAATGTAACGGTGGCTATCCGCCGGAAATCAAAGTTAGCGACACCCACTACGTAAGTTGCTACCTGTACGACGACGAACAATAGTTTTTTGTTAGCGTAAGCGCAAAAAACTCCACGTGTTTGCAAAAAGTGCATACGTTGTCGCTTTTTGTAAACATATGCAACCAATCAAAAAAATAGTTTTAACGTGTTTTGCAAAAAACTGTGCAAAATATCTAAACGGTAATATTATAGCGAGAAAAAAACAATGGCTACTGAAAATATTTTACAAACCGAACAGATGATTTACGATAACGAGCCTGCAGACTACATATTAGAAGTTGAGAATCTAAAAAAGAATTTCCCCATCGAAACAAATTTCTTTGGAAAACCTACTCGTTTTTTGAGAGCGGTAGACGGCGTTTCTTTTAGGCTTAAACGTGGCACAACCATAGGCGTTGTTGGCGAATCAGGCTGCGGAAAGACAACTTTGGGACGAACCATCCTAAAACTGTACGAAAGCGACGGCGGTCGCATTATCTACAACGGCGAAGATATAACCAATTTGTCTAAATCGCAAATGGCAAAGTATCGTACGCAAATTCAACTTATCTTCCAAGATCCCTACTCCAGCTTCCCCCCTCGTATGACCATTGGCAACATCATTGCCGAAGCGGTGCGAGTGCACAAAATAGTGCCAAGCGACCAAGTTGTACCCTACGTGTTAGACGTAATGAAAAAGTGTGGACTTCAAACACAGTACTACGACCGTTATCCCCACGAATTTAGCGGTGGACAGCGTCAACGTATTTGTATTGCACGTGCTTTGGCAGTCAATCCTCAGTTGGTAATTTGCGACGAACCTGTATCGGCGTTGGACGTGTCCATTCAAGCGCAAATCATCAACCTGCTAAAGGATTTGCAAAACAACTTGGGTTTGACGTACATCTTTATTTCCCACGACCTATCGGTAGTTAAGTACATCACCGACCAAATACTTGTTATGTATTTGGGCAACATGATGGAACTTGGCGAAACGGACGAATTGTTCGACAATCCTTTGCACCCCTACACAAAAGCGTTGTTTTCGGCGGTGCCCGTTCCCGATCCGGACGTGGAGCATCAACGTATCATTCTCGAAGGCGATATTCCTTCCCCTGCAAACCCACCGCGCGGATGCAAATTCCACACACGTTGCAGTCAATGCATGAGTGCCTGTAAGTATATTCAACCGCAGTTTATGGAAGTTACCCACGGTCATTACGTGGCGTGTCACCTCTACAACGAGGAAATAATGAGCAACCTGTCCAAGTACGACCAAGAGTATGAGGAAATTCTCCGTCAGGAAGAAGAACAACGCTTTGCAGAGGAAAACAAAAAGAAAAAGAAAAAGTAAATTGTTCTGCGATTGCTTAACGGCAATCTGTGCAACAGTTGGTTGATATAAAATCCATTCTAAAAAGTAATACTTTGTTGGTACCAAAAGTCCTTATCGGTATTAAAGTTTTAGTAAAGATTTTTAAAAGTAAAGTATGAAAAAGAACAAATCTGCCAAAAAGGAATACGTCGACGACGGACACACCATTTACAGCATGGACGGACTTACCGACGGCAAAAGCAAAAAGGAAAAAGCTCACCTAAACACAAAAGAGCTTTGGGCGGCAATCAAAGCGGGTTTTGCTGTGTTTTTGCCGAAATTATTGATGGTTATCGGTTGTTTCGCATTGGTTGCGTTATTGATGTATTTTTGGCTCAATTAAAAGGAATTTTAGGATATGAATAGAAAAAGATTATTATCTATCACAATATTAGTAGTCCTTTGTATCGGTGCGTTGCTCGGTGCCGTGGCTTGTTCCGTCACGCCGACCGACGAACCTATACAACGACAAAATCTGCGTATTTTCCAATCGGACGTTCAATTTACGCAGGAACAAAAGCTGTCGCAAATAAAGGCACAGTATTTGATGAATAACAACGGCTACAAAGATACCGACTCTGTTGTGGTTATGGTAAGCGGAAATTGCGATTCGCTTATCGAACGCTACAAAGCAACGGGCGAAGAGGGTAATTTGGCAGGCTACGTAGCGTCTGCGGAAGGTCAACGCTATCTTGCGGAAATCCAAAAGGAACAAGACGCTTTGATTGACGAACTTTCCTCAAAGGGCTATGTGGAAGACGTTGTTTACAAGTATTCCACCATCACAAACGCAATTGCAATCCAAACCAAGTACGGTTGTGTGGAAAAAATCGGCAAACTGTCTTCCGTTAGTGACACAATGTTGTCCGACACCTTCAACCGTCCGCAAACAACGGATGGCGAAGATACGTCTGCCATTGTAAACGCAGTGGGCATCTATCCTACGGGTATCTACGATTCCTCCTCTGCTGCGGCTTTGGGCTACACGGGCGTTGGCACTTCCGTTGCCGTTTTGGACAGCGGTTTCGATTTGGATCACGAAGTTTTTGCAAACATGCCAAATTGCACCGAAGATAGACTTTTCTTTACTCAAAGCAAAATCGACGGTCTTCTTGCAAGCACTCAAGCAAGCAAAACAACGCCAAATCTAAGAACCTACAACGTGTACTTTAATGCAAAAATCCCCTTTGCTTACGACTACGCCGACAAGGACTACGACGTTATGCCTCACGACTCCGAACACGGCACGCACGTTGCAGGTATCATTGCAGGCAAGTCGCAAACAATCACAGGTATTGCAGTGGACGCACAACTCGTTTTGCTAAAAGTTTTCCCCGATTTGGACGACGGTGGCAAAACGGAAGATATTCTTGCAGCGTTGGAAGACGCAATTTTGCTTAACGTAGACGCTATCAACATGTCGCTTGGTTCCTCTTGCGGATTTAGCAGAGAAGCGGATAACGACAAACTTAACGCAATCTACGATAGCATTGCCGAAGCAGGTATCAGCCTTATCACGGCGGCAAGCAACAGCTACAGCTCGGGATTCGGTGGCGAACAGGGCAACACCAACAAGGTTACCAACCCCGATTCGTCCACTGTTGGTTCTCCCTCCACCTACGGCGCAGCAATGTCCGTTGCATCCATCAGCGGTACAAAAAGCAGATATCTTGTTGCAAACGGAAACCAAACC
>CAZDLE010000097.1:0-4774 GCA_964506035.1 uncultured Oscillospiraceae bacterium | reverse complement strand
TTGGTGCTGGTAATCGGGGTCGAACCGATACGATATTTCTACCGAGGGATTTTAAGTCCCTTGCGTCTGCCTATTCCGCCATACCAGCGAAAAATAAAGCGTAAAGCTACTTTTGAGCTTTACGCTTGTAGTTGGAGGCACCACCCAGATTCGGACTGGGGGTGAAGCTTTTGCAGAGCTCTGCCTTACCTCTTGGCTATGGTGCCACACGAACCTTGTATAGTGTATCAAATAATTGCAAAAAATGCAACAGTTTTTAGCAATCTTTTTTGTGGAAAGTTCAAAAACCGCTTTTTGTCTTGCAAATTATAAACTTTGATTGTCTCGACTTGTTTGTTGTGTTGCCACCAACTCCCTTTTGTGCTGTGATTTGTTGGCGTGATGGAGACTTTGTTATGTTGTCTTTGTATTTTCTGTATCTAGTTACGAAACGTCCGTTAACGCTTTATCGTTTGATAACTTTTCGTATAGTTAGATATTAACGTGGATTTTCTTTTTTTGTGCTGTTCTTCTTTGGGAACAAGCGTTTGTTTATTGTTGATGATAAAAATTGCCACGTCTTGTATAACAATACTGTATTAGTATTGGATGAAGTGATTTAGCACCTTCTATCCAAATCCTAGGGAATTTTATTAAATACTTTTCACAATACTATTATATTATATCTTTATTTATGCAAATAAATTAACAATATCTTTATAAAAAGTAGTGCAATTGTGATTGTGATGTGTTATAATTTACTATAATGGCAGTTTGCGTGTATGCGCAATCGACTTATGTTTGCAATATTTTTGCCGCCTGCGCGGAAAGTCCTTTTTCGCATCGTATGTGTTTGTGAGGTTATCGATGCATACCGTGCGTTAGTCGGCTTAGTCAAAGTTTTGTTTTACATCAAGACATTTCTGTAGTTATAATACGCAGTGTGGTGGTGCAACGTTCTTTACATATTGCAAATCTAATTTGTCACCAAAAGGAGTATTTAATATGTTGACGAATATCATCATTTCTATACTATTCGGCATACTTGCCGTTTTGTTACTTGCCGTTTTGGAAGGTTTGACGCTGCTTGCCTATTTCAAATTGCGTCAAAAACATCCCGAACGCAAGCTCCTTAACGAAGTTATCGTGATGGGCGGTACCGTTGCGGTAAGTTTTGTTGCCCGTTTTGTCGTTGCGATACTATATCTGCAACAAGATGCCGGCACGTTCGATTCCATTTTGGACGGTATTTCCAGTGGATTGTTTGCTTTGTACGCATTGATTGGCGGTCTTACCTTCGAAGGAACATACGCTCCCAACGATTTTCTCGGTGTTATGAACGTTGGCGCGCAAATATTGTACTATGGTGCAGTTGCTTACGCCGGAGTTAGCACGTTGTTGATTTTGTCCACTTGCGTTAGCTACGAAGTTTATTCTTTCTTCAAAATCGGTGGATTTTTGCGTAAGTTCGATACCGTCTACATTTTCCCCGACGTTACCGAAAAAGCGTTGATTATGGCTGCCGATATCGACAGAGTAGAGCATTCGTGCAAGGTTCGCAGCAACTACGCTGTACTGTTTATGGGTAACGAGCTGGAAGCGTTCGACGGCAAAAATGAATTGCACCGTCAAATTATGGATCGTGGCTACATCTACTGGTCGTACGGTAAAGTTGCCGATATGAACCGCGAAATTTCCCTAATCAAAAAACTGCATTATAGCAAAAAAAGTTGTTTGCGCCGTGATAAGGGATTTAATCACAACAAAATGGTGCACGTGTTCTCATTGCGTAGCGACGACCAAATGTACGCTGCAGAAAATCACAACAGCAACTTTATTTTTGACGACGTTCGTTCGCTGCTAAACGACTATTGCAAAGGGTTGAAGACGGAAAATGTGGACGATATTCCTACTGTTATCAACTACTATTTGCTAACCTATGGTGATATCAACTACGAGTTTTATAATACGCGAATTTCAACTATTATCGACGAGTTTTTTGCTGAAAACGGCATTGCTAACGCGGACGTTGTGGACGTCTACGGCAATACGATAACCAAAAAACAACTGGTTTTGCGTAGTATACAACTGCATATTTTGAGCGAAGCAAAGCTAACCGCAGACGACCTTGTTTCTCGCTGGCAAACGGTGTATACAAAAGGTGGCGAAAGAGCCGATTACGATTATTATCGTCAAAGCACTTTGCCCGGCAGCGACAACGTCTACCGCACGGCAATTTTTGGTTTCGGCAAAACGGGGCAGTTTGCATTGAAGAGCATTTTTGCATCAACATCCAACGTTGCCAAGGTTGGGGAAAGATATCTTTCGTCGCAGTTTATTGCCGACGTCTACGACACCAGTGCCGACAAGCGTTCAGGTGAATTTGCCTATGCGCATCCACTGTTTTTGTGTAAGACGGATGCTGTTGACCACATGCCAATGTCCAACGCTCAACTTATCGAATGGGGCAAAGGTGCCTATAACGATGCTTTGCAATATATATACGACAGGGCAAGTAATTCGTCACTCCAAATGACGTGCGACCAGGTTTGGGAAGATATGGCGTTCCCCATAGTAGACTATCACCGAGTTTCTTGTTTGCGTCAGGATTTTATGAACAAGATTGACAAGTCGCTGGGCATGATCGACAAAAACAGCGTGCGTTACAACTCCTTTGTTGTGTCCCTTGGCAACGACGAAGATAACCTTGTTATGGCAAACATTTTGATTGACGATTTTAAACACGAGGTGCTTTTAACAGGCAAAACCAACGGCGCAAATGGCAATGAAATGGTTACCATATTTGTGCATATTCGCGACGAAAAGAACATCCACCGTCTAAACTGGACGACGGAAGACGAAAGGTATTTTGCCAACTATTTCAAGGTGGTTTCCTTTGGTTGCAGGGAAGATATTTGGTCGTGTGGAAACATTATCGACGACGAAAGTGCAAGCATGTACAACTATATGTACAACGTAAAATCTCACGCAATGGAAGTGGAGCGCACGGGCTACGGACAGCTTTCTGCTAAGGAGCAATCCATTATTGATAGTCTCTCAAATGGCGACGGCAGCTGGCTAAATATCGCCCATAACGACGTGTATCGCAAAGACATTTGGCTGGACGTAAATCCTTTCACGCGCGAGTCCAACCGTAGCGCTTACAGCTTTTCTATCAACTATCGCTATGTTGACGAAACTGATCAAAGTGAGTATTGCGAAAGGGTAGAACATCTACGTTGGAATCGTTTTCATATGGCAAACGGCTGGGTTTACGCCGAGTACAACAAAACGGAAAAATCCTTCCGTCGTCACAACAAGGAGCATACCTGCCTTTGTCCGTACGACATGTTGGACAAATGGACTCAAGCGTATGATCTTGTGAACGTGCAAGTGGGAAAAATGCTGGATTTGTAAAATACTATTTTACACATAGTATATCAAAAATGCTAAAAATAGCGCTAAAATGGCACAAAAACAGTGATTTGTCATTGTTTTGAAGCGTCCAAATCATTCAAAGGAAAACTAAATATGCAAAAATTAAAGGCAATTTTTTATTATTATAACTATTATCTTTTGCCGGAAGGGATGTCTGTCGAAGAGCTAAACGGTCAAGTCGAGTTGCAACAACTTTGTACTGGCAATGGTGATTTGGGTAGTATTCCGCCGTATTTTATCGACAGTCTAATCAAAACGACAACTGTGCAAATGGACGATCCCAAACGTGTTATCGCTTGCAACGTTTTTGTTTGCGATAAGGTGGAATACGACAAGAAACTGCGCGCCCTTGTTTCGACAAAATGTGTTGGTTGCGATGCTTACGGCAACAATCCTAACGATCTGCAAGGATATTACGTTGAAATGGATTTGGATGGGCTTTGCTGTCTGCGAGAAGAACCGAATTCGAAAATTATTTTCTATGATATATTGTACTACGTTATCGGCGCAAAGTTATCCGCGCAATTTAGTGCTATCAAAAAATGTATCGACAAAGGTAACGACAAGAAATTGTCCAAGCTGTTCAACAAGCATCTCAACAAGATAATGTTTCCGCTTGAGCTATGCGGTCGTGTGGAAGATGGTAACTATATTATATACGCGCGCGCGAGCACGAGTGCCCCCGAATTTGCTCTCGACTTAAAAATGGTTGCGGAAGTGTTCAACAATACCCCCAATCTGTTTGCTAAAAGTGGATGGAAGTTCGTTCCCACGTTGAAAGCCGGCGTTGTAAAGTACAATGGCAAAACCAAACTTAATGCCGATTCCAAGGTTGCCTATTTTACCGAGTGTGGCGAAAATAACCAAAGCGAACTACGCGTATTTATTCCCAATAATCTGCGTTCCAACGAACGCAAAACTTACGCATACGTTCAAGATGTGGAAAACTACCTAACTAGCGTTCTTGGTGAGGAATTGTATTACTCGTGGTTTAACATTCGCATGATAGACAGTGACATTGCTCTTACAACTTTGGGCGAAGTTGCCGATGTTATTGCCGAGTACGGCGCGAAGCATCCTGCTCCTTTCCCCAAACCTATTCCAATCGATCTTACTGATAGTCAAAACATGTCGGGTACGCCGTTGTTCAACCGTGAAAAGTTGCTTCATATCGCAACGACTGCGCCCAATATTTCTACTCTTACGCAGGAAGATTTACAAATTCAATCCCAACAAACCTTGTGGCTGGAACATTACACCTTTGGGTATATCTACGTTCCGCATTTGGATGATGTCAAACAGCTTATAGACGATTTGTTTTGGTATTTGGATTATCGCAACAACGTTAACGATATTC
>CAZDLE010000096.1:0-4862 GCA_964506035.1 uncultured Oscillospiraceae bacterium | reverse complement strand
CAATAGACCACTTGGCTTTGATAATAATACAATTCAACCTTAATACCAAAACCACTCAACAATTCACATTTTCGCCCATTTTTAGAATAATATGACACACATAGTATGCCATTTTGCCTTAAATTTGGGCTGTTTTTACCAAATAACCGTCAAAGCAATATATCAAAAGCATCAAATGCACGTTGTAATTTTATATACAATCCATTGCTAATCTTGCAAAAAATTGCTTGCCAAAATGGTGCAACTGTTGTATACTTTTATCAACGACGGCAAAACAAAAGGCTGCTGCAAACTGCTTTTGTAGAGAGCGGACTACGGTGAAAATTCCGCAAAGCAAGTGCAAACGGTGTAGTTTGTTGATGTCTGCAGTGGGAAACGGCGACGCAAGTCGAAAGTACCACCGCACGGGTTACGCTCCGTTATCGGCACACAAGGTTTTTGTAGATGCATTTTTGATTGACGAATCTGCACGCTAAATTGCAACTAAACGCAACTTGACCTATCGAAGGATGTCGTTGATATCTCAATTTGATTTACCAGCTTTTCCGTCGATGCCCCAATTGTTGCAGTTGACGTATCAAATCTCCGTTGACGCCTAACCGTTGCAAATTTATTGACCTACTTGATACTTCCATTTGTGGTACCAAAGCAGGGCAACTCTACAAAAACGAACAAAGGTGGTACAGCGACACGATTTCGCCCTTTACTGATAGGGTGGAATCGTTTTTTATTTAAGTCAACTTCGCAAAAGCCTGTTGACGTTGGATGGCTACTTAACGTAGGTCGGGCAGCTTGCTCCCTCCGTCTCCTTACGCAAAAGCTTTCTTGGCGGGAACTATTTGCAAAGCCGACTAAGGGATTACTCAAAACGTCTCAAAAAACAATCACAATACGTAACAAAAAATACTATTTTGGAGAACAAACGTCTATGAAAATGGAAAAAAGTTATCAACCAAATCTGTTTGAAAAAGATCTTTACCAATGGTGGATGCAGCAAGGCTATTTCACACCGGAAGCAAAAGTCGGCGAACCCTACTTTTCGATGGTTGCACCTCCGCCAAACATCACCGGACAACTGCACCTTGGTCACGGTTTGGACAACGCCATTCAAGATTCCCTCGTCCGTTTCAAGCGTATGCAAGGCTACAACACTTTGTGGCTCCCGGGCACCGACCACGCAAGTATCGCAACGGAAGTAAAAATTGTCGAAGCACTCAAAAAACAAGGTATCGACAAGCACGACCTTGGACGTGACGGCTTTTTGGAAAAAGCATGGCAGTGGAAGGAGCAATACGGCGGACGTATCGTCGAACAACTCAAATCTTTGGGTAGCAGCTGCGACTGGTCTCGTCTTGCCTTCACCATGGACGAAAAATGCTCCAAAGCAGTGCGCAAAACTTTCGTCAAAATGTACAACGACGGACTTATCTACCGTGGCGACCGCATCATCAACTGGTGTCCCGTTTGCAAAACCGCACTTAGTGATGCCGAAGTAGAGTACGCCGAACAGGACGGTTTCTTCTGGCATTACGGCTATTCCACCCCCGACGGAAAAACTACCGTCACCTTTGCAACAACCCGTCCGGAAACCATGCTGGGCGATACCGCCGTTGCAGTAAACCCCAACGACCCACGCTACACGCACCTTATAGGCAAAACGGTAGTGGTACCCTTTGTTAATCGAGAAATCCCTGTAATTGCCGACGAGTACGTTGATATGGATTTTGGAACGGGCGTTGTAAAAATCACACCCGCACACGACCCCAACGACTTCGAAGTGGGCAAACGTCACAACTTGCCGGTAATCCGCGTGATGAACGACGACGGCACCATGAACGAACTTGCAGGCGAATTTGCCGGACTTGATCGTTACGAAGCACGCAAACGTATCGTTGCCAAACTGGACGAAATGGGCATTTTGCAAAAGGTGGAACCACATGCGCACAACGTTGGCAGTTGCTATCGTTGTCACACAACGGTAGAACCTATCGTTTCTAAACAATGGTTCGTCAAAATGAAACCTTTGGCAGAACCTGCAATCCAAGCAGTTCGCAACGGAGATATCACTTTCCACCCCAAACGCTACGAAAACACCTTCTTCAACTGGATGGAAAACATCCGCGACTGGTGTATTTCTCGTCAACTTTGGTGGGGACATCGCATTCCCGTTTGGTACTGTCCCGATTGTGGTGCAGAAATCTGCCAAGAAACCGATCCTACCCATTGCCCACATTGCGGTAGTACCAACCTTCACCAAGACGAAGACGTGCTCGACACGTGGTTTAGCAGTGCCCTTTGGCCCTTCTCCACTTTGGGTGGCGTAGGTGCTCCCGACTACAACGCATTTTTCCCAACCAGCGTGCTTTCCTGCGGATACGACATCATTTTCTTCTGGGTTGCCCGCATGATTTTCAGCTCCATCTACAACACAGGCTCCATCCCCTTCAAACACGTTTTGATGCACGGTATCGTACGCGACGAACAAGGTCGCAAAATGAGCAAATCCCTTGGCAACGGTATCGATCCTGTTGAGTTTATCGACAAATACGGCGCAGATACTTTGCGTTTTGCATTGCTCAACGGCGTAGCTAACGGTTCGGACATCCGCTTCAGCTCGGACAAAATCGAAGGTACTCGCAACTTTATGAACAAAATTTGGAACGCAAGCCGTTTCGTTTTGATGAACTGCGAAGATAAACAACTTGTAGATATAACTGACGCCAAACTTACCCTTGCAGATAAGTGGATTTTGACAAAACTCAACCAAACGATAAAAACCGTTACGGAACTTATGGAAAAGTACGAATTGGGCATGGCTTGTCAAACGTTGTTCGACTTTGTTTGGTCGGAGTTCTGCGATTGGTATATCGAACTTACCAAACCTGTTTTGTATGGCACCGACGACGTTGCTCGCCGTGATACTTTGTCCGTTTTGGTATACGTTTTGGACAAAATTCTCAAATTGTTGCATCCTTTCGTACCATTTATCACGGAAAAAATCTACCAAGATTTGCCCACCCATGGCGAAAGTATCATGACGCAACGCTATCCAACCGTTTGCGAACAATTCAACTTTGATAGCGACTGCGACCTTGTTGAGCAACTAAAAGATCTAATTTCCAAAATCCGCAACATCCGTGTGGAATATGGCGTAATCCCCAGCAAACGTATCCGTATGTACTTGCTTGCTAACGACCCACGCCTAACGGAGTGCGACTTGTACCTTGCAAAACTTTGCAACTTGGAAGAAGTTATCTTTGCTGATGCCCCCCAAGGCGAAAAGGTTGTAAAAGCCGTAACCAACAGCGCAACTTGCCTTGTTCCGCTGGGCGATTTGGTAGATGCCGATAAGGAAATTGAACGTGTCACCAAGGAAATGGAAAAGGTTCAGGGCGAAATTGCTCGTGCAAACGGAAAACTGTCCAACCAAGGCTTCGTTGCCAAGGCACCTGCCCAACTTATTCAGGCGGAAAAGGACAAACTTGCAAAGTATCAAGAACTTCTCGCTCAACTGCAACAACGTCTTGACGAACTTAAATAACCTTTGATTGCTTTTTAGCAGTGCATACAATTTATTAATTGCAAATCACATCACAAAGTAACGGTAGGGCGGAGGTTTACTGCCTCCGATACTTGCAATAACAAAACCCATCTTCGCACGTCATCCCATTACTAATCATACTTATGAAAATCACACCAAAATTTATTATCAGTTGCATCGTCGTGGTGCTTTTGGGCATCTTGCACAGCCTTTCTTACGAAATTTTTATATTCAGCAACCAGTTTGCTCCTTCGGGCATCAACGGTATCGCCACAATGATACAATACAAACTTGGCTTTTCCGTTGGTTACATGTCGCTGATTATCAACGTTCCGCTGTGCGTCGTGGCATTTTTGATTTGCGATAGGGAATACGCAATCAAATCATTTTTGTTCACGCTAACCTTTTCGTTGGCGTTGATTGTGTGGAAAAACACAACAATTCTCGATCCTTTCGTGTACGAAACGCACATTTCCCCGTTGCTTGCACCCATTGCAGCAGGCGCAACCACGGGATTTGTAACGGCAATGACAATGCGACTTAACGCATCTACCGGCGGTACGGACGTTATCGCGCGCATCTACAACCATTTCAAACCCAATTCCAGCATCGTCCACGTGATATTTATCATGAACGTAGCCGTTGCAGGGGTGTCCTACTTTGTGTACGACTTTGCAATGGATCCGGTAATTTTGTGCATTTTGTACAGTTTCGTATCGGTAATGGTAAGCGATTCCATGCTAAAATCGGACAAAAGCGCCGTCAAATTCGAAATCATCACCAAGCACGCCGACGAAATTTCCGCAGAAATCATCAAAACTTTGCATCACTCTGTGACGGAAGTCAACGCGCGCGGAATGTACTCTCACGCCGATTTGCAAATGCTCGTTTGCATCATCAACAAACACCAAGTAGCAGATTTGGAACGCATTTTGGCAAAGTATCCCGACACGTTCACCTTTGTGACGCGTGTAAACCAAACCATTGGCAACTTCAAACACGTAAAAAACAAGTAATGACGAACAAAAATAACAACAAAACAAAAGGAAGGGCAACAAACCCTTCCTTTTGTGTATAAAAAAGACGGTTGCTAACATTGCATCCATCTTTTTGTTTGCGACTCACACGCGAGCCACCGAATGGTCTACCCGCCGGGAGTCGTCCCGAGAGCAACGAAGGGTAAGTGGAGCAACGCGGAACGCTACGTTATTTCGAACTGTCCCGAGCGAGAAGTGAATTAAGGTGGCGAAGCAATATGGAGAAAACAAAAAGACGGTTGCTAACATTGCATCCATCTTTTTGTTTGCGACTCACACGCGAG
>CAZDLE010000095.1:1997-4889 GCA_964506035.1 uncultured Oscillospiraceae bacterium | reverse complement strand
AGCTTGTCCACGTCCTTAAACAAATTGCCGTTTATCTTTTGCAAAATGTAGTTGGTATGCACGCCATTATTGTCCAGCACGGCAAGATAGGTTTCGTTGATATGTCCTTCGCCATATCTTTCGCAGGAAACAAGGTTGCCCGTAACGGCAAAATTAGACACGATTTTTTCAAAATTATACGCCATTGCGAAAATCTCCTTTTACACTAACATCATAGTTATTTTTGACGATTTTGTCAAGAAAAAACGATTTAGCCCGAGCAAATAATCGCACTTAGGTGCAGTTATGTGAAAATAGACCAGAACAAACCGCCGACTTACGAGCAAATTGAGTTTATATCAAAATTGCAACGGGATCAAAAAATGCTCGTTAGGTAACGTCGTCGAAAAAGGGCTATTTCAAATCGTTGGGAATATCAACAAAAAAACGTGCACGTTTGGTTAAGACTTTTGGGGGAGCAACTGTACTAAATTGCGAAAATATCAACAAAAATGCACTCCAAGGGTGGATTGAAGTGCATTTTGCATGGTTTTATTGTTGGGTGAAGGTTATTTCGATGGAGCCGTTGTCCGTTTTTGCACACAACTTGCGCACACCGCCTTCGCTATCGTTTACGTTGCAACTGCCGTTGCCGGTTTTGACGGAAATTCCGTAGTCGGCATTTTTGCCTTCTAACTTCGCTGTGATTTTGCCGTTTTTGGTTTCCAAATGCAGTTTTTGGGCGTCTATCGTGCCCTTGGCAGTTATCGCACCGTTGTTCGTTTCCAAACTTACACTGTTTGCAGTCAGCTTTCCATCAACGATAATCACACCGTTGTCGCTTTCCGCTTCCAGTTCGTTGGTAGCGGTCACGTTGCCGTTAAAAACGATTTTGCCGTTGCTTGTGCTGACATCCAAATTGGTACAGGTGACGTTTCCGTCGATGGTGATGGATCCGTTGTCCGTTTCCAAATCGAGGTTTACAAAACTGCCGTTTGCAACGCTGTCGTCTATCACGATTTTGCCGTTGTCGGTATCGACACTCAAGCTGCATTGGTTGTTGGGTAGGGTGATTGTTGCTGTGGGTTTGATGCCGATGCCGAAAAACCAAAATTGAAGGTTAGGTTCTTCGCGCAATCTAAGCTCGCCGTTGTTGTTGACGACGACAAATTGGGAAAGCTCCTTTCCGCTTGTTGTTTTTGCAACGGCGTACTCGACCGTTACGTACTGAGCGGAAGCATTGTACACTATTTGCACATCGGAATTTTGCAAATCCAACACAACGGTGGATTTTTGTTCCGTAGCAACCAACGTTTTTGTTTCGTATTGACGTGTAAACTCGGAAAAATCCCAGCCGTTCACACTCATTGCAACTACGAATACAACACATCCCATAATCAGCAACGACACGCCGACTATTGCAAGAATTTTTAGTACTCTATTCATTTATAATCTCCTTTTTTACCTTGTTTACAACGTATTTAGCAATGCCGATTGCGCCCTTCACCATCAACACGGACAGTTTTGCAAACAGCACCAAAATTAGCAATCCAACGCCGGCAACACAAAGTGCGCAACTTATCATAACGACGTTTTTTATCGCGGAATTAAATGCGAAACCGGCAACAAGCAACACCACCGCTGCCAAAACGCCTGCAACGACACACGCTGCGCCTGCTATCGCCACCGACGCAACTGCCACCATAACTCCCAAATATGCCGCGAAAAGAGGAATAACTACGCAAAGTAACAAAAACGCATAGCCTATCAGCGCTCCTACGTTTACGTTGAACGTAGTTTTTTGTGGATTTGTGGCAGATTGCACGTAGCCGTTGGGCGATCCTTCTTCGACGGCAATTCGCTCCGCTACCAAACAGGGATCTCCCAGTTGAGACGTTATTTGTTCTTCACTTTCGCCCGAATCCAGTTTGTCGGCAATCAGTTCGTTATAGAAAGACTCGGCAGAAGATATATCTTTAACTCCGCAAAATTTCAAACTCTTTCGTAGTTGTTTTTTCCAATTCTTGACGTTCATAATTTACTCCATTATTAGCTTTTCAATCTTTTTGAATTGTTCCATATCGTCGACGAAATCGTCAATTCTGCCCAATCCCGCTTTGGTTATCGCGTAGTACTTGCGAATACGACCGTTAAATTCTTCACTGCGCGTTTTTACCGCACCGCAAGCCTCAAGACGGCGCAAAACAGGATACAACGTCGATTCCGACACGTCGATGTAATCTGCTAAATCAAATATAATTTTGTAACCGTAAGATTCGCCACGCTTTAACACTGCTAACACGCAGACATCCAGCAAACCTCTTTTCAATTGACTATCCATAATACCTCGCTTCGCAATATACTATACAACGCATAGTATTGTTTGTCAAGCACTTTTTAATTTTTTTGATGTTTTTTAGTTTTTTTGTGATTATTTTTAGATTTTTACGGAGAGTTTCAATTTTACCAAAAAAAGCTGCTTCGCAAGAAAGCAAAAAGGAACGATAGCAAAATCGTTCCTTTTGATTTGTGACTCTCAAGCGAGCCACCGTATGGCAGAGAGAACAGGATTTGTGTGATTGCGAAGCAGTAAATAAATAGCGACAAATAAGCAAAGACGACTATAAATACGTTGTGGAGCAATCAGTAAGTGAAGCGGAACGAAGTGCTAACGACGTGCAGCGGAGCGCTACGTTATTTCAATCTGTCCTGATTCTTTCGATAAAAGGTGGCGACGCAATATGGAACAAAGCAAAAAGGAACGATAGCAAAATCGTTCCTTTTGATTTGTGACTCTCAAGCGAGCCACCGTATGGCAGAGAGAACAGGATTTGTCCCGAGCGAAGCGAAGGGTAAGCGAAGCGGAACGAAGTGCTAACGACGTGCAGCGGAGCGCTACGTTATTTCAATCTG
>CAZDLE010000095.1:0-1897 GCA_964506035.1 uncultured Oscillospiraceae bacterium | reverse complement strand
CTTTTGATTTGTGACTCTCAAGCGAGCCACCGTATGGCAGAGAGAACAGGATTTGAACCTGCGGAGGCTGTTAACCTCGCACGCTTTCCAAGCGTGTGCCTTAAACCACTCGACCATCTCTCTAAATGTGGTGCAAACCTTGTTTGCCCAAATATAATACCAAAAGTTGCAAAAAATGTCAACACTATTGCAATAAGTTTTACATTTTTTTGCAATTTGATGTGCTGTGATATTCAACACGCAACAACAAGGTTGTAATTTGCGTTGTTGAGATTTCTTTTTTTTGAAACTCTCTTATTTGATTTGCCGACGTGATTTTGATACGTCCGTTCGGCTTGTTTGACGTTTTTTTTCGATTTTACACTAAGGTTCTGTGGAAGCGGACACCTACCATACCGAAGTTTTGCGATACGATTTGTGATAAATGTTTGATTATGTCACAAATGCGCATTAAATGATTAGTTTGTGTGCGTTAAAGGGGAGGTTTTGTGTATATTTGGCGTTTGGTGAGCATTGAACCTTTGGGTAAGGAGGCGGGCAATCAATGGGAGCCTACCGTTGTTGAAACCATGTAAATTGCATTATACAAGTGTTTGATCATCACAAAACGCTCTTTTTTTCCTTTTTGTTGACGTGCAAAAAACTAATCTTCTTGCCACATATCCATCACGTACACAAGCGGTGTTTCGTTTTGTGGTTGATCGTACAAATTGAGCGTATCACCAACGTGACGAATTTGATTTTTGTCGAACTGTTGCAAAAATGCGTCCACGGGGGCAATATCTATTTTACTTGTGCCAAAACTGTAGTGCATGGGCACAACCAACTTGGGTTGGATTTTGTCCACGTACCACTTTGCGCCAACGTGGTCGATTGTGTAGTTTCCGCCGACGGGCAACATCAGCAGGTCACAACCGTACAAATTTTGTGCAAGTTTTTCGTCCAGACAACCAACGTCACCCATGTGAACAACGCGAAGTCCGTCCACGCTGAAGGTAAATACCAAGTTTTTACCACGCAAACTGCCTTGTTTGTCGTCGTGGAAGGTTTCGAAGCTTTGCAACGCAACGTCGTCGGCAACGCACTCGCCTTGCACGTCAATTTCCGTAGGTGTGCCCAAAACGTTTTCCATGCAATCGTGGTCGCCGTGATGATGAGACATCGTTACCACGTCGCAACGTACTTGTGGCATGAGCAACCCCACCATTTGCGTTTTGTAGGGATCGCAAACTATCGTCATGCCCATTTCGCTGATAATTCTAAAACAAGAGTGTCCAAGATATTGTAGTTTCATTGCTGTACCTCGCATGTATATTTTACTATGGATTGACTGCACTGTCAACAACAAAAACAAGGCGCAACTGTTCGAAATTTGGCTGACGATATTAAACTTGAAAATGCAAATTCGAAGGTTGCCAAACAGCACCAAGCACAGTACCGAACAAACTATATCGTGCGTTACGGAGCCGTTTTAGAGCTCAACAAGTTTTTTTCGTCCGCCCGAACACTTCACGATAAAACAACGTAAAATATCTGCTTGCGAAAGGTTTAACAAGCAAATATCGTTTTGTGCTGCAGGTGCAGAATCTGCCACTCTGCACCAAATTGACGATTATAGCACTATCTACAAGGCAGTATAAAGTGGTTTTAAGTATTCAATTTCCATCACGTTTTTGTGTCAACTTGCAAACAAATTGTCGCAAATTTTGCAATACGTTGTGCGTTTTTTACGTCGAGCGCACCTTTTTGTAAAAAGTAGTGGATTTTTTGCACATTATTTGATATAATATTTATAGCTATGCGCATCTACGCATTAGCACACTCGGAGTAACAACTACAGCAAATTTCCACGGAGGGAGTATGAAAACTTGGTTTTTGGACCAACCAAAACAAATGC
>CAZDLE010000094.1:0-5044 GCA_964506035.1 uncultured Oscillospiraceae bacterium | reverse complement strand
TAGGCGCAAGTGTAAGCATTGGGATGATAAGCACTGCTTTTGCCGATGCGCTGGGAATGAAAAACTCCAACACAAGGATAAATGCATATAGCACAAGCACTGCGACGTACGGACTGGAACCGGTAACAATGCCGTAGAAGAAGTGGAAGATTGTGTCCAAAATTTCACCTTTCTTGGCAATGTAGGGTACGGCAAATGCAATAATGATAATAAGCAACGACGGTGCAATATCTTTGGCGCCTTCCAAAAAGGCTTTGCCCATCGGCTTGAAACCGCCCAGCAAAATGCGTCCAACGATAACCGTTCCCACGATAAACGCAACGCCCATGATGATCATGCTGGAATTGCGCAACGACGGAATGCTGATTGCAACTATAACGCCCAGCAATGCGATACCAAACAACAAACTGACAAGCAACGCTTTGCTTTTGTCTTGACGGCGTTGTTCGGGATCGTCCACGATAAACTTGGATATATCCGCCATTTGAGTAGCTTGTTTTTCGTCGTTTTTGCACAGATAGGTCATATACAACGACGTTACCACGTACATCACAACGAATATGATAAGACGGTACCACAATCCATCGGTGATGGGCACGCCTGCGTTTTGCGATGCAAGACCGATTGTTAGCGGATTTGTGATTGCCGTGGTAAATCCTACGCCGGACGTCATCAAAACAAAGCTGATTGCCGTAAATTTGGACCAGTTCATTGCCGAGCAAAGCATTGCCAACAACGGATACAAAATTAGCAGTTGCTCCTGCAGACCAAACACCGCGGAAAGCAACATAACCATCAATGTGATTGCCCAAACGGCAACAAAACGTTTTTGGTACAGTTTGTTGATAATCATGCGGACGAGCGCTTCCAAACCACCGCTCTTTTCCAGTACCTTAAACGTTCCGCCAAGCACCAGCAACAATGCTATGATGGAAATTTCGTTTACGTTGATAGACGCAGGAAAAACCTTGTCGGTATTGCCCCAAATTAGCGATTCAAACGGTGCCGTGATCCAACGCCAAACGGGCAGACGCGTGGAACTTTCCTTTTCGACGTAGCTATCGGGAACAACTTGACCGTTCTTGCTTTGGTCGTTGGTGTATTGCAAAAACAAACTGTCGTTTTGCGTGCCTACCAAAGTTGCGTCTTCGGTGTACTCGTAACGGTAGTATTTGCCTGCCGGTATCACGTAAGTTAATATTCCTGCTGCGATAACCACCGCAAGCAGTATGCACACCATAAGTATAAAACTTTTGGCACCTATTTGTACTTTGGTTTTGCCGTCGTTGGACGGACTAACGTTTTGTGCAGTCATCAAATTTCCCCCTTGGCATCGTAGTCAAAAACGTCTCTGGATGCCGAATCCCACTTTTCGTCGATAGTGTTGTGCAATTCTTCACTGGCAAGCATCCAGTCGATAAGGCGATTTGTTGGACCGTCCAACACAAGGTTGTAATAGTCTTCGCCGTAGTAAAATTCCAAAAATCTGTCCGTAGCCATTGTTAGAGAGTACAACCCTGCGATATCAAAAAACATTTTGTTGTCGCCGTTGGTTACGGTTAGACCGGTTTGGTCCAAAGTGACCTCCCCTTCGATAAGCGTTACACGGTTTTTGGGGTACTTTTTCCAGCTGTCCGTTTTTAGTTGGGTGATTTTTCCGTGGCCTACAAGTTGGAAGTTAGGCTCGGCAACCTGTTTGCGCACCAAACTGCGTTGCCACTTTACCCATTGGTCGATATCGTCAAAATAACGTTCGCCGTTGGAAATGCCCAAATCGTAGTACTCGTTTACTGTGGCTATGTAACCACAATTTTCGCACTGCAAACGTTCGTTGCCCTTGTCTAAATGCACCTTTAGGGTATGCACGCCTTTGCACTTGGGACAGATATACAAAATATTGTCAATCCCTGCAACGTTGGGATGTTTGCCGACGTACTTTACGTGGTCGATTTTTTGCGCTTCAAAATCGTTGTAGACAAAGTTTTTGAGCAATTCTTGGTAGATTTGTTCTTCCGACATTTCCTTTAGTTGTTCCGGAGTAAACAAAATTTTGTAGTTGATTTCGATTTGTCCGTATTTGATTTCCCTGATGTAGCGCGGATTTGTTAGATATGTGCCTTTGGACTTTGCTAACACCACTGTAACGCCTGCGCGTTTGATAAACTTGCACGTGGCAGGGTTTATTGGATGGGTGCTACCGGAAAGGGATTGTATGCCTTCGGGGAAAAGAGACAAACTTCCACCCGTTTTTATCACTTTTAGCATGCGACGGGTGCAGTAGGTATCCGGTTGGTACAACATTTTGGGAATGGAGCCTATCGACGACATTCCAATATAGTTGATACGGTTGGCAAAAAAGTTTTGGTAGCCCGCCACGATATGGACGTCGGTGCGACCAAGACCGCTCAACGAATAGAAAAAGTCGTTGCGCGATGCGTGGGTGGACAAAAACAATATTTGTTTGTTCTTTAGCGCTTTTTTGTCAAATTCGTAGGTAAATTTTACGTGATGCTTGCGACAATGCGAATTCATCCAACAACGGAAGAAAATGCGCGCCAGTTTTCCGGGGCGCTTGAGCGGACGATTTAGCAATTTTTGTCTGTAGTCTGTTTTCATACTATCTCCGTTTTGCCGTTGAAAAATATTCAACAAATGTTAACAATAGCAGTATACACCCTCAAGATAGTGGTTGTCAACACTTAAACACCAAAACGCCGTTTTGACAACGAATTGATAGCAACCAAGCATTATGGCAACAAATGGTAATATCGGCAGCGAGCACCGCCCTACGATGGGGATATTGCTTAGTATAAGATTGGTGGAAATATAAGCAAAAAAGGTTCGTTTCCAAGCCACGTCCCCTGCCCAAAATAACTCTGTGATAAAATCGCGCAGTCTTTTGACAAGCAGTTGCAAAAAACGTAAAAATTTGCAAAAAAAATGGAAAATAATCGCAAAAAGCGTTAATTTGTTTACAAAAAGTTAAAGTTACGCGGGTATAATGTTATTTAAGTTGGTTCTCTGTAGGGGTACGGCGAGCCGATTTTTATTGAACGCCATTGCAAAGTTGCGCGTTCGGTATATGTAGTTTTCCATATCGGCAGCAACGCAACTTATCCGTTATTTGGCAAAAGCCTTTTATCTGCAGGTAGGAAAACCCGCCCTAAAACGTAAATAATTTTTTATTTTAAGGAGATATATACATGAGAAAATTTGTGATTGTTAGCGACTCTTGTTGCGAAATGGACGAGACGCTACGCAAGCAGTACGACGTGGACTACATACCAATGTATCTTGCCTACGAAGACAAATCGTTGCACGCCGACGTAGACTGGAAGGAAATTTCCTACCAAGATCTTTACGGTTTGTTGCGCAAAGACGTGCGTATTTTTACGGCACAGGTAACGGCGTTGGACTATCAAGAACGTTTTGAACAATATATCAAAGACGGCTACGATATTTTGTCTATTTCCTGCTCGTCGGCACTATCGGCATCCATCAAAGCAAGCATGGTTGCGCGCGAAGAGTTGCTAAAAACCTACCCCGATGCAAAAATTTATTGCATTGACTCGTTGATTTGCGGTATGGGTATTGGCATTTTGTGTATCTATGCAAGCAAACTGCGTGCGCAAGGCAAGTCCATCGAAGAAACTGCTCAAGCTGTGGAAGATATCAAGATGAACATCAACCAAGTTGCCACTGTTGACGACCTAAAATATCTAAAACGCGCCGGACGAATTTCTTCCACTACGGCAATTTTCGGTTCGTTGTTGAACGTTAAACCCATCGTGCTTTCCAACGTTAAGGGCGAAAACGTTTCCGGCGAAAAGGTAAAAGGCAGAATAAAATCCCTGCGCCGTTTGGCTGAGCTGATAAAGGACCTTTACACCGGCGATCAAGTGGAGGAAATATTTATTTCCCACGGCGACTCTTTGGAAAATGCGGAAAAACTTAGAGATTTGGTGTTGGAACAAATGCCCGACGCGAAAATTACCATTGCAGTGCTTAACCCCATTATGGGTGCATCGTCCGGTCCCGATTGCATCTCCGCCTACTTTGTAGGTCAACCCAAACCAAACATTTAACAAAACGGCGTGTAAAACGCGCAAAAGAACCACCAAACGCATAACAACGTTGAATAAAACTTGCACGTCAAAACAGTTTTGACGACGCTAAAAGTTAACCAAGCGTGCACAATGCAAAATGGTTGAACGCACATTTCAATTACGGTTTAGTTGACAAAACAACGTAACGTAAAAACAACCACCTATAATTTTGACGGTAAAAAACGGTAGCAACACACAACTGCTACCGTTTTTTTGGTATAACACCACCGAGTTTTTGCAAAAAAAGTCAATACGTGTGCGAATTTTTGTGTTTTTGCGTGTTGACGAATCAATATTTGTTGTGGTATACTATCTAAAAATTGTGCGACACAATTTGTACAAAACGTGCAATACGACTTGCACTAACACGTTCAATAAAACGTCTGCCGAACGTCCGATATAAGCAACATCACGTTGGTCACGCGATTTATCTCCATCGTTAAACAAAGTTTACACTAAATTGTTCAACACAATTTTCACAAAACGTGCAATAAAATTTGCGCCAAATTGCTTAATATTAGTGTGAAACTGTCACCAAACTGTGCAATATCGTGCACGCAAATTGTTCAATTTGTACAAATATTCGGCAAAATCTACATCAAATAGGAGAACACAAATGAAGTTACTTTCCCTAATTAACGCACTAACGCCCCAACAATGGATTTACGTTGCCATTGCCGCTGCCGTTGTGGTTGTTGCAATAGTTATAGTTGCAATTTGCTGCTCACGCAAACGCAAAAAATCCGTCAAAACGCAACAAACCGTTGCTGTCGAACCAAAAATCAAAGCGGAACCTTTCAAGCCGGAAATAATCCAACCGTCAACAACTCAACGCGTTGTTTCGGCAACTCCCGTTGTGCAAGAACAACCCAAGCCTGCCATCGTGGAAACGGAAACGCAAGGCGTATTGGTTATCGGTGAAGAAGAAGTGCTTGTTA
>CAZDLE010000093.1:0-5068 GCA_964506035.1 uncultured Oscillospiraceae bacterium | reverse complement strand
TACTATTTTTCTGTAATAAAAAAGGTGGACGTCAAAATTATCGGCTACGACGTAAAACAAGACGTCGTAAAAAATTGCAACGCCCTTGCGCAAAAATACGGTTACAAAAACCTGCATTTTGTTGTTGCGGACGTTTCTAAAGATAAACTTGCCGACGAACGTATCGACTGCGTAATCTCCTTGCATGCATGCGACACAGCAACAGATCACGCGTTGTTTTACGCGATAAATCACAATGTAAAATATGTTTTTTCCGTGCCATGTTGCCAACACGAAGTCAATTTGTCCATCAAAAAGGGTGGCGAGTTGGACAGTCTTTTGAAGTACGGCATCATCAAGGAACGCACGTGCGCCTTGATTACAGATGCTATTCGCGGTATGATTTTGGAGGATTGCGGTTATTCTGTTGACGTGATGGAATTTGTAGACCTTGCCCACTCTCCTAAAAATATCATGATTCGCGCTCAACGTACAAAAAAACCTTGTTGCAAAAACCGTGACCAAATCAAACGTCTAATGTCGGCATACCAATTCCAGCAAACGTTGTACAGCTTGGTCTACGGCGACTAAATTCGCTAAACCGCCGCCATCGCTTGTAATATTGCCAACTTTTGTCCGTCGATAACTATTTATAGGACAAATGTAACAAGATGTTGAGATGCAGCACAACTTTTACCAATTTGCGATATCTCTTGACGCATATAGCCCCTATAAAAGATTTATTTACTCGGGATAAATGTAATATAGTTTTGCGATGCTGCACAAGTTTTACCAATTTGCGATATCTACTGTGTCGCAAATCCGTTGTTGATTATTTAATCAAACTGATTCTATAATAGAAAAAGTATGTCCGTTGCATTTTTAACTTTTATTATTTAGCCATAGGCGCACTTTTCCTAATCGCAGACTAACGATTTCTGTTTCGTTAGTCTTTTATATTGTCTAGTACTTTTTTTTGCTCTTAATAATCGTGTCTTGCTACCGTCGAAAAAAAACAAAATATAGTGATAATTAATGTTGTTTTGCATCGTCATTCTTATAATCTCGCGCTCAAACATCTACTATAAAATAAAAACAATACAAATTATGCAAAGCCAAAAGTAGCATAATTATGAGACGGCGAATGTTAGTATTATTTTTTTTATCAATTTCTACCGCCCTTTAATTGACCTTTCAAAAAAAAATAAATCAAATACTCTGCATTTTCTTCCTGGTATAAGCAGCAATCCAATTCTAATCTTTTTAGTGTAATTACAATCGTCTTTACTTATCTCAACCCCTTTTGTGTTCTAAACGTTGGATTTTTGGCATATACCATACAAAGAGCAGGAGGAATCATGATGAACAGTATCTACGGCGACATTGCATCACGCACAAACGGAAATATCTATATCGGTGTTGTAGGACCGGTGCGCACGGGCAAGTCCACCTTTGTGACCAATTTTATGCAAAAATTGATTGTTCCTAACATTGAAAACGACAACGACAAAAAACGTTGCATCGACGAGTTGCCACAATCCGCCGACGGCAAGTTGATAATGACAACTCAGCCAAAATTTGTGCCGGATAGGGCTGTACAACTGCATTTGGCGGACAAAAAGACGGCAAGTGTGCGTATGATTGATTGTGTGGGTTACCTTGTAGACGGCGCAGAAGGTCATGTAGACGGCGACAAACAACGTCTTGTAAATACGCCGTGGTCTAACGAGCCTCTCCCCTTCGAAAAAGCTGCGGAAATCGGCACACGCAAAGTGACGGTTGAGCACTCAACTGTATGTGTTGTGGTAACAACGGACGGTTCTATTGGCGAAATTCCACGCAAAAACTACGTCACCGCCGAAGAACGTACCATTCGCGAAGCAAAATCGTCGCAAAAGCCTTTCGTGGTGGTGCTGAACACGGCAAATCCCACTGCGGAAAGCACCTTTGGACTTTGTCGAACGCTGGAAGAAAAATACGGTGTACCGGTACTGCCTTTGGACGTTATCAATGCTGACGTTGACGAGCTGGAAAAGGTTCTCCTTGCAATTTTGAACGAATTTCCCATTCGTCGTATTGTAGTAAATTTGCCCAACTGGATGCGCGCTTTGTCTCGTGATAACAAAGTGATTGTCGATCTTGTAGAAAAACTCAAAGACGGTTCGTCCAACGTTGACAAACTAAAAGATGCACAAAAATTGTGTGACAATTTGCATTGTGATTCCGTCTCTAACGTCGAAGTGACGTCTGTTGATTGTGGCAAGGGGATTGTTGCCTACAACTTCACGCCAACCGACGGATTGTTCTTTAAGGTACTTTCGGAAGAAGCGCACGAAGATATCACCGACGAATTTTCGCTGATGAGTTTTGTGTCCTCCAGCGCCTATGCCAAACGTCGTTTTGAAATTTTCAAAGATGCCCTTGCAGAAGCGGATATAAACGGCTACGGTGTAGTGTACCCCTTGATGGAGCAAATGTTCCTTGACGAGCCAAAGATGGTAAAGCAAGGCAGTATCTACGGCGTACAACTCACGGCAAAAGCTCCCAGCTACCACATTGTAAAGGTGGACGTTACTACCGACGTTAGCCCTATGATAGGCACCGAACAACAAAGCCAATATTTGCTTGACGAGTACAAAATCAATCCGCAAAAAATATGGAACACAAATATGTTTGGACGAACAATGTCGGGTATTGCTAACGACGGTTTGATGAGCAAATGTGCATCCATGCCTATCGAAGTCAAACAAAAACTAACGCGAACGGTTAGCCGTATCGTCAACGAAAACAAAGGTGGACTTATCTGCATTCTACTGTAAATTTCAGCAACATTTAACTCAAAAGTAGTGTAACTATTCTTGTATTTAGGCTAATGTAGAATACTGTGACAGACATAGTATATCGTTTTAAGCTAAAAATCGCAATTATACACCTCAAAAACTGAAAAAAAATACGGTAATTATCGCAACTATTTTTGATATTTTAAAATTTTCATTTTATCAAAAACGCAAAGAAGGACAGCAAAATCGCTGTCTTTCTTTGTATTGTAATTATCTACTTTAGGTTATTTTTTTATCAATCTTCCGTGTATAGAGTTTTTAACTTTTCTAAAATCTTGTTTTCCAATCGTGATATTTGTACCTGCGAAACCCCCATTTTCTTGGCGATTTCTCCCTGAGTCATATCGCGGTAAAAGCGCAAAATAATTATCTTTTGTTCACGTGGTTCCAACTGCGAAAGCATATCTTTCAGTATGATCTTTTCCAACATTTTTTTATCTTGGTCGGTTGCAATTCGGTCCATCAATTCGTTATCGTCGCTGTCGGCATCCTTTCCTTTGTCGTTTAGCGATACCGGCATTTTGCCGGCATCCATTGCAAACACAATATCGGTGGCAGTCACGCCAAATTCCTGCGCAATTTGTTCCACCGTTGGTTCCTTTGCGCCGAGCATTGTCTGTTGTTCGACATAGCGATTTATTTTGATGGACAGACTTTTGGTCGATCGTGATACCTTCAAAAATCCATCATCCCGCATGTGACGTTTTATCTCGCCCAAAATCATCGGTACAGCATATGTGGAAAACCGCACGTCAAACTCCGTAGAAAAGTTTTTGATGGCTTTTAGTAGCCCAATGGATGCAATTTGAAAAAGATCGTCGTATTCGATATTCTTGCCAAGATACCGCTTCACGATGCTTTTGATAAGCGGTGTATTTTGTTGAATCAGCGTTGCCAAAGCATCTTCGTCGCCCTGTTGTGAACGCAATATCAACTTGATTGTTTCTTCGTGACTGAGCATCTGTCACCTATCCAACCCGCTTTTGTAACAGCACGCTTGTGCAACCGTCTTTTGACGCGACTTCCACTTTATCACAAAACGCCTGCATAACGGTAAATCCCATGCCGGAGCGCTCACCGTTTTGTACGGTGGTGTAGAATGGTTGCATAGCTTGAGTAACGTCGTCGATACCTTTACCGTAGTCGACAATTTGCACCTGTAGATATTTTTGTTGATAGTCAATCATGCATTTGATATCTATTTTGCCCTCCTGTGCATTTTGATAACCATGCACAATGCTGTTTGTAACCGCTTCGCTAACTGCAGTTTTAAGATCTTCTACTTGTTCTACCGTGGGGTTAAGCTGACTAAAAAATCCGGCAACAACACTGCGTGCAAAACTTTCATTTTGAGATTTGGCTTGTATTGTAAGTGTCATTTTGTTCGTATTCATGGTTGCTCCTGTTAAATCTTGTTGATAATTTCGTACAATCCCGACATCCTAAAAATTTTATCTACCGTTGCCGACGGATTGCGAACGTAGGTCTTTTTGCTTTGTTTTCGCGCCAATTTGTATCTACCGATAACCACGCCGATGCCGGTGGAATCCATAAAAGACAGCCTTGATAGGTCAAAAATGATTGCAGTGTAGTTGTTGGTTAGCAGCGCCTCGTCCATTATTCGGCGCGCATTTTCCGCTTCGTGTTCGTCCAATTCTCCCACGAGCCTAAAAACGATCGCGCCCCTTTCGAAGGTAACAAATATTTCCATACGATTCTCCTTTTACGTGATAGTAGATTGATTGTTGACCTTTTGCTTGAGTATATACTGTTTTTGGCAAAATCTCGGTAGTGCAAACTGTTTGTTACTACGTCGTTTTGCGGTATTATTCTCATGTTTTACGGTTGAAAATATGGTATAACTTTTTGCGTGGTTCATTATGTAGTCTTTTGAAATAACGTCTTGTTTTTTGTCGAAAAAAAATTGTAAAAAATTTTGTAAAAGTTGTGTTAAACCGTTGACATTATCCAAAAAATATTGTAAGATAATCAAGCTGATGTTGACGCATCGGGGTGTAGCGCAGTTTGGTAGCGCGCTTGCTTTGGGAGCAAGATGTCGTGAGTTCGAGTCTCGCCACCCCGACCACAGTGGATATATGGGCCTTTAGCTCAGTGGTTAGAGCGGTCGGCTCATAACCGATTGGTCCGGGGTTCAAGTCCCTGAAGGCCCATCGGTCTGGCCCGGTAGCTCAGCTGGTTAGAGCGCTAGCCTGTCACGCTAGAGGTCGTGGGTTCGAGCCCCATCCGGG
>CAZDLE010000092.1:0-5255 GCA_964506035.1 uncultured Oscillospiraceae bacterium | reverse complement strand
ACTGTTCTCGTAACGATTTGTCTTTTCGCAATGCTGAAGAACTTGCAAATTCAATGCCCTCGCCATTGTAGTTGTTCTCTCGTTTGATTGTGACGGGTGTGATGCTTCTGTCAATCAGGTTGATGGCGCGTAAGTACTCGATTGCCAGCGTGTTGTTTGGGGTGTTGAGTAGCGGAGTGTCCAATGCAAGGCTTACCGCCTTTGGGTAACTATTTCCATTGGCTACGTTTTGAGCGATTTTTTTGTTGACGTCTTCGTTGTCCAGCAATTTTGACAGCCGTTGCAGTTGGTTGATATCTCCGCATTCGCTTCCAAACACAAGGTAGTCGGCATGCAGTTGACTTGCTATTTTTACTCCGCCAAAGGAAAAATCCGTTGCCGATGCGGATGCAAATACTGTGGGTAACTCAACAACCATATCCGCTCCGCAAAGTATGGCGTGGCGCGCGCGGTCGTACTTGTCGGCGCAGGCTGGCATGCCACGTTGTACAAAATTGCCACTCATTATGCAAACGACTTTGTCGCTGATGGTTTTGGCATAGTCGATAAGTCTTTTATGTCCGCTGTGGATGGGGTTAAATTCGCAAATTATAGCAGATATTTTCATCACTTTGTTCCTTGATTTGTGCCTTTTTTGTTTACAATAATTATTGATTGTGATATAATGATAAACGAGCGGTCTGCGGCGGCTTTTGTCGTCGAGGCAAATGCTCAGTCTGTTTGTTAATTATACACTAAATCTCGCAATAAATAAAGAGTTTTCGATAAAATAAGCATTTCTTTAAGGAGAAAAGTTATGAACATTTTGGAACAAATCAAACAAAAGGCGGCAGCATTGCAAAAAACAATCGTGCTTTGCGAAGGCGAAGATAGTCGTGTTGTTAAAGCTGCACAAGACGCTACGCGCGAAGGCATTGCAAAAATCGTTTTGATTGGTGATGCTGATGCAATCAAAGCAGCTAATCCAACGGTAGATCTTGCCGGTGTTACCATCGTAAACAATCTAACGAGCGAAAAGTTGCCCGCTTACGTGGAAAAACTTTGTGAACTTCGTAAGAGCAAGGGTATGACTCCCGAACAAGCAACGGAGCTTCTCAAAGATGGTACCTATTTTGGCGCAATGATGCTAAAAATGGGCGAAGTTGACGGTCTTGTTTCCGGCGCATGCCACTCCACGGCAAATACGCTCCGTCCAGGACTGCAAATCATCAAAACTGCTCCAGGAGCAAAAGCTGTTTCCAGTTTTAACTTGATGCTTTGCCCCGAACAGGGCAATCAATACTGCCCCGATGGACTTGTTGTCTTTGCAGACTGCGGTTTGAATCCTACCTATACGTCCGAAGGTCTTGCTGATTGTGCAATTTCTACTGCAAAATCCGCGCAAGCTATTGCAGGAATCGATCCCAAAGTTGCAATGTTGTCCTTCTCGTCTAAGGGTAGTGCAAAGCACGACAACGTTACCATGGTTGCCGAAGCTACACGTATCGCAAAGGAACTTGCTCCCGACCTTAAGATTGACGGTGAATTACAATTTGACGCCGCAATTGTTCCTTCCGTTGGCGAAATGAAAGCAAAGGGAAGCCCGGTTGCCGGTCATGCTAACGTATTTATCTTCCCCGACTTGCAATCCGGTAACATTGGTTACAAAATTGCCGAACGTCTTGGCGGATTTATGGCTGTTGGTCCTATTTGTCAAGGTTTCGCAAAACCCATGAACGACCTTTCTCGTGGATGCAAAACGGAAGATATCGTTGCTTGCGTAGCAATCACAGCACTTCAAACACAATTTTAGGAGATAAACATGAGCAAAATTTTGGTAATCAACTCCGGTAGTTCCTCTTTGAAATACCAACTTATCGATATGAAAGACGAAAGCGTTCTTGCAAAAGGTATTTGCGAACGTATCGGTATCGAAAACTCTAACTTTGTTTACAAGGCACACGGTCAAACTATCGAACAACTTGTAGATATGCCTAACCACAACGTTGCAGTTAAACTTGTTCTGGACAAGTTGACTGATGCGCAAGTGGGCGTTATCAAATCTATGGAAGAAATCGACGGTGTAGGTCATCGCGTTGTGGCATCCGGCGAAGCATTCAAGGTTCCCACTTTGGTTACGCCCGAAGCAATGGTACTGATGGATGAAATCAAGGATTTGGCTCCTTTGCACAATCCTGCTGCAATTGTTGGCGTAAACGCCTGCCTTGCACAAATGCCAAACACACCTATGGTGCTTGTATTCGACACCGGTTTCCACTTTACTATGCCTGACTACGCGTATATGTACGCAATTGACTACGCTCACTACGAAAAGTACAAAATTCGTCGTTACGGCGCACACGGAACAAGTCACAAGTTTGTAGCGCAAGAAGCTGCAAAGTACCTTGGCAAAGATATTGCCGACCTAAAAATCATCACATGCCACCTTGGTAACGGCTCGTCTATTTCCGCTGTTGACGGTGGAAAATGTATTGATACGTCTATGGGATTTACTCCTCTTGCAGGAGTTGCAATGGGTACTCGTAGTGGTGATATTGACTATGCTGCTGCGGAATACATTGGACGCAAGGAAGGTATGGATATTTCGCAAACGCTAACCTATCTCAACAAAAAGTGCGGTATGCTGGGCTTGTCCGGTGTAAGTAGCGACTTTAGAGATTTGGCAAAGGCTGCAGAAGAAGGTAACTATCGCGCTAACCTTGCTTTGGATGTGTTTGCGTACGACACCAAAAAATACATCGGTGCTTATGCTGCTGCTTTGAATGGTGTAGACGTTATCGTGTTTACTGCAGGCGTTGGTGAAAACGATGCAGACGTTCGTCGTAGAACCCTTGCTAATATGGATTACCTTGGCGTTAAGTTGGACGCCGAAAAGAATACAAACTGCCCACGTGGTACCATTGCGGAAATTCAAGCGGACGACTCTGCAGTTAAAATTCTTGTAATTCCCACCAACGAAGAAGTTGTAATAGCTCGCGAAACAATGGCTGTTGCAAAGTTGTCGTAAATCGTTGACAAAACTGTGATAAATTAGTATAATAATGGCTGTGCTTAGTAAAATTGTAATTGATTTGACGGAAAATCTATCAAAACCGGGCGAACCGTTGGTTTTTGAAGGCGAATTTGATTTGCCAAACGATCTGTTGCCGTATCCGCAAGCAACTTTAACAAAGGTTGAAGTGGATTTTGACGTAACTTTCGAAAATCCCAGCGTGTTTGTAGAAGGCGAAATCACTTGCTATATCGACGGAATTTGCGATAGATGTTTAACAAACGTTTCCAAGCAAATCTATTTACCGTTTGAACAAACTTTTTACAAAGATAGTGCAACGGACGAGGATGCCTACGTTTACTCCGGTAGTAAACTGGACGTAACCAAAGCCGTTTGCGACGAAATTGTGTTGTCCCTTCCATTGAGCTTTTTGTGCAAGGAAGATTGCAAAGGCTTGTGTCACAAGTGTGGTACAGACTTGAACAAACAAACGTGCAGTTGCGACACCACACCTGACAACGCTTTTTCTGTACTAAAAAATCTAAAATTCTAACGGAGGTGCATCACAATGGCAGTACCCAAGAGAAAAACATCTAAACAAAGAAAACACACGAGAGCAGCTAACTGGACAGCAACTGCTCAAACTTTGGTAGAATGTCCTCAATGCCACGAACTTAAGGTTGCGCACAAGGTTTGTGATTCTTGTGGCTACTACGATGGCAAGCAAGTTGTTGAAGTAACGGCAGACAACAAGTAATTGACGCTATCAAATACCTATTTGGTAAATAATTAACCACCGATTTTTGTCGGTGGTTTTTTATGCTGTGAAACATCTGCTATAAATATGTTAGTTATCGTGAAACAATTTACATTTATTGCCTCAATCTATTGCCAAAAACGCCGTTTGGGTATATAATAAACTAACACGATTGTAAGTGACGCAGTGCGCAGTTTTGATTTTGTTTGATACTGTGACAATTTTCCTCAAAGGGTATTACCCTTCGTTTTAGTGGATGATTTGTAAGCGATACGATTTTTTTTGGACTACAAAATGATTGATATACAAACTATTGAAAACATAATAGGGTACACCTTTCAAAATAAAGCGTTGCTTGTTCAGGCATTTACTCACCCTTCCTACGGCCATGTTTCCGGCATGTTGGACAACGACCGCATGGAATTTTTGGGCGATGCAATTTTGGACGAGATCGTGTCCGACTATATCTACAATGCTTACCCAAATTTGGATGCCGGCGATCTTACTAAGTTGCGTGCCACAATCGTTTCGGCGCAGGGTCTAAAACCCGTTGTTAAGCAAATGGGACTTTTGAAGTATCTGCTCGTTGCCGATGGTGCCGACGTTATCAAGCGACTTGGCAAAAAAATCGAGGCGGACTTGTTCGAGTCGGTGCTGGGTGCAATCTATCTTGACGGTGGCTATCGCCAAGCAGAAAAGTTTGTTTTGAGTAGTTTGAAACATCTTTTGGAAGATCGTGTACTCGATCAAGGTGGAAAAGACTACAAAACCCCTTTGCAAGAGTATTGTCAAGCGCGCAAATGGACGGTTGACTACCGATTTGTTAATCAAAGTGGTCCGCAAAACAAGCCATTGTTTACCTTTGCGTTGTATATCAACGACGAATTTTGCTGTGAAGGTTGCGGATTATCCAAAAAAATGGCACAGCAGGATGCCGCACAAAAATACTGTACTAAATGGAGAATCGAATAGTGCTATATTTGAAAAAGGTCGAAATGTACGGCTTTAAGAGTTTTGCCGACAAAGTAGAATTAAAATTTGATCAGCCAATAACTGCAATCGTTGGTCCTAACGGTTGCGGTAAGAGCAACATTTCCGATGCTATTCGTTGGGTACTTGGCGAACAAAGTACTAAAAATTTGCGTGGTAAGGTGATGCAAGACCTTATCTTTAACGGAACGGACTCGCGCAAATCGATGAGTTATTGCGAAGTGTCGTTGTTTATGGACAACACAACGCGCATTTTCCCATTACCGATGGACGAAGTTATCATTAGCCGTAAGTTGTATCGCAACAACGAAAGTGAATATTTGCTAAACCGCAACGTTGTTAGACTTATGGACATCAAAGAGCTTTTGCGTGGTGTAGGACTGGGCAAGGAGGGGTATTCCATCGTTGGACAGGGTAGAATGGACGCCATTTTGAATGCCAAACCGGAAGATCGTCGTGCGATTTTTGAAGAAGCGATGGGTATTTCTACCTTCCGTGCTAAAAAGGTGGAAACGG
>CAZDLE010000091.1:0-5278 GCA_964506035.1 uncultured Oscillospiraceae bacterium | reverse complement strand
CGGCTGCAAGATTTACAACTGCGATAGACTTGCCTTTTAGTTGATTTTTGGCGTTATCGGCGGTGATTTGCGTTGCATCCTTGCTCAAAAAGAACAAGTTTCCGTGTGTTACCACTGCCACCATTTTGTACTCGTCGCCATCGCTAAGCAGGTTTGATGCAAGGTTGATAGGCAACAAGGCAAAATCGGCGTGGTTGTTTACGTTGCCGACAACGTGGTTTTTGATTGTGTTAGCATCCACGATTTTGTAGGAGAATTTGTTGCCAAATTGGTTGTTTTCCGCCATCAGTTGGCTGATTGCCAAAGCAGGCGCACCATCCGGCGCAACCATTGTGTAGGAAGACGGAGCGGGAGTTGTGTGTCCTTGGCAATGCTCCCCCTGTTTGGTGTGAACGGTGCAGTTGTCGTCGGTGCAAAGTCCGCATTGAACACAAATATCTGTACATTCCGTTGAGGTACAAGCGGTAAAAACTGCGCAAAGCATTGCGATAATCAGCAAAATTGATAAAATAAATGATGTTTTTTTCATAGGTTTACTCCTTTGTTAGCATACTTTTGGCTTGAACGTGGTCAATTCGTCCAAGTGCGCCCGTCAAGGCGGAAATTTGTTCCACAGTGCCTTTTACAATCAGGGCAATTACGTTTTTGCCACTTTCGTGGTCGGGGATGCCCATTCGTCCGCAAATAACGTTTCCGTGGGCGGTTAGTACCGATTGAACGTGTGGTACCGATTGACTATCGCTAACGACGATTGCGACAACACCTGTTCTGTTCATGGTTACTCCTTTGTTAAAATGATTTTTGCCATTTTGACGATAAAAATTGATTGTGTGAATAAGATTTTGTGCAAACAAGACAAGGATACATTCGAGCAGCCAGATCTCCACTGCCGTGATTAAACACTTCGGCATCAACAAGCCACCGCCCTACGAAATAAAAATCGTGTTGACGTAAGATTAGTGTACATGTCCTTTTAATTCGGAATTTGCACAATCCAAAATGACGGCAGGCGGGATTGAGATGGAAATCAAATCGTTTTCACTTAAATAATCTTATCTTGTACAAAAAATGCCCTTCGTTTTCACTTAAATAATCTTATCTTGTACAAAAAATGCCCTTCGTTTTCACTTAAATAATCTTATCTTGTACAAAAAAATGCCCTTTTCTCAACGAAAAGGGCGCAAATTGCAAATATATGTGTAAAGGTGCGCAGACGTGCAACTGTTTTTTTTGACTGCCAAAGGTGATTTTGTGCCGTACTTTGGGCATTTGTGTGCAAAATTTGCACTGTTGCAGTGTTTTTGCGCTAATGTACCGTCAAATTGCTTACTCATAAGCAAGTTGAGAGCTTTACCGATATTGCAATCCGTCTCGCCGAAATCATTGAGAAAGATTTGTTTTGTAAATCCATTGTACACTACAATGGGGATTTTGTCAAAGGTTTGATAGACGTTGAACGTATGCGCATATCTGCAAGCGTTAGTTTTCAAACGTTAGCACTTGGCAATTTTGCACAAGGTAGTTTAGATAATCGCCGTTTTGCGGTTTGCCGAGAAAATAGCTTTGCACTATCATACCGACACCGCCGTGTGCCACGATAAGCACGTTTTTGTGGGGATAGTTTTGCAAAATCTCGTCCAAAAAACTGTACACACGGTTGATTGCATCAAAAAGAGTTTCCGCGTGGTCGTAGTTTTGCGGAAAAGTGGCGTTCCAAAAGCCGTGAGTTAGCATCAATTTGAGCGACTGACCTTCGAACTCGCCAAAATCGCGTTCGATAAGACGGTTATCTATTGTGATTTGGTCGTTGCCCACCACCGCTTTGCAGGTTTGCAATGCACGATCCAACGGAGAACAAAACACCTTGTGGAAGGTGATGCCCTGCAACGATTGTGCCATTTGGTGCGCTTGGGCAATGCCTACGTCGTTTAGGGGGATGTTGGTTTGACCTTGAATAAGTTGTTGGACGTTCCAGTCCGTTTGTCCGTGTCGAATAAAGTAAATCATGCGTTGATAATAATAAATATTGCGCAGTTTGTCAAGCGAAAGCAATTTGTTTTTTGATGGGTGCGATAGATAACGCATATCGCCGAGATAAATGTTGCATATCGACGTTATGAGAATAGAAATACGTTAAAAACAAAAAGGAAGATATGCAAGAATGCATTTCTTCCCTTTGAATTATGTAATATTTTGAAAATATAATTGTTTATTATTAGCCACTACTGATACACGTTAAAATCTATAAATTGCCATTCTAACCAAAATACCAACAAGATTTTGTAGGCACTCCCCTAATCAACGTTTTTCAACAGTGGTTTTCCTGTGGTGGGATCGGTTTTCCAGTAGTTTTCCGCACCGCCGATAATGTTTTCGCCAAGTTCGAAGTCGATATCGTCGTAGGAAGTTACAAAGGTTGCACCGCCGTTACTTACGAAACGCAATTCTCTTTCGAATTTTACTTGGTAGGTAATTTGGTCAACTGTGTCTAACGTTATACCGTATACGTAATTGTCGAGAGTGTCGCCATAGTAGATGGAATCGAGCAATATGTTGGTGGATTTGAGTTCGTATTCCACGCCTTCAAGCGTCAACTTTATCATATCTGTTCGAGTTTTGTCCCAAGTGGTAACGCCCGTGTCTTTGTCGGTACTGCTCTTGCAAATAACTTCCACTACCACGTCTTCGTCGTGAACCTTGCCGTTAAACTTGTAACCGCTTTCCGTTTCTTCACGAGTAGCTTCGAAAGTTTCTTCATAGTCGTAGTAATAGTCGTCGTCCACAAAGAAAATATTAGATACACTAGTCGATTCGTTATCAAAAACGCCCAGTTTTACTTCCCTTCTCGTTTCGGCAAATTGAATGTTTTCGGCGTTATCGAAAGTACCGTCTACGTAGATGTTTTTTACAACTGCACCGGCAACCGTTTCGCCAACAACCACACCCGTTTGTACAGTTGTGGAAAAAAAGCCGTTTGCGATACTTTCCGCACATATATAGCCGTTAGGGGCAAAGTCGAGATAGCAATCGGTCAATTTACCGGCTAATTTACCAACAAATCCACCACAAGATGATGTTCTACTGCGTGATGCCTGCGGTCTGCCCACAAACTTTAGATAGTCGGCAGTAACTTTGCAAGATACTATCGTTCCGTCGCAAGCGCCTGCCAATGCGCCGACAAAACATTCTTCCATAGATTTTGTTTCCAACGAACCGTTAAATTGTGAATTTTTGATAATGGTACCGCCCATAGCTCTTCCCACAATACCGCCAAAGTAACCTGCGGTGCCCAATATCTTTCCGTTAACTTTGCAGTTTGTAATTGTTGTATTGCTCGTTGATCCGGCAATTCCGCCAAATCCACTATCGTGGTAGCCGTAACCGTCCGTCCAGAAAGAAATATCTGTATTGCGATTGTAGGTAACCGTACAGTTTTCGATGGTGCAATCTAATGCTTGTCCTGCCAAACCGCCAAAAACAGAACCATTACTACCGCCGATTGAAAGGTCAACGTCGTAGACAATATTCAAGTCTTTGACGGTGCAGTTTTGGATTCTCCACAAAAACATATTGCTTTTTCCAAGAGAACCGCCATCGCCTTTGATAGTTATGGTATGTCCGTTACCGTTTAAGGTCATCTTTTTTAACATTAAACCTTTAACTAATGTAGTACCGTCGGTAAGGTGCGTTTCGCTATTCATTTTGACGCCAAAAAAGTCGTCACCCGTTTTAATGGTAAAATCGCTTGTTATATTGATGTTGTTGGATGACGGAGTGAATGCATATCTATCAAGCGAACCTTTTGTTGCCTCGTAAAACTCTCCTGCATTAGATACGTTTTTTGTTAAGATTACGTTACAACCGCCCAAAACAAGCAAGCAAGATATTGCCATTGCAACAACTATCAACAAACAAAATACTTTTGATAAAACTTTAGTGTTTTTCATTGTTAGTTAGCCCCCTCAAAGATTTTTAGACTTGGATTAACAAAGGAACCGTCTTCGGCATAGTAACCAAAGTTCCAAATCTTTTCGTCAAAAGTTAAAAACGAATCTTTTGTTGAGCCGTTTAGATCTGTAAATGTGTAGTCGCCTTTCATAAAGTCTTGCGTCATCATGTCGCTTCGTTTGACACACAAATCGGTGCCACTGGAGTTAAATTTTATGTCACGTTGGGTACACTGAACAACGCGGTCTGCCTCCTCCAAACTGTTGTCGTCATAATTGCACCAGTAGCAGTAGTTAATTTCACTAGCCGTGTAATACACTCCTGCAATTGCGCCTGCTTTTACATTGGTAAACGTGCCTACTGTTTCGTTAAGCCACGAATTGCAAACAATTTTGCTTGGCAACGACAAACAACTTTCCGCATGAAGTTCGGCATCACCAACAAGTCCGCCCACTACAACTTTTGCACCTACGGATCCTTCCAAAGTAGTTTTAACTTTGACGGAACCTACAAAAATATCGTTTTTCATGTGGCAGGTACCTGCGTCCGCTTTGAATCCTGCAATGTATATTTCGCTGGACTTAAACAAGGAATTGTCGAGATTTACGTTGATATCCACGTCGGACAAACAGTTGTTGATAAAACAATGGTAAGAATCATTGTATCCGACAAAACCACCGATAAAATTTTTTTTTGAGTTAACGTCCACGTTTATTTTGCCTTTAACGTAACAATTTTCAATTTTAATTTTATCATTCGCACCGAATGCGATCAAGCCTCCAACAAACACTCGGTCGTTGGATGCTGCAAGATTAGTATCTATTGTGAAGTTTTCGATACCAAGGTTTTTTATAGTTACGTCGTCGGAAATGGACGAAATAAGCCCGATACAATTACTATCTTCAGGATTGATAAACTTAACGTTTTTGATAACGTGTCCTTTTCCGTCGATTTTACCGTCAAAATCTATTACACCGTAAAGAGCTTGACCTTGACAATCGATGTCGTTATCCAAAACGAACCTACCACCGTCGGACAGCAAAAGCAAATCTTCCGCCGTGGAAATATGCACTATTTTTAGTTCGTTCCACGGAATAAGAAAAATTGCGGCTGTAACCAGCATACCTACTACCCATACAATTGCACAAATAATAAGAAACCATTTGATTACTTTCATACCTGTTATCTCCTATTTTTATATTTCAAATACACCAATTTTGCAACGTTTACAAACAAAACGCAGGCATTTCTGCAAGCAATTTAATTGCACAACATAACATAATGATATAATTTTTCAATTCAAATTATATATATATATATATATATATGT
>CAZDLE010000090.1:0-5323 GCA_964506035.1 uncultured Oscillospiraceae bacterium | reverse complement strand
AGATCATCCAAAACTGGAAAAGCAAACGGTAGATTTTTGATACGCCAAAGCAGTTGTATAGCACTCAACAACTATCATTTGTATTCCACTGCATACTTTATCGCAAAAACAGCATACTAACACAAAATATCTAAGGAGGATTTTTTGTGTCAGTAGCAAAAAAAGTAAAACTTACCGCCCTTGTTTTGGCACTGTTCGTATTGATATCGTTGGCAATCACGTTGCCCAAGGCTGATGCTGCAGTGGTAAAAATGGGTTCCCGCGGGCAAACCGTTCGCACAATTCAAACCAAACTAAAACGTTGGGGCTATCTAAATGGCAACGTGGACGGGATTTTTGGCAGTCAAACCAAAAAAGCGGTGCAGTATTTCCAACGCAAAAACGGTCTAACCGCCGATGGTATCGTGGGCAAAGCAACAGCACGCGCGTTGGGTATTTCTTTGACAGGCATAAGCAGTAGCGGTTCTACAACAGCCGGCAATTTGTCCAACTCCGATTTATATCTGCTTTCCTGCTGTGTCTACGGCGAGGCGCGTGGCGAAAGCTACACAGGCAAGGTGGCGGTTGCGGCAGTTGTGCTAAATCGTGTAAAAAACAGCAACTTTCCTAACACCATTTCCGGAGTTATCTACCAAAAAGGCGCGTTTACCTGTGTTAGTGACGGTCAAATAAACCTTGGCACCAACGACGAGTGTACCCGTGCTGCGCAAGATGCCCTAAACGGCTGGGATCCATCCGGCGGAGCACTGTACTACTTTAACCCCAACACGGCAACCAGCGCGTGGATTTGGTCACGTCCGCAACTTGTCACCATAGGGCGACATATCTTTTGTGCGTGAGGTGAATTATGGTAAAAAGCAGTAAAATCAAATCTTTTTGGATAGCATTTTTTATCGTGATGTTCGCACTTTCCGCCTTTTGTGGTATTTTTGGCTACGTCACCATGCAAAATCGCATCAAAATGATAAAAATGTCCACCGTTTCCGACGAAAACGTCTACAAAATTGCAGTGGAAAACTCTCAAAAACAAAGTTTGTACCTAATTTGCGATAGTCTAAAAAACATTGATGCCAATCTCGGCAAAGTTGCGGTTTCCCACAACGCTAAACATCAGGCAGAACTGCTCAGCGACGTTGCCATTTGCGCAAGCGAAGTGTCTTGTCAGTTGGCTAATTTGCCCATCGAACGTGGCGATGCCTTTGCCAAATGCGAAAAATTTGCCAACCAAACGCAGGACTACGCAACATATCTTGTTGGTATGCTTGCAAACGGTACTTCGTTGGAAAAACCACAGCGCACTGCGCTCAAAAACTTACAACGTGTCGCAAAAAACGCCTACCAAGTGTTTCAAAATTATGCCGAAAGCGATAGTGCAATGTTTATCACAAACGGCAACGGGTTGGGTGTGGGCGACTTGTCCAACGCGCTCAATTCCGCTCAAGAGGATGCTTTTTCCTACGAAAAACTAATCTACGACGGACCTTTTTCCGATTCCGTTATCAAAAAGGAAATCGTCTGCAACAAAAAAATAACCCACAAACAGGGTAGCGAAATCGTCAAACAGCACTTTGGCGAAAATCAATTTTTGCACGAAATCCACCAAAAGTCCCCGCTTTACGTGTATAAAACACAAAAAGGCGAAGTAACTATCACTTGCGACGGCAGAGTGGTCGAGTACGACTGCACACAAGCTTTTGACGGCGCAAAAACCTACGATGCCAACGAATGCATCACAAAGGCGCAAGATTTTTGTCGGTCGCTGGGCTACAACGTCGCGGGTATTTGGGCAAGCAACGTGCAAAACTACGTAACCTACGTCAACTGCGCAACGGTGGTGGACGGCGTTATCGTCTATCCGGAACTGGTCAAGGTGGCGGTAGACACTTCCACCGGCGAAATCGTCGGCTTGGAAGCTAAAAGTTACCTAACCAACCACCAACAACGCACGATCAATTTTGGCAATTTAACGGATGCGCAATGCCGAGAAAACTTGGACGACACTCTAAAAATCACCAACGTTGCCAAAAGTTTGATTGACGTCAAAAACGCCGAACACTTTGCCTACGAGTACGAGTGCACCGACGGACAAAACCAGTACTACGTGTATATTGATAGTCACACGGGCAAAGAACTTGCCATTTTCAAGGTGATTTCCAACACCGAAGGACACACTGTTATGTGATGGTATTGCAATCAATTTTGCAATACGTATTGCTGATTTTGCGACAACATGTAGTGCAGATAGGTAACGCACAACCGCTTGATTGCGCAGTTTTTAGATATTTTCATCACAGTAACACAACAAATTGCCTATCAATTTGATTGTTCAAACAAATCGCAGTACTACGTCATATCAACACACAAACAGTGGAAAATCAACACTTTAACGGTCGATTTGTATACTGTTTAACCTAACTTTAATAATTTTGTAAGCAAAATTCATAAAACTTAATACTAAAAGATTCAACAAAAAAATGGGGCGAAAATTTTTCGCCCCATCAAAATTATTTAGTAATTTTTCAAATTGTTGCAAGCACCTATGCACCGTAAGTCCAAGCAACAACACCGCTAAAGGATGTGTTTGCACAACCGATAAATGTCATAATTGCAGCATTTACAAGACCTGCCAACCAAGCATTGCCCGTACGTGTGTAAATACGACGTGCCATAACTGTTGCGATTGCAACGGACGGAATAACAGGGAATGCGTGGATGTAGTGCATGTTGTTTGTTGTGTGGATCATTGCGCCGTTATTGATAAAGTAGTTGTTTGCATACCATACCATGATTGTAACGCCGATAACGTTAAACACAACGTTGATAGCAATCGTTGCCCATTCCGGCAAATCTTTTACGCGGTAACCTTGCGATAGTGCCGCACTGGTTACGTAGAAGATTGCAAAGAAAGGAATGTACTTCATCATGCTGGAAAGTTTAATCAGGTCAAACACTCTTGTGCCAAATACCCAAACTTGGAATTGTACACGTGTGGTTGCCCAAATAACGTTAACAACACCGTAGAATATTGCAACAAGTATAGCCGCCAAAACAAGTGTCTTAACAATGTTGCCCCAGCTTCTAATTTCAAAGCCGGCAAATGGATGTTCGTCGTGAACGGCAAAGTCGTCGCCATATTTGCAAAGGTTGATAACGTGGTTTACAACCCAAATAACAGCGGTAACAACTATCGAGAACAATGCGCACAAAATACCCCAAGCGGCAATCTTGCCAACGTTTGTGTAGATAAATCCTGCGTCGGCATTGTCTAACAAGGTGCCCCAACGAAGTTTTCCGTACCAGTTTTCTTCTGCAACTAAGTTGTGGAAACTTACAGCACCAAATATTGTCGTCAAAATACCACCAAGCCAGTAGCTTACGTGTTTGCGTGGACGTGTAAGAAGAATTGGCGCTTCGGCAACTTCGCCCTTCAACGATGCAAATGCTCTTGCGCCAAGGAACAGGTCAATCAAAGGAAGAAGCATTGCAAACAATCCAATAAGACCAATTGCGGAGAACACTTCCTTCAACCACCAAGTTTGGTTTGTGGGAGCTTTGTAGCTTATACCTTCAACGGTACCAAACGCATTGTAGAAAAAGTCAATAACGTGGGACGCCGTTTGGGTGGAGCAGTGGTTCATGGGGTGGGTTTCTTTTGCTTCGTAAACAACACGGATTTGTTTGTCTGCCGATGCAAGTTGTTGTCCCTTTGTCGTAGCGGATACAAGCTTTCTGCCGTCTGGTTGAGCAATCAATCCGTCGTTTGTGTAAATACCACCATTTACTGTTGCCCAATCGTCCGCTGCGGTAGGAGCTACGCCCCTTGTAAAGCTAAATGCCGGTTTAGATTGCAAATAGTAGTAGGTATTTCCCTTTGTTGTGTAAGCGTAGTATTCGCCGTTCTTGCGGAATTTTGTAGCTTGAACGTACTCGCCACCCTTCTTAACAAAGTATTCGGTGTAGTTGTCTTCCGTAACTACGCCTCTGTTTTGAAGAACGTACGTATTTTCTTTAAGATCTGATCCGCCGTAGAAAAATTCGTCGGCGTTTCCCTTTACAAGACCTGCCGCAATAACGTTAGGTGCACGCAGTGCAGATGACGGAGCGCCTGCTGCTTGTACAAGGTAAGCGGAAACAATACCCATGTTTTTGCCAGCCTTAAAGTTTTCATCTTTAAGTTGACCTGCAAACATGCCGTCGATAGAAAGAACGTTATTTGTAGAGTACCCACCCATCGAGTGACCGGAAACGGCAATGCGGGATTTGTCTACTTCGGGAAGATTGTAGCAGTATTTAGCTGCATCTAAGTGCGTCGTATCAAAAAAGCTGGTTGTTTCGCTTGTGTTGTGACCGTGTTTAGATTGATCGATAACGATAACAACGTATCCACGACGAACCATTTCGATAGCATTTTGAATTTGCATTTCACGGTTGTTGTACAATCCGTGAGAGAACACAACTGCAGGTCTAGAACCGGCTTCGGCGTGTTTCGGTCTAAACAAAATACCACTTACAACTTTACCTTTAACGTCGTAGAGTTTAGCTTCTGTTTCTCCGTCGTCGGTAGGCACCAAACTGATTTTGCTGCTGTTGGTAGCGTTGCGCAAATCTTCGGTGGTGTAAGTCCAACCGGCAGTTTGGATCATAGAGCTAAAAAGTGTAGCGAGCAAGATTGCAGCGACACAAATTGCCAGAGTAATCAAAATACGTTTTTGTCTACTCGCGTTGCTTTGAACTTGATCTGTCATTATCAAATTCCTCCTTTGTTATTTATATACCTGTTCACTCTGCGTGAACTAAAAGTATCGTAGGGGGGGTGCGAAGTGGCAAATCGCAGTTAAACAACCAACTGTCAATTTAGATACATTTTCCAAAAATGGTTTTTGCATCCTTCCACGAATATAAAATTTTCAATTGTTTTCAACTAATTTTCAGTTATGCTTTGATTATACAAGAAATCCAACTCAAAATCAATACCCTTTTTAGATATTTTATGGATTTTTCGGCATTTTTCGACGTGGCAAAAGCCCGTACCTTTGCAATAAAGACGATATGGTCGATTTTGCCATAAACGTACCGCCTGTTGCTGTTTTTGTTTTAGCGCAATTTGACGTATCGATTGCACAATTCTGCCTACGTGCCACTTTTCTTTGTACGTTCCCAAACAGACGTTTTACGGTTTGCCTGTTTTGTCCACGGCGGTTGCGTTTGGACGTTTTTTTTACGCTCAAAACTGCTTTCTACGTCAAGTGGGCATTACTATATGTTTTACCGCACGTTTTCCCCACTGCAGTTACTTGACGACACCAATTTGTTGATATATAAT
>CAZDLE010000089.1:1683-5374 GCA_964506035.1 uncultured Oscillospiraceae bacterium | reverse complement strand
CAAGGACAATCCAACCGACAACCCGTCGGACGAATAGTTATTTCAAACAACCAAAATAGCATATCTTCTTGAAGATTTTCTTCGAGATATGGATACAATTTGCGCCCCTATGGGCGTTGGCGAAAGCCCTTCGCCTGATACGGGGCAAATTAAATACAAGGAGAAAACAAACAATGAAAGAAAAATCAAACAGAGTGTACAAACTCGCCGCTGTTTTGATGGTACTTTGCCTTATCACGGCATGTGTTATCGGCACAACACTTGCAAAGTACACCACAAGTGGCAGTGGCACCGATTCCGCTCAAGTTGCAAAATGGGGCGTTAAGGTGACAATTACAGGCGCTGATACAACCTTTGCCAAGGAATACAGCGGAACTGCCGGAACAACAGTTAAATCTACAACAAGTAAGGTCGTTGCCCCCGGTACGTCCAACCCCAACGCTTTGACGTTTAGTATCAGCGGTACACCGGAAGTTTCTGCAAAAGTGGAATTTGCATTTAGTGGAACAGATGTATTCCTTGCAGCAGAAGAACATACGGATCCAATTGAAGAAAAGACAGTTAATATCAACGCAGACTATCATCCTGTTAAGTTTACGTTGACAAAGACTGGCGAAACAGACCCACTTGTTGATGGCGGCACTTTGGCAGACGTTAAAACGGCAATTGAAAATTTGGGCAAAACTACTATCGAAGGAACGACAACACCTACAGTGTATGCCCCTAACACTAATCTTGGAGCAACTATCGGTACATACCAACTCTCTTGGGCTTGGGCATTCGACGGAAATGACGAAGCAGATACCTTGCTTGGTAACTATATTGCAAGTTCAACGCCAAACAGCGATGGTCATTGGTCAACATCAATTAGCTACTCTTTGACTATCACCGTAACTCAAGTAGACTAATTCCCGCAAAAATCCAACGTAGTTAAATCTACAAATCACAATCAACACAAAATCTAACAAAGGAGGTGGAGCGATATGTCCGGTAAAAAAGGTTTCCAACGCCGTCAATGGATTTGGATAATGCTTATGGTAGATATTGTGTTTATGTTGCTACTTCTAACGCTTGGCATAATTGCTCTGCAAATTAGTGGCGGTCCGTCGGACAACACCGATATCATTTTTATCGCTGGCAAAAACTACGATTTTGATATCACCGACGACAACGGAAAAACTTGGGATTCCAACACGGACGTACAAATTTTCCAAGCGTCCTACGTAAACGACCAAGGTGTTGCCACGGTAAAATCCGACAACGGCAACGCAGTGTTCGCACCGGGATCCACAGCAATCTATTCCTTTGTAATGTACAACGACGGCAACTCGGCAGTTTTGTACCAAACAAACATCCGTTTTGCACTGTCGATAAACAACAGTTCCGCAACGGAAAGTCAATTTGAAAGTTTGCCCATGCTGGTAAGTTTGTACACAACGGACGAACTCGGCAACCGAACGTATTTTATCGGCAACCAAACGTCGGGCGTTCACCTAAACCAAGCACTTGTAAATAACAGCCAACTTGCAACGTTGGGCGCAACGTCTTACCAAAAGTTCACAATGGAACTGCACTGGCCCTACGAAAGTGGCAACGACGAATTGGACACTTTGCTTGGCAATCTTGCCGTAGATACAAGCGCAAACGGTGGTGCATCCATCACAATGAAGATTTCCACCCATGCCGAAGCGCATCCCAATTCCACCGCGCAAGGGGGAATCAAGCAAGATTTGAACAACACCGGTGGCAATCTTGAACAAGGCGGAACAATCCGCTGGCTGTGGCTGGTACTGTTGATGATCAACGCCGCTGTGCTTATATTCTATGTGGCATGGCTGCTAAACAAACGTCAAGCAGATATGCAATCTGCCCAAGATCAACAAGATAACGACTAAACGCCCGCTTTAATTGCAATACTCGTACAACTAAAAGTGCATTTGATTGTTCGGTGACGGCAATAATCGTTTTTCTCGCACGTTTCAGTACCGTAAGTTATATTGCGTAACTTCGGTAGGGCGGTGGTTTGTTGCCACCGAAACCTTGTGAGAATAAGCAAACGGCAACTCTACGTAACGCCTTGTTGCCACTCTTTGTAACAAGCAAACGAAATTTTGCACGGACGGAAACGCATAGTTATCTAAAACACAACAAAACAATATTTTAGAAAAGAAAAATAAAAAGGAGAATTATTATGGAAAAATCTCGCAATAACAGCAGAAGATTGATGGCAATTATCGCCGTTGTACTTATGGTTTGCCTTATTTTGGCAATGGGCGCAGTAACTTTTGCAAAGTATATCACAAGTGGAACAACAGGCGATCAAACCGCAACCGCAGCAAAATGGGGCTTTGTGGTAACGGTTAAAGATGCAGACAAGTTGTTGGGAAAGAATTATACAGCAGGTTCTGGCAGTTCAGTCGCAACAGTTGTAACATCTAATGGTGTTGCAGTTCGAACGAATGGAACTGCAAACGTCGTTGCTCCCGGAACAAGTGGCCATATAACTTTTGAAGTTTCCGGCTCAGCCGAAGTTGCAGCAAAATTGACTCTAAGTGTTAGTCCAATTAATGGAAAAACTGAAATTGAAGAAATTCACGTTGGTGATTATAATCCAGTAAAATGGACATTGAAAAAAGGTGAAGATGTTGTTGAAGTAGATGGTTCTGAACTCAAGAATATGACACTTGCAGAAATCAAAACCAAATTGAATAGTAAAGCATTAGGTACAGTTGGAGTTGGTGAAATTTTAAACGCGGCTACCTACACCCTTTCTTGGGAATGGGCATTGGAAACAGACGATGCAAACAACCTAAAAGATACTGTTATTGGTTATGCCGCTCAAGCAAAGGCCTACGACGACATTAAGGATTTGCATGTTGGAATAAAGAGAATTGGTGACGAGATTACCAAAGAGGCATATGATGCTATCAGTTCCCAAATGTCCTTCAACATTGCATTCTCTATTGAACAAGCTCAATAATAGTAAGTATTCTTGAGTATTACTAATTCTAAATCCACACAAAATCAATCAAACTTGTGCATTCCCACAAATTGCTGTGGGAATGCAAGTTGATTGGTTCCACTTTGTTGCCACAATCACTTTTTGCAATCTTTTACGGTGCAACTCACGGTCAAATTGGCGCGCAATTTGTCTTTTCTTACAGCAGCATCAAGTGCCACTCAAGGCAAATCGTTTTTGGCACAGTTATGCAACCGACGTGGAAATCGTTGGCAAAAACGTGCAATTTGTGGTGCTGTTTACATCAAAATGACGGTTGACTTTGCCTTTTGCACAGCTGATATGCAGTGTTATGCAAACAAACGTAACTTTGTACGTCGTGGTACAAAATCGTTGGCAAAAACGTGCAATTTGTGGTGCTTTTGGGTAGTTTTTTGACGAAAACAACTGCGGATGTTCTCGTCAAAGCACTATTGTTATAAAACGTGCAACGGATTTTATCTTGTACAAACAACCAGTAGACACTTTGGTTTGCCAAAAATCCACAAAAACGGTTCAAACTACGGTAGTGGCTATCAGTGGTCGCCCACTCCTTGTGAGTTACTGCTTTATACTTTAACAAATCTAATATTAAAGCATAGTCAATATCATAAAACTACGGTAGTGGCTATTAGTGTTCGCCCACTCCTTGTGAGTTACTGCTTTATACTTTAACAAATCTAATATTAAAGC
>CAZDLE010000089.1:0-1583 GCA_964506035.1 uncultured Oscillospiraceae bacterium | reverse complement strand
ATAGTCAATATCATAAAACTACGGTAGTGGCTATTAGTGGTTGTCCGCTGTCATACACCCACCGACGTGGGCAAATCATCAAAAACGCGATTTGGTCGCAAAAGGGGAAAAACAAATGGCATCAAAGGCAAAAACAATTTGGAATATCGTCGTAAAAGTGTTCTGGTACGTCGTGTGGGCGTTGCTGGGCATTTTGGCGTTGCTTGTTTTGTGGATGGCGTTCGACAAATTTGTTTTGGGCAACAACGTCCCGTCCGTTTTTGGCTATTCCACTCTTAACATTGCAACTGGCAGTATGAACGGCACCAGCGCTCTTGTTAGTGGTGGCGAGCCAAAACAAGTTAGCGTTGGCGATATGATTGTTATCAAAAAGACCAACGACTACAAAATCGGCGACGTTATCACCTTTATGTTGGATGGTGACACAACCCCAACCACCCATCGTATTGTGGGTATCACCGAGCGCGGATTTATCACCAAAGGGGATGCGAACAACACGCAAGACCTTTTGCCCGTTCCAACGGAAAACGTCCTTGGCAAAGTGGTGGCGCATTACCCCAAGTTGGGCGCGTTTTCCATGTGGCTAAAGGCGGAAGGTTGGATCTACGTAGTTGCCCTTTTGGCTATTTTGGCACTGGGCGGATTTTTGATAAAATACAGTGCCGAACCGCAAACGGAAGGCGCGCAAGATACAACTGCAACTGCCGGCGAGAACACTGCCGACGTCGAAACCACAGCAGACGACGCAACTACAGACGTTTTAACGGACGACGCAGCAAACAAGCAATAGTAAAAAATCTTGTTGCAGTATCAATTTGGCAACAAAACGGTCAAACCACTGCTTAACGCACACAAAACCGGTAACTAAAAGGCAAGTTTTGTGCAATACGATAAAAAATTTTTTCAACGTTTAACCTTGCAGGTGTAAAACGTGCAAAGGCTCAACAAACGTAACGTAACGGCAATCTAACGTGGCAAACAATTCCTTTGATTGCCCAATGGTTAGCAAAAACAATCTACAATAACGTTCGTCTTGTTGAAAGTGGACGTTGCGCAACGGCAATTCAATAACAAAAATATCTCGGTCACAACGGAAGGTACCCAATGAAGGCAAACAAGCTGATTTTAGCATGGAAATCTATCAAAGCGTTCGCAAAGCGTAACGCCTTTTCCTGCGCGTGTTTTTTGCTGGCGTTGGTGGTGCTTGTGACGGGATCGGTGTCCTACGCAAAGTACGTAAACGGCAATTCGCAAGACGGTTCCGCATCGGCTGGTAGTTTTTCCGCATCGGCAACCATTGATAGCGTTACAGCACTGTCCTTTACAAACACTGCATTTTGGGGCGAAAACGAACCGGGCGAAGAAAACAAAGTAGCCATGAACGCGTTGCGCTCGATAAACTTTTCCGTAAACAATTTTAAGGGAACGGACGACGATCGAGTTGTTTCGTCGGTGCGCACAAAGTACGTTTTGTCCTTTTCTGCACCGAAAAACTTTGTAGAGCAACTGGCTTTGCAGGTTTTAACTGAGCATGGCACAGCAATGCTTCCACAAATTGTGGTGGCTGATTTGATAAAAGCAGG
>CAZDLE010000088.1:0-5420 GCA_964506035.1 uncultured Oscillospiraceae bacterium | reverse complement strand
ATAGGATGATCCCTATGATGTTGGAACTGGCAACCTACGGTTTTATGACGGGACTTATGCGCAAGGTATTTATCCAAAACCCAAAAACGCACAAAATCGCATCGATACTTGCGTTGATTGTAGCAATGGTTTGCGGACGAATTGTTGCCGGTCTTGCCGGCGGAGTTGTGCTGGCTATCGGCGGAACGTCGTTGCTTGTTGGTATTTTAACAAAACTGCTTTCTTCCTTTACGTCCACTTGGATGGGCATCATCTGTCAGTTGATTTTGGTGCCTGCAATACTCTTTGCCCTGCAAAAAAGCGGAGTACTCATAAAGTACCTTCCGGAAGAATTTCCCGACAATCCCCCTGCGGAAGAACAATAACGCAAAAATACGCAAAGTTTTGCATCGACAAAACCACAAAGGACGCCCACCTAATGGCAAAATTGTGGCTTTGAAAAGGGCGAATGGCGATTTTTTGATACATAATTGTCAAAACTAATTATAAAAATGCACTCGAAGAAAAAATCGAGTGCATTTGTTGTTTTATAACGTTATTTTTCTACTTCAAATCGCGTTTTACGGCTGTATAATAAAAAAACTTGACAATTGGGGAACTTTGCTGTATATTATTAGCAATAAAAGTTCCCTAAATGGAGAAAAGCTATGTCGATACAATTCTACGAAACACAAGAATTATTACGCAAACAGGCAGATCTTAACGCACGTTTGAAATTGATTCCCTACGATGGTTCGCCGGAAATAAAGGAAAACGGCACAGGCAAGTATTTGTATGTACGCAAGAGAGTTGCCAGCAGGCTAACGTCTACTTACGTTGGCGTCTACACTGACGAATTGTACAATCTTTTGCTGAAAAATGCAAAGGAGGCGCGAGAAATCCGCCGTCAACTACGTATGGTGCAAAAACAACTGGTAACATTGGGTTACTGCGAAGGTGATCTTTCGCAAGCGGTACTGCAAAATATCCAGTTTGTGCGCGCTAATATAAAAATGAACATCTACGACCAAGCCGTTTTGGAGGGCGTTGCAACAACCTTTCCGCAGACGGAAGAGATAATCGAAAACGGCAAGGTTTTTGGCGTTACGGCAAGCGACGTGCAAAAGATACTCAACCTGAAACATGCATGGGAATTTATTTTAGATAGCGGCGTTGTGGCAAGCCACACTGATTACTACGTTTTGTGTCACGTTGCAAAACTTGTGAATGAAGGTTTCTTTGCTGAAGGCGGTAGGTTGCGTGGCGTTCCCGTTGCGATAAGTGGTTTCTCTTACATTCCACCCATCCCCAACGAAATTGACGTAAAAAACGACATCCAGCAAATTACCATGCAAAACTGCGACGCTATCGACGTTGCAATACAGCTTTGCCTTTACTGTATGCGCACACAGGTGTTCGTGGACGGAAACAAACGTGCAGCAGTGATTTTTGCAAACCACTATCTAATTGCACACGGCGGTGGATTTTTGGTGATTCCCGAAAAGCACGTGCAAGAGTTTAGAAGTCTGCTTGTTAGATACTACGAAACCAACAACGTGGAGCCAATTTGCGCCTTTATGAAAGACTACTGCTGGAAAAAGCTTCCCAATAATTTGGCGTAGTGCTAAGAATAATTGCACAAAAATCCAATCACAGACCATGTCTAAATTATCAAACCAAGTGCAACACTTTTTGTGATAGCAAAAACAAAGTGTAATTTACCATCCGCATGCAAAAAGACGGCAAAATTGCCGTCTTTTGTTGTTAAAATGATAAATTTGGTTTTTATTTATAGTTACAGCTGAAGTTTTTATGGTTATCTAAAATAGTAAAGTTGTTTTGATGATAACGCCTTGTTTGAGAAACAGACGTCCTACTTTTATTCTTGCAAAGGCGCGATTCTCGAGTGTTTTGCAAATGACGTTGATAAAATCCAAAATCTCATCTGCGTTAGGTTTGAGTTTTTAGTCCACACCTTTCCAAAATCCAACCAACGTTTTGCTCGATAGCAAAAAGTTTCCCGTCTACTTCAAATCGCGTTTTACGGCGGCAAGTCTGCCAAGGAAGGTGAACAATCCGCCAAACAGAACGTAGTACATAACTATTTTGCCAATCAACGCTCCGTCCAAATTGGATGCGTCAAACAACGTGGCGTTGTGCAGCGGAATCCAACTTTCGTCCATAAAAAAGTCGAAAGGAACGTTCACACTGCCGTTTTGACCAAGCATTTGTAGGGTGTATATCAATCCGGAAACAAGTTCCACCGCCGCCGAAATGATACTTGGCAAAAATGCCATAACAAGCAGCGGCAACACGATAGAGGACGATTGCTTGCCCGTTGCAAACGTAAACGTCAGCACACAACTGATAACAAAAATTAGCGACAAAATGCCAAGCAATAACGAACTCAAGCAGGAAAGCACCCCTTGACCGAACGTTGCAGAGCCAAATCCAAAGGGAATTCCCAGTGCAAGCAACGTAGCAACAAAATGCGCCACCAAAAAACTTCCGCCAATGATAACTGCCGTCAAAGCGTATGCCCAAAACAGTTCAACTCGACTTTTGTTGGAAAGCAACGTGTTGCGGATTGTACCGTCGGAAAATTCCTTGCACAAAAATATGCTAACGCACAACAACGCTAAAACGTTGACTATGTTGGATGGCGCTGCAAGAGTTGATAGTATTTCGTACAACATAGTGTCCAAACCAAGTTCCTCGGCGGTTACGGGTGCAAATATGTTGGCAACGTTCAGCGCAAACTCGATAAGTAGCAGTTCTAACAGTGGCAACGCAGCACACACGCCAAGCATAACCCAAAACATTGTGGATTTTTTCAAACGGAACAACAACGATTTTACAACGTTAAGCATTTTTGCCACCTCCGTTAACAAGGCTGATATAGTAACTTTCCAAGTCGTCGCCGATATTTACCACGTTGCTTGCGGTAACGCCGTTTTGTGCCAAGGTAAGTATAACTTGCGTCGAGGGAATATCTGCGTAGATTTCTATCGTGTTGGGTGCAACTTCCACAACTTTTACGGTGTTTTCCGTTGGACGTGCAACTTCGTCTGTGGGATTGTCGTCTGCAACTTCGCGGCTATCGGGTTGCGGTGCAACGTTCGTTAGCGCTTGGATGGCTTTTTGCACGTCGTCCACCGTTATGCGCAAGCGTTTTTGCGAGTGCGCTTCGATTTCTGCAGCGGTTGCGTGCTTGATGATTGTTCCGCGCTCCATAAAGTAAAATTCGTTGGCAAACTTGCCCAGTTCCGTTAGGATGTGGCTGGAAACAACCAAAGTGGTGCCAAATTGCTTGTTCAATTTTACAAACAATTCGCGCATATCGTGGATGCCTTGCGGGTCAAGTCCGTTGGTTGGTTCGTCCAGCAGTAGCAGTTGCGGTTTGCCAACAAGCGTCATTGCAAGAGCAAGGCGTTGGCGCATACCCAACGAGTAGTCTTTAACCTTCTTTTTGGGCAGTGGCGCAAGTCCAACAAGCTGTAAGGTGGATTGCAAATACGGTTCGTCAACGGGCAAACCTAACAAGTAACTTTGCGCAATTAGGTTTTCCATAGCCGTCATGTTGGTGTAGACGGAAGGCCTTTCTACTATAGCGGCAACGGACGTATCCAACCGTTGCTGATTTGGCATAATTTCAAAACTTCCGCTTGAGGGTTTGCAAAGCCCCGTAAGCAGACGAATCAACGTTGTTTTTCCGGCGCCGTTGCGACCAACCAAGCCAACGATAGCACCACTTTCGATGGTGATGGACACGTCGTTTACTGCATTTACGTTGCCGTATTGTTTTGTAAGGTTGTGCGTTTGTATCATAACTGACATTTTGTGGCACCTCCCAAATAATATTGATAGTAGTATACAATTTTTTACTGCATTTTGCAATAGTATGAGCGACGAAATACAAAATGAAACAGCGGATAAAGGTTGAGTTGTTGCAAAATTGCACCGATTGTTTACTAAAATATTTTGTATTGTTGGTAATTCGTTATTCTTGACCTAAGTTGCATTTGGTGTTAAAATTAAATCAATCAAAATAACGTAAGATATTTTTATGAACAGAACATTGTTTGTATTGTTTAGGTAAAAATATCGTTTAATAACAAAATTACTACGATATTTGCGAGGTAAAAATATGATTCTTTACAAAAACGGTTCCGCTTTGATTGGCGAACAACTGGTAAAAACGGACATTTTGGCAAATCACGGCAGAATTATCGAAATCGCGCCCGATATTGTTCCCGACGAACAAACGGAAGTGGTAAATTGCCAAGGCAGGTATCTTCTTCCGGCGTTGGTGGACGTTCACACTCACGGCGCAAACGGTTACGATTTTAACACAGCCGACCTTGACGGCATGAAAAAGATAATGGAGTTTTACGTTTCTCACGGTGTTGGCACGGTGTTGCCCACCATCATGACGGACAGTGACGAAGTTATCATCCGCCAAATCAAACTGGTGCTGGAACTTGCCAAGGACTACCCCGAAGTTAAAGGTATCCACTTGGAAGGACCGTTTTTGTCTCCGCAAAAGTGCGGTGCAATGCCCGTTGAGTATTTGCAAAAACCGTCTGTGGACAAGTTTATGGAGTACCAAAATGCAGCAAACGGATTTATCAAAATTGTGACTATCGCTCCGGAAATGCCAGATGGCATTGCATTTATCAGCGAAGTTAGCGATATGGGCGTTGTTTGCTCCATTGGTCACACAATGGCGTCGGCAGAGGTGGTTGAGCAAGCAATCAAAGCGGGTGCAAAAAGTTTTACCCACTGGGGCAATGCTATGAGCCAAATGGACAGACTTAACGTTGGCGCACTGGGTATGGCAATGCTGGGCGATACCTTTGCGGAAGTTATCCCCGATGGCAAACACGTATCTAAACAAGCGGTAAAATTGCTTGTCAAGACGAAAGGTTTGGACAAAGTTGTGTGCATAACCGATTCTATCATGGCAACGGGACTTGCCGACGGCGACTACACACTTGGCGTGCAAAAAGTAACCGTAGCAAGCGGTGACGCAATGATTGCAGGCACTCAAACACGCGCAGGCAGTACCTTGGATGCCTACCAAGGATTGGCAAATATCGTAGAGTTTTGCGGATTGCCCCTTGCAAAAGCGATAAAGTTGTGGACAATCAACCCTGCAAAGCTCATTGGCATGAGCAGTCGTATTGGCACAATCGAAATCGGCAAAGATGCAGATTTTATCATCTTTGGAGTGTAAAACAGCAACAAATGGCATTTTGATATAACCTAAGCATAAGTTTTGACAGGTCGCAACCAAGGCGTATCGGCAAAGATAAAGATTTTATCATCTTTGGATTGCAAACTAAAACAAATCGTCCAAGACAAAAAATCTACAAATAATTATAAAAAATATTTATGCAAACACCTTGTAATTTGCTCGGTTTTGTTATATAATACTGTAA
>CAZDLE010000087.1:0-5441 GCA_964506035.1 uncultured Oscillospiraceae bacterium | reverse complement strand
ACTATTATGTGTTGGAGTAAAATTTCCTACACCCCAACATTTGACATAGAGCCAAAAAAAATGACGGCACGATATTGTGTCGTCATTTTTGGTAGTTAACGTTAAAACGTTATTTTGCTCTTTCCATGTATTCGCCGGTGCGTGTGTCGATACGGATCATATCGCCTTCGTTAACGAACATAGGAACCATAAGCGTGTAGCCAGTTTCTACAGTTGCCGGCTTGGTTGCGTTGGTTGCAGTGTTGCCTGCTACTGCAGGTTCGCAAGATACGATTTGCAAAACTACAAAGTTGGGAGGTTCTACGGAGAAAGCTTCGCCTTTGTAGAATTTGATTGTTGCAACCATGTTTTCCTTCAAGAATTGCAAAGCATCTTCGACTTGTGCTTTTGCAAGGGGAACTTGCTCGTAAGTTTCGCTATCCATAAAGTAGTAGATATCGCCATCGTTGTAGAGATATTCCATATCTTTGTTTTCGATGCGAGCCAATTCGAATTTTTCGGATGGGTTGAACGTTTCTTCACGAACTGCGCCTGTAACAACGTTTTTGATCTTTGTTCTAACAAATGCCGCACCTTTGCCAGGTTTTACGTGTTGGAAATCCACAATAACGTAAATGCCGTTGTTGTAAACAAATGTTACGCCTTTTCTAAAATCGCCTGCTAAAATCATAAGTTGTGTTTCCTCCAAAGTATTTAACTATAGTATTATAATATTTTTATCTGACGTTGTCAAATCAATTGCACCATCTTGTTCAAATAACAGCATATCTTCGATACGAACACCGCCCAATCCGGGAACGTAGATACCCGGTTCCACCGTGATAAGTTGTCCAACGGAAAGAATATCGTTGGAACGAGGGGATGCACTGGGGGTTTCGTGAATGTCGATGCCCAAGCTGTGACCTGTGCTGTGAGTGAAATATTCGCCATAGCCGTTAGATTTGATAACTTCACGGCAAAGTGCGTCCAATTCGCTACCGGCAATACCTGCATAGGCGCCTGCAATGCCCGTTTTTTGTGCCAACAAAACAATGTTGTAAATCTTTTTCATTTCTTCGGACGGCTCGCCGACAAACACTGTACGCGTCATATCCGAACAATAGCCGTGATACCTTGCGCCAAAATCCATCGTTACGGCATCACCAAGTTGAATAACTTTGTCCGTGGGATGTGCGTGTGGTTTGGAAGTGTTGATTCCACTTGCGATAATCGTGTCGAACGCAAGACCTTCTGCGCCGTTTTTTGCCATGAGATATTCCAACTCGATGGCAACTTCGCGCTCCGTCATACCCGCTTTGATCACCTTGCAAATCTCCGCAAAGGCTATATCTGTGATGGATTGTGCCTTTTTGATGTAGGAAATTTCCTCTTCTGTTTTGAAACTGCGAACAAAATTGATATTTTTGCCAACCGGAACAAGGTCGAAATCGGCAAGTCCTGCCTTTAAGCCTTCAAAATCGCAAACGGTAAGCTCGGTATCTTCAAATCCCAAAGTATGCACGTCGTGTTGCTTTAGCAGATCACAAACCATACCCATTGCACTGATACCGTTGGCAATTTGCAATACCTTTAGTTGTTCACACTCCAAGGATTGCGCCATTTCGTAGTATCTTGGATCGGTGATAAAGTAGTTGTTGCCTTGTGGTAAAAGCAACAAGTAGCCGAACGTGGATGCAAAACCGGTAAAGTACATACGGTTTTTGTCACTGATTAGCAAGATTGCATCAACGTTGGACAGTTGAAATAGTTTTTCGGTACTTTTCATCTATTTTCCTCCTTGCGAAGTAGATTGATTTTTATAAATTGATGCTTTCGTAGATACGCTTCATTTCCACAGCGTCATCGGCTTGAGTTCCATCCGACTCACAAATAACAACCGGTTGCATATCGTATTTTTTGAATACACGAGCAAGTGGGTCAAATTCGGGGCCGTAGATTTGATCGGCAAAGGTCAAATGGCGCACTTCTCCACCAGTGCTGTACTCGATTTTTGAAAAATGGACGTGCATTTTGCTTGCACGATCGTAGCCTAGTTGGTCGATAACGTGGGTGACGAGTTTTTCGTAGTCGTCGAAAGTGACCAAACTGCCGTGAGTGCGTGCGTTGATATGGCCAAAGTCGATAGTCGGAATGTAGAAAGGTGCAATTTTACAAAAACTCACAACCTCTTCGACGTTGCCGATTTGGTTTATCTTACCCATCGTTTCCGGACAGAAAATCAAATCGTCCATGCCGTTTGCGACAATCAAATCCGCTAAAATTTCCAGTCGTTTATGCGTGAGGGCAACGGCATCGGAACGTGACATTTTGCCAACTGTGGAGGGGTGAAATACGATACGTTCGCCACCAAAACAGCGCACCTTTTCCGCACTTTTAAGCACGTAGTTGTAGGATTTTTCCGCCATGGCGTCGTCGGGATTGGCAAAATTTATGTAGTACGGAGCGTGAACGGAAATTTGCACGTCGTATTTTTGCGCTTCGATGGCTATTTGGCGACATTTGTCGTCGGTGATGTTTATGCCACGGCCAAAAGAATACTCGTAGGCAGTTAGTCCTTGCTCGGCACACCACTTTGGTGCTTGAACAGTGCTTTTGTATCCTTCGTCGTAAAAACGTTGGCAGTTTCCGCTTGGTCCAAATTCAATCATCAAGGCAATTCTCCTTGTCAATTTTTAACTGTTGTACCAGTTGTTGCTGACTATCAAATTTACAGATATGTCGCAAAAACTTAGTTAAATTTACCGTTAGATTTTGCCCATACAGATCACCGCAAAAATCAATAACGTGCACTTCAACGGTGGGTTCGTCGATATTATACGTCGGCTTTGCACCGATATTTACAATACAACGGTAGGATTTTTCGTTCAGCTGGACGTTACCTGCAAAAACGCCTGTCGGCAAAAATTTATCAACGTCCACTTGCACGTTTGCAGTAGGAAATCCCAGTTGAGAACCGACGTTACGTCCGTGTACTACTTTGCCGTCGAAAAAGAAATTTTGCGAAAGCAAACCGTTTGCTTGTTGGATTTTGCAGCGTTCAAGCAAATTACGCACGTAGCTGGTGCTGATTTTTTCGCCGTTTTGACACACTGCATCAACAATTTTTACGGGGACGTCTGCAAAGAAATCGTGCACGTACCGGCAATTTTGCCTATCACAACCGCAAGTGTAATCAAAGCCACACACAACGCCTTGCAAATTATAGGCGGATAACGTTTGCAAAAAATCCTCTGCACAAGTGTTTTTGAATTGCTGATCGAACTCTGCAGTAAGCAAAACGTCAACGCCCAATGTTTGGTAGATTTTGCAACGTTCGTCAAATGTGTAAATCTGTTTTAGATTACTTCCAAGCAGTTGCAAATGGTTGTTTTGGAATGTAAACAAAGCGACTTTTGCGTTGGTTTGGCGTGCGATTTGCTGTGCTTGGTGCAAAAGTTGAACATGTCCCTTGTGCATACAACCGAAAAATCCCAAAGCAACCACTATTGGACTATTAAATTTTTCGCCAAACTTTACAATTTGCATTTGCGAAAAGAAAATTTACTCCGTTAAATTTTTTAGATAATACTCAATTTTTAGGTACCCGTCCTTGTTTATACCAAGTCCAAAAAAGATACCTTTGCAGTAAATCTTTTTGTAACCGTCGTAAAAAGGACATTTTATTTTACGACCAAAATTGATATCGTCGAAATACTTGTCGTCAAAGTGATACTCTTCCACGTCTTGCAAAGGATACATCACGTCGACAACACATTGCTCCTTTAGTTGGCGGATTTCGTCCATAGTATAGGCATGTTCAATATCGAAACAGCCGGACTGCAAACGAATTAGACCACTCATGTAGCCGATTGTTCCGCATTGCTTGGCAACGTCACGCGCTAAGGAGCGGATGTACGTTCCACCGCTGCACTTGATATCAACAACAAAGGTATCGGCACTGTGCTGACGCACCAAAGACATATCGTAGACGGTAACTTTGCGTGTTTTAAGCTGAACGTCGTCGCCGTTGCGAGCCAATTTGTAGGCGCGAACACCGCCAACGGAAATTGCCGAATAAGCAGGCGGAAGCTGGTCGATATCGCCTTGGAAACCTTTTAGAACCGTCAAAAGGTATTCCTTTGTGGGAATAAAACCACCATTTTGAGTGATTTCGCCGTAGGAATCGAGTGTATCGGTAGTTTTTCCAAAGGTGAAAAACGCACGATAATACTTTACTTTGTTGGTCAAAAAGTTAAAAAGTTTTGTGCCTTGACCGATTGCAATGGGCAAAACCCCGCTTGCGCCTGGATCCAACGTTCCAAGATGCCCCACTTTTTTTGTATGCAAAATATGTTTTAGGCAAACAACCACGTCACTTGCAGTTGCGCCAACTGGTTTTAGTACGTTTATAAATCCGTTCATAAAGTAAAACCTACCACACGAACCAATTTTTCTACAACGTCTTCGAAGAAACCACAAATACGGCAACCGGAAGCGTACAGATGTCCACCACCGCCAAAATATTGACAGACTTCGCGAACGTTGAAGTTTTTGCCACGCATACTAACTTTGTAGGCATTTTCGCCGTCTTGAGATATGCAAACGGCAACTTTTGCACTAACAACGTCGTTTGCATAGTGTACAAGCCCTGCAGTGACGGTGTTATCCAGTCCAAATTCGTCGATATCGCTTTGGAAAACGTACAATAGCACCATTTGACCGTCGTAGTAGGTTCTCAAACGAGACAGTACGCGAGCGTGCAGTTTTAGTTCGTTTAGTTCGATATCTCTAAAAAACGTGCGATTTACACGTTGAAAATCGGCACCAAGGGGAATCAGCTCACCCGCCATGATATGCGAATCGGCATCGGTGTTGCTGTTGGAAAAGTTGCTTGTGTCGGTGCAAAGTCCAACGTACAAGTAGGTTGCAATAGCTGGATTGATATCAGCACCCAAGCATTTGAGAATTTCGTAGATAATTTGACACGTGCTTGCATATTGGTACAAGCAGTTATATTTGGAAAAACACTCGCCACCATGGTGGTCGATTGTGAGCGTTTCCTTGGTTGCATCGTACATGCCGGAAAACTCGCCAACACGGAAAATATCGCCACAATCCACAGCAACAAACAAATCGTAGTTGCCAAAGAACTTTTGCGAAATAAGTTTTGTCTCGTCGAAGGTGGCAAGTTTGCCCGTTATTGGAGTGTCGCAAAAAATTTGCGCCGTTTTGCCCAGTTGTTTTAGTGCGTGGGCAAGCGCAACACAGGAACCAACGGTGTCGCCATCGGGGTTTGTATGTGCAAATAAAGCAATGGAGTTACATTGCTTTATTAGTTGGGCAGTTTGTTCAATTGTTATCTTTTTTGTTAATTTCATTGAGAATGCTACCTATTTTGGCACCGTATTCCATCGAAGTATCCAAAACAAAGATAAATTCGGGAACTTTGCGGATATGCATAT
>CAZDLE010000086.1:0-5750 GCA_964506035.1 uncultured Oscillospiraceae bacterium | reverse complement strand
TGTTATGGATGGTACTTTGGATGGTGCTTGCAACGTCGTTTACTTCCACGTCGAAACGCAGTTTTACAAAAACGTCTACGTAGACTTCGTCGTTTTCGATATCCACCTTTATGGAATCGCGCGCTTGCTTGGACGTAGGCTCATACAAGATGATACCCTTGATTTCGTGCAAAGCGCAAGATACGATATCGCGAACAATGTCGCTGTTGTACACAAGTCTACCGGACTCTTCAACTTTATTTACTACTTTCATTGGTGTGTTCTCCTTCTTTTGCATAATTATATCACATTATTTAAGAAATTACAACGCTTTTTACACAGATAGAATTTTTACGTATTCGGTAGATACGGAAGTTTCCGTTGCAATAACGTTGTAGATACGAACGGTATCTTCGCGAGTTAGTTCGTCCTTGTCGACGATAACGCTAACGTTGTCTCCCACGGCATTTACTGTAACCAGCACGTTTTCGAACCCTTGCGCCTTCAACAACGTTTCCAACAGCATTTCCGTCTCCATTGCATCAACGATGCTTTGTTTCTTTTCTAATGCAGATTGGCGTGCTTCGGCATATTCGTCACCCTCCATTGCCAAAATTGCGTTTAGTTCGGCAATTTCGTAGTCGCGAGTGGTTTGACGATCCAATTTGGACGTTTGGAAAAATCCCGTTTGAACAGTGTTGTCATCCTCCGTTTTGCCGTTGTTGTTTAGTAACGTTACGTTTACAACAGCTGCTATTACAAGCACCGCTACCATCGACAATACGATTGCAATCTTTTTACCTTTAGACATATTTTACTCCTCCTAAAAAATTATGAGAACACCTGTACACAGCAACCGTCTATGTCCAAAAGTGTTACTACCGCTTGCTTTATTTTGTACCGAACAATGGGATCGTTTGCACCGTCAGCAACTACCACCACTCCCAAAATTTGCGGATTTAGCGTTTGCACTAACAACGGCTCGCCTTTTACTGTGATTAGCGTGGACGTTTGCAACGTAGTGTTGCCGTCCTGCTTGGTCGTACTCTCGTAGGCGTACACCTTTTTGCCGTCGGCGGAATAAGATATTGCAACGCTAACCTTTCCGCACCCGTCGATATTTTCCAGTACTGTAACTAATTTATTTTCCATTTGGGCAATATATGACTGTCCGGAGGTATCATTTTGAGAAGTTTTTTGTTGAATATTGGGCAAAAGAAAACACAACACCGCTACAATCAAACACAAAAGCAGCGCAACGTACAGTTCGACGTTTTTTGCCGATTTCAATTTTGTAAAGAAATCCTTTATTTTACCCATCGGTTTTTCTCCAAGCAATCATAATTTGATCGTCTACGCCCGCAAGAGCCGTTTGCAGTGCAGTTAGTGTTTGCTCGTTACAACAAACGGTAACGCAAACGTAGTTGTTGCGAATATCTACCGAGCAGTTTGGCAATTTTAATTGGTCTACGACGTTTTTGACCTTTTGTAATCGCGCAAGTTGTTTTTGATTAGATATTCCTTCAATATACTGCTGCTGAGTGTAAATGCCTGTCGTTAGGCAGTTGTCCGTTGAGATATTTTCAAAAAAGCGAGTAATAGGCGCAAGCATAGTAAACGCCATCACAATTCCGACGACCGTTTTGACGTACTTTTTTGTGCCACCGTCGGGCAAAATAGCATCACAAACAACAGTCAACAGTGCAATTCCACACACGGAAATAATCCAACTATTCATATCACACCACGTTTGCACAGGTTATCGCCACAATCACCAAAATCGCAAACATAAAAGCAACGGCAACAAGCAAGGCACACAAAAAAGTTAATGATTTGCACATGCCGACAAAAATGGACGAGCAGTTGTTGGACGAGATAGGTTCACTTAGTGCCGAAACGCCCTGTAAACCAACCTTTAGCGCAAGTACGGCAAGAAGAGGTTTTAGCACCATCAGCGCAAGAACTATTAGAAGCACCACACCAAATGAGTTTTTGATTAGGTTTGTACTGGCAACTACGATATCGAAACCTTCGGAAACGTAACCGCCTAAAATGGGAATGTAGTTTTTGGCGGTAAACTTCGCCATTCGGTAGGAAACGCCGTCCATTGACGCCCCAACAATACCTTGCACCGACGTAAAGGCGGAAAAAATCGTAAACATTATGCCCAAAATCCAAGACGCTACGTTGTTTAGAAACTGCGACGTTTTGGTAACTTTGACGTTTTGCGAAAGGTTGGACACAAATGCAAACGCAGTTGCAGACGTGGTAAGTGGCAACAAAACGTTTTGGACGACGTTTATTATCACGCCGGAAAACATCACCATAGACGGTTGGCATATCGCCGAAAGATTTGTCGAGCCGTTAGCAATAACCAACGTCAGCAATATGGGCATGGACACTTCAGCAAGCAGAGAAAGTTCGCCAATTACGCCGTCCACTTGGTTAAAAACGTCCACAAACAGGGAAACAAGCGTCAAAATCACCACCGTTCTGCCCACAAAAGACACTACGTTGTCGGTACTTTGCGAGATAAATCCATCGGAAGTGTTACGTACAAGCCCCACCAGCACCAACACCACAAAGATGCTTACAAGTTGCGGAAAAAGTTGCGAAAGGTTATCGCCAAGCAAGGAAAACGCCATTTGCAGGAAGCTTTCGGCATTGTCAAAATCGCCGTTGATGATTGCGCGGATTCTGCCAACGATATCGTCAATATATCCACTTGCGACCTGTTCCACATGGGAAAAATCCAAGTTGCCAAGCCCTTCGTCCACCTGATTCGCAAGGTCTTGTTGCACATCGGCATATGCAAATTGCGGAATACACACGATACATAGCAAAATGGTGACAAACAGTAAATTCTTCATTGCATAAAGCCCTTGATAACGTCAAATAAGTTTTGCAAAATGGGCAAAACGCACAGCAAAATTGCAATGCGCGATGCAAACAGCACCTTTTCGCCTAAGTTTTTATTACCGGTATCGACGCAAATATTGTTGGAAAACTCTGCAAGGTAGCCTATACCAACCACTTTTATTACACATTCGATTGACGTACCATCCACGTGCGCTTGATTAGAAATGTCGTAAAAAGCGTAAACAACGTCGTACAGCCGGTCGCAGACGGAAATCAAAATCAAAACGCCTATGCCAATGGAAATAACTATGGCAATATCCTTGTTGAAGGGTTTTACCACCATTATACCCACCACGGCAACTATGGAAACTATCGCAATTTGAAGAACAGTCATGCAAAATCGAAAAGGTTTGTTATGGTATCGTACAGTTGCGCAACCATATCTAACATCATTATCACAGCAACAACAAGCCCAACAACTGACACGATAATTGCCAAATCTTCCTTACCGTACTTTTTTAGCAACATGCCGATTATCGCAGTAACGATACCTATTGCGCAAATTTTGAAAATTATATCGAAACTCATATCACCTCGAAAGTAGCATAACTACATCAATAAAATACCAACCATAACGCCCGCCAAAACGCCCAATTTGACGCATATTTGACGACTATTTACCTTTGCGGAAATGGCGGAAAACTCTGCAGAAATAAGCTCTTGGTAGTAGTCCAAATTAGCGAGTAGTTGCAAGGACGTCACTGCAGACAAACTGTCAAAAAATGATTGGACAAGTTGTTTTTGATTTTTGTTTAGGAAGGATGGCAACTGCTTGTCCGCAAGATAATTAGCAAAACCAATACTGCTACTTTGGGAAAATTCACCGTTAAAAACGGACAGTTCCAACCGCCTACCGCCGACATTTGTTTTGAGTAAAGCAACGTATTTTTTGAGATCGCAAAAGAACATGCCTTTTTGCGCTTCGCGTTTTTCAAAATGTTTTCCAACAAAAAAACCTGCCAAAATTGTGCAAAAAAGCATTATTATGTTTGTCATAGTTGTTTACAATTAGGCAAAATTGAGAATAGTGAGGGGCATTTTACGCTTTCTGAATTAAAAAAGGTTTAATACACCGCTATTTTAACCACAAAATCAAGTTAAGTCTGCTTTCATTTTAGAATTCCATTATTCAAAATCTTCACCATCCGTTGAGCAATTTATGTTGTCCACAATGGGCAAATTTCGTATCGCCCAACACTTTTGCAAACGATCACTGCCCGAAAATTTTCAAGGTCGATACCAACTTTTTTAACTTCGTCCACACTACTTGCGTGCAATGTAGCAACGATATTCACACCCGAACATACAGCACGCGGTAACCAAACATAATCATCACGCGAAAGTTCGTCACACAAAATGCTGTTGGGCGAAAGGCACCGAAGAGCCATTTCCACACCGACAGTTTTGCTTGTCCATTTTAGTACGTCACAGTTATGTAACGCACCACAAACGTCCAACTCTCCGCGCTCGTCCACCACCGCGACGTTTTGCAACGTTGATAGATTCACTGCAATATCGCGCAACAAAGTGGTTTTACCTGTTCCCGGTGCGCCGACAATCAAAGTGCTTCCATTAGTGACGATATTTATCACGTCGTCGTTTACACAATTTACGTAGTGAGGAACGCGGATACAGATGCTTGTGTAGTCGCGAAAAACATTTCCTACACTGCTGTATGCGCCCGCGACTCCCCATCTGCTGCCGTCGTCCAAGGTAAAATACCCTTCGGCGAGCATTTGCTCGTAGGCGTAGATGGAATTGTTGCACGCAAGTTTGACTACGTCGCTGCATGGGATGTTTAACGTTTGGCCAGCAAAAACGTCTTTCGTAAGCCCTTCCGTTGCACAATAAAGCCACCGTCCGCCAACGTTTACCCGCACCGCCGAATTATTGCGAAGACGAATTTCTCGCACGTCTTTGCCGTTGACACAGCGCGCAACCCAACTTGGCAAACACTCCACAAACTTCATAGTTAATTATACTGGACAAGTAGTCGCATTATGACAACAATCTACGCACCCAAAACTCTAATCGCAGTTCCCCCTTTTAAGCAAATAAAAAAACCACGATACCGATACTTTTCGTATCAATATCATGGTTTCTTTATAGCATTGGCAACAACGGACACATTTATTTAGATGCAATGCACGGCTCCTTAAATTTCTGCATATAACTTGTAAAAATGTGCACTGTATTAAATTACTCATTGACCAAAAGTGTGCATATCTATAAAACTAATACTACACACAATTAAATCGCCTTCGGTAATGAATTTCAAACAAGGTTTGGGTAAATCTTCGAGATTGTACCTAAATTTATCACACAACGTAAACATTATAAATTCTCAGTATTAAAATAAAAAGGCTTGCAAGGACACAACTATCTTTACAAGCCTTAATTTGCATGACGAATTACGTTTGACACAATTTTGAAACGTTTACTTTCTACACTATCCACTATTACATATTACTCTGCTAAATCGACAAGAGGGAGTGAAAAGGTAAAAAGTAAAATAACGGACTGCCTATTGGCGTCCGTTATTTTGGTGGGGAGAGGTGGATTCGAACCACCGAAGTCGGTGACGACAGATTTACAGTCTGTTCCCTTTGGCCGCTCGGGAATCTCCCCAAAAATAAAAAAAATGGAGCTGGTAGTCGGAATCGAACCAACAACCTGCTGATTACAAATCAGCTGCTCTGCCTGATTGAGCTATACCAGCACAACCCAATGATTGGTGCTTCGGGGCGGAATCGAACCACCGACACGGGGATTTTCAGTCCCCTGCTCTACCTACTGAGCTACCGAAGCATCAATACACCGTCATATTTATCTTAAGCCGCATACCTACGGGT
>CAZDLE010000085.1:0-5779 GCA_964506035.1 uncultured Oscillospiraceae bacterium | reverse complement strand
TGTTTTTCGATATTCATAGTTTCCTTAGTTTGCAAAAAGTTGATATACTTTGGAGTTTTCCAGCGGACTTTTTGCGTTTGCGTCAAAATCTACAGTGTAGTTATCGACGATTTTGATAAATTCAAGTTCTTGGAACACGCGCAATGCAATAACGTACTGTTCGTAGGAAATTTTGCCTAAAAGTTGTTTTTCGTATGTGCCTTTGATGCTATCAAACTTGGTTTTGCGCTTCAAAGCAGAAAATGCCTGCACGCAAATATCACGAGAGAGTTGCAACCGATACATACCAACGTTGGCGCAATCCACTGCAAAATATAACGTGTTATTGGTATATTTGCGAACGAGTCCGTCGATAGAAAATGCCACCACCGTTGAAAATTGCGAGAAATCGCAGGTGTTTAGTGGAGAGATTACCACCGATTTGGAGTTGCGACCATCCACAAAGAAAATATCTAGCACAAAATCGGCAAAATCAAATTGTTTTGAGTAGTTAACAAACGTTTCGTAGTCGTCGAAAATTGCCAAAACCTTGTCACCTTGCAGTGCTTTTTTAACGACGTTTTCCGATACAAATTCAACTGCATCCGTGGTGAAGTTTTTTAGCACGTTTAGACGATAAAAATCATCAAAACAAAGGGAATTACACAGGGAAATATCTTCCACAATACCGCAAATTTCCTTGGTGTAGCTATCGATTTCCAAAGTGCAAAGCACGTCCACCATACCGCCGTTTTTGATGAGCGGAGCGTATTCGCTAAACTTGAAAAAGCTTTTTAGTTGCAAACCGCTTTTTAACGTGGCAGACATGTGTTGAGAATCTTTGCCAAAGGTGTTTGCAAATGCAACGCTATCACGCACACGGCACACGATTTTGTCCTGAGGCAAAAGTGGTTGTAACGTTTCAGCAAACTCCATAACCTGATTTACCTTTACGTCGCTTGTAAGTTCGATATCGTAAAGATACGTCTTTTCAAAATAACTTTGCGGAAGACTTGCAAAAATGTTAGACAGTGCCAGTTTTAGTTTGTGCAAATTGTCCTTGTGAACGCTAAATCCAACGGATGCTTTGTGACCGCCAAATTTTACAAGAAGATCCTTGCACTGACTAAAACTTTCAAATAAGTGGATGTTGTCTACACTGCGAGCAGAACCGACGTAAGTATCGCCGTCCAGCGTCATCACAACGGCAGGAACGTTGTAACGCTCCTTATAGCGAGCTGCTGCAATGCCCAGCAAACCGTGAGGCCAGTTGTCACTGTACAAAAACACAAGTTTGTCCTTGGCAATTTGGTCGCCGTCGCACATTTTGTCGGCATCGGCAATAATTTCGTCCAAAATTTGTTTGCGTTGTTCGTTTAGCGCAAGCAGTTGTTCGGCAATGGTTTTGTCTGCACTATCGCGCGCAAGCAACAGTTTTAGCGCAACTTCCGGCGAACCCACACGGCCAGCAGCATTGATTTTTGGCGCAATACGCATTGCGATATCGTTGCAAGAAAGCACGTTGCCACATTTAGAAAGCTCAGCAAGGTATTTTAGGCTTTTGTGATTGAAGTTTGATAGCCCCGCTTTTACGATGGAGCGATTTTCGTCCTGCAGTGGCATTAGGTCGGCAATAGTACCGATAAAAGCAACGTCCACGTACTTTAGCGCAATGTCACGCCCAACTAACGCCTCAATAAGTTTCCAGGCTACACCCGATCCGGAAAGGTTTGGGAAAGGATAGCCCATTTTGGGGTTGATACACAAACAATCGGGCAAGTGCTCCGGCAGTTCGTGGTGATCGGTAACGATAACTTCCACACCTAACTCATCCACGATTTTTGCAACTTCGTCACGATTTGAGATACCACAGTCGACGGTGATAACCAAGTCGTAAAACTTATATTTGAAGGCTTCAATCACCTTTTCGGCGTGCAAGCCGTAACCTTCGTCTCGAGTGGGAATAATCACGTCGTTATCTACGCCGTTATCGGTAAAAAACAACGACAACACAGCACTTGCAGTAAGTCCGTCGGCATCGTAGTCACCACAGATAAGCACACTACCGCCCTCTTCCAAAACGTAGGAAATGGTTTCAACAGCCTCCGCCATATTAGGCATTTCTAACGGATTGTGAAAAACGGGCGTAGCGTCGAAAAACTGCAGGTAGTTATCTGCAGTTACACCGCGCGCATTTAGCATTTCAGCAATGGGCAACGGAATACCCTTCTGCGCTAAAAAATCTACCGATTGCACGTCGTTGTATGGGCGTTTTGTGTACTTTTGTTTCATATTTACCCTAAAAAGCACAACAGCCTTCTAAAAATGTTAGAAGGCTGTTAAGATTGAATTAAAATTATTTTCTATTGGATTTTGCACCTTCGATAAATGGCTCGAAGATTTGTGCAAGCAATCTGTTAAGTCCCATCGTTGCAACGAAGGAAAGAACAGCCAAGTAAACCAAAACGTTACCAAGTGGAGCAGTAACGATTGTAGGAATTACCCACAAAATGATACCAACTACAAGTGCTGCGCCGTGAACGATAAGGTTAAGTTTGTTGGATTTTGCAAATCCCTTGTGTTTTGCACTTGCAAACGTGCTGCCTTCGTAAGCGTTGATGTTGTCAAATGCGTAAACAGTAAAGTATGTTTGCAAAGCGATACCAAGCAACAGACCAATAACACCAAACAAGTTAAGAGTTTCCAAGTGAATAAGACCTGCTACGATTGTTGCAACAACAATTGAGAACAATTGAGAAAGCACTGCAACCCAACCCAAAGTTTTGTAACGAACAAGGTAGAACACAGCAAGAGCAATCACAACAACGGCAATACCGACAAGCAGGAACAAACCGCCAAGAGATTGGTTGATTGCGCTATCGCTAAATTCAAGTTCTGCATTCAAAGCACCACCGTTAACGTAGCCTGCAATTTGTTTTGCATCCATCATGGACGAACCAAACAGGTAAAGTGTATTTTCGGTGTAAAGTTGTGCACCATAAGCAACAGTTCCGTCAATTGCTGCGTAAATTGTGGACAAGCTCTTTGCCGCCTTTACGCCGTCTTTTGTCAAATGAACGATTGCAACGTAGTACTCTTGACCTTGGCTAACAAGTTTGCGTGTTGAAGCGCTTTTGAAGTGTTCTGCAGAAAGAACAACTTTGTCTTCAGCATAGGTGGTTTCAGTAACGATTTCCAAAACGCCAGATGCGGAAACGACTTTCATAACGGAATCAGCTGTAAGTCCATCGTTGTTATTTGCAATTTCGGGGATGGTAACGGTAAGAACGTCATCCTTCAAAAGAATATCGGCACCATAGATACCGTAAATGGACGAAAGACGTTTGCTGATTGTTTTTTGTATGTGTTGAGCTGTTACACCTTCTTCCTTGTCTACAGAGTAGGTTGTTGTAAGAGTGTTGCTAAACAAGTTACTTTTTTGTATAAGCGTTGCAGGGGAATAGAACTCGCCGTATGCGCCGTATTCAAACTCAGGAATAAAAGTGAACACGCCTACAAACGCCAAAACCGCAATAAAAATGATAAGCATTACGGTTGCAGTTGTTTTTGTCATAAGTAGCCTCCTTGACTTACTAACATAACTATTAAATTATAATATCTTATAACAAAATAGTCAAATATTTTTGATAAATTGTACAACGGATTACCGCTGTTGACAACAAAAAAAGATACTATTCTTCTTCGTCGTCGGGAAGTTGAACGTTGTGATATACGTTTTGAACGTCGTCACTGTCTTCCAACATGTCCAACATCTTTTGGAAACGAACAAGGTTGTCACCTTCCAACGTAACCATGTTTTGGGGGAACCAAGTCATTTCTGCCGAAACAAGGTTCAAACCCTTTTGTACAACGGCATCACGAACAACCGACAAACTGGTTGTTTCGCAGGTAAACTCCAACATACCGTCTTCTAAAGCAACGTCGTCTGCACCGGCTTCGATTGCAAGCTCGAATGCTTGGTCTTCGTCGAGATTTATGGTGTTTTCGGCAATTACAACGCCCTTGTGGTCGAACATAAAGGTAACGCTGTTGGTTTGTCCAAGGTTACCGCCGTTTTTGTCGAAAGCGCATCTAACGTCGCCTGCGGTACGATTTTTGTTATCGGTAAGACATTCTACAATAACGGAACTGCCACCAATGCCGTAGCCTTCGTAAACGATGGTTACGTAGTCCACAGTGGAAAGCTCGCCGCTTGCCTTTTTGATACTGCGTGAGATGTTATCGTTGGGCATGTTGTTTGCTTTTGCCTTTTGAATAACGTCGTACAACTTGCTGTTAGAGTTGGGATCTGCACCGCCAAGTTTTACCGCAACGGCAATTTCACGGCCGATTTTGGTAAAAATGCGAGAACGAGCGGCATCGCCTTTGGCTTTTTTATTTTTGATATTATTCCATTTGCTATGACCGGACATAAAAATACCTCTAAATTTTGTTGGCGTAAATTTGGTACATAATAACACTGCCGGCAACTGCAACGTTAAGTGACTCAAAATTGTTTGCCATTGGCAAACTTATCGTGCGATTGGCATGCATTCGCGAGTAGTCACTCAATCCGTTACCTTCGTTACCCAAAACCAAACAAACGTCGGTGTTAAAATTGCAATTGAAAACGCTTTCGCCACCCATATCACAGGCAACAATCACGTTTTTGCTTGCAGCCTCAAAAGCCTTTGCAATATCGTCCGTCTGGTGCAAGTTGATACAAAAATGTGCAGACATTGCACTACGCACCACTTTGGGCGAGTACACGTCGGCGCAATTTACTGCATAGATATCGGTAAATCCACAAGCAACTGCACTACGAATTAGTGTGCCGATATTGCCGGGATCTTGCAAGTTGTCCAAAATCAAACAATCACCTTTTGGCGCACAAAGTTCCGCAAAGGGGATTTTTGCCACAGCTAACACGCCTTGACTGTTTACCGTGGCAGACATCTTTGCAAAAACTCTATCGCTAACGATAATTGCACCGTCAAAACAAAGCTTTTGTGCGACACTTTCGGCGACGAACACGTTTTGTACCTGTGCGCCGTGAAGGATTGCATCACGAACGAGACGTTCTCCTTCGATAACGTAGCAACCACTCTTTTTGCGGTACTTTTTGTCGGCAAGTTTGGCAACTTCCTGCACTTTTGCGTTGTCGGTTGATGTTATGACCATAATTTACTAAATAACAACAAAGGGCTTTTGTAGGAAAAGCCCCTAAAGTTGCAATTATTTCAAGTTAGCTTTTGCAGTTTCAGCAAGAGATGCAAACGTAGCTGCATCGCTTACAGCGATTTCTGCAAGAGATTTGCGGTTGAGGTCGATACCTGCAACCTTCAAACCGTGCATAAGTTTGGAGTAGGAAAGTCCGTTTGCGTGTGCAGCAGCATTGATACGAGCAATCCAAAGACTGCGCATATCACGTTTGCGAAGACGACGGCCAACATATGCATAGTTGCCACTCTTCATAACCGCTTGACGAGCAATGCGGTAGTTGGTGGATTTAAGACCAAAGTAACCTTTGGCAGCTTTCAAAATCTTTCTACGTTTTTTAACGGCTGTAACGCCTCTTTTAATTCTCATGATTTAGCCTCCTTCTTAGTATGGCAACATGCTCTTAACAGTTGCTGCTTGTGTATCGTTTACGTAAGCTGTACTGCGAAGATTGCGTGTTCTCTTGGTTGTTTTTTTGCCAAGCTTGTGGTTTTTGTTGCATTGTGCGCGCTTAACTTTGCCGGATTTCAAAACGACAAATCTTTTTTTGGATGCGCTATGTGATTTTTGTTTAGGCATT